>NZ_JBTNCT010000003.1:0-345801 GCF_054511355.1 Arthrobacter tecti
GCTCCAAGCCCGGCTGAGCCCCCATGAACAAACCATCCGACGACCAGGAGCAAACCCACCGGACGTGGAACCGGCCCGCACTCACGGGACCCAACGGGGCCACTCAACGCGACCCGAAACCAACGCACCCCAACAGCAGACCGCCGCGTCCCTCAAAAAGCCCGATCAAACGCCCGATGAAAAATCGAGGTTAGGACGCGGCGAGTCAGTCAAGCCAGTCTGCCGGGATCAGTGCTTCCCCCCGCCAGTTGTGCTCAACGGCGTCCTCGAACCACTTCTCAGTCAGGTGAGCATGGTCACTGACAATGATTTGGAAGTTTGGGGCTAGCTCTTCGACGAAATCGAGAAGCAATCGGAACATCCGTGCTACGGCTTCGTGATCCTCATCGGCGAGTTGACCAGACTCGCTAAGGGCCTCACGCGTGTCCGTGGGCTTGGACTCGTAAAACACCTGGGTCGGTTGGTCGAGCATGAGGAGGCGAGGCATCGGAAGATTTTGAGTAACGAAGGTTCGATGCAGGGCGAGGTGGGTGGCGAGGTGGTAACCGAGCCAGTTCGCACCGGATCCGAGTCCGGAAAGTGGCACCGACCCCTGCATCGTGTCGGTTA
Source organism: Arthrobacter tecti (assembly GCF_054511355.1). NCBI lineage: Bacteria > Bacillati > Actinomycetota > Actinomycetes > Micrococcales > Micrococcaceae > Arthrobacter > Arthrobacter tecti. The sequence continues at coordinate 610 of NZ_JBTNCT010000003.1, forward strand.
CCACTGTTAGCCTAGAAAGATCGAGCCGCACGCCCGTCTCTGAGTTTTCCAATCGTAGTTCTTGAGCAATAGCCGTCATATCCCGCCCGAGCGAAATCAGCGCAGATGTCAGTCGCTCACGTGCAGCGTAGTCGTCAAGCTCACGTTCCAACGCATCTACGCGGCGGGCCGCAGTGTCGACGTTTTCACTGAGTGCGCGGAAGTTATCTCCTTGACGACGACTGAGACGCCCAACCGTTGCATCGATTCGCCCTCTTACGAACTGTTTACGCCCAGAATCAACGATCGGCCCTGCCTCTGCGGTCACCGCGTCGTCGGCTTCGATCGCACTCTCCACGCTGATTAGCCTCTCTCGCGTGCGTTCCACCGCGCTCGAGATTTCAGACAGAGCTTTTTGCCGTCCGGGATGAACGGCAGCCATGGTTTCCAACTCCGCTTTAAGGTCGCTCAATCTGCTTCTAAGTTGAGAGGCGGTCGGATCACGATCAGTAGTCGTCTGACTACAAACAGGGCAGATTTCCGCCGAAATAGATGCCGTAGGTAATAGATTCACGCTCCGTAGCCGCTGTAATTGCTGGGCAATCGCGGCGTCGTAGCCACCTTCAGTTGCCGAGGACTCGAGGAGAACGGCTCGTTCATCCAGTAGCCGGCCGAGTTCGGTTCTTAAAACCGATCGTTCGTCCTTGAGATTTCTACGTCGATTCTGAGACTGTAGGTCCATCGTCGGCGTGCTCTCGGCCGGTACGGTTTCAAGGACATCCTGCAACACGCGAACAGCATCCTCGGACGATGGTGCACGTTCGATATCTACTAGGCCGCTCGTGAATGCCTCAGCTAGTAGCCCCTGAATCTGCGAGTCATACTCGCTGGCTTCGGCCCGTGCCGCCTCAAGAGTTGTTTGGGCCCGTCGGAGCTGGCGCCGTGCCGCTCGTAGTTGCTGATGCTTCTCAGCGTGGTCCCCTGCAACTGCTCCAAGGAAAAAAGGAAGCGAGTCGCGAATTGACGCCAGCATTCCTTCTTCACCTTGCCGATGAAAAAGAAGAGATTTGCTTGCGATTTCACTTTGCGTTTGAAAGAGAAAGATAGCAGCTTGGCCTAGTCCGATTCTAAATGCACTGCGAGTCGAACCCTCCGGTGGACTCAGCCGTGCGTCCTCCAACCCAATCCTGGCACTGATCTGATCTCGCATGTTCAAGGAGTCTGTGTTGGGCTCCAAAGCCTCGAAGGCGGGCAGTTGAAGGTCTCGTCCCCCTAGTTGCAGCATCGCTTGCGTCGTCGACGCCTTGCCGGGCTTAAACGTAGGGCGCCCTATAAATGCTCTACTTCCATCATCGAAATGCCAGAGTGTGCCGTACCAAACCACCGAACTGAATGCTCTAGTTTGCGGGATGGGTGCGTCGTCACGCCCAAGGCAGAAGTCGACGATGTCGAGTAAGGCGCTCTTTCCCGTTCTGGAGGCGCCTGTAACAATGTTCAGCCGGCCAGGTCGGAAGTGCACGGGCCGGACGCGGCCGTCTCGGTTGTATATCGCGACGCTAATGAGTTGCACAGCATCATGGTGCCACACCGAACAGCGCAAAGAGAGTAGCCGGGGTGCCCGTATGAGCGAACCAACGGCCTAGGAACGCAGCTTTCCCGATGATGATGGCAAGTTCTCTGTCCCGCTCCTTATGTAATTTCCATTGAGGGGTCCCCCGCAACCGACCGTCGTTGACGAGCGTTAGAGCGCCGCTTCGTAGCGCATAGCGCAACCCCTCACGTGAATACGGAAGCATCCCGCTGATGCGTCCAGGGAAGGACGCTTGAAGTGTGGCGTTTTCGTAAACCCATTTGGCGGCGTACGAGTTGATTCGAGTCGGAAGAGATTCCCGCGTGTCTCGATGCAACGCCATCGGCACCGCCAAGAAAATCAATTCCCAAGGCATGGGATCGCCGGAATGTTCCTCATACATATTTGCAGCGGAGACGATGATGACTGCGATAACCGCTGGGTTGAGCATGTTCGCAGTGACCCATGACCGATCATCCCAGTTCGGTAGGTCCGTCGGGGGACCCGCCTGATCTGTCACTTGGCATTTCCGATCGTCAACGACTCAACCAACGTTTCGAAGTCGGGATGCCATCCACGGCTACGCCCGTCAGCTATCTCGTGACGGGTTCCGCGGGAATAGAACCCCTCGGTGTAACGAGGGCGCACCTGCACCGCTGTCGACTCTCGGAGCTTTCGATATAGCAGTGTTCCGGCTCGCCTTTTATCATCGTCGGACGCGTCGTCCGGTAAATCTTGAATCATGTCATCAAATGCAATCTCCCACTCGTCAATAAGTGCTTCTTTGAACGCATCGAACTCGGACATCTCCAGCAAATTGCGATCCAGCCATTGTGTCGTTTGAGTTACTGCACGATGAAAATCGTTGAGAGCGTGTCGGAGCATCACAGGCGTCGCACCTATCCATTCCATCTGAAGCACAAAGGGTCTTGTTCCATACTGCGCCATGGCATCTGTTGCAGAAATTCTCGAATCAATGGTTACGAGATTGTCGGGGTGAAAACGATCGCGAATATCGTCAATTTTGGCCTTGAGCTCATTCACCCTTACAGTGCCACGCGCCTTGCGCAATAAGTCCACAGCAACTTTCAACCACCATGCTTCGAGCGCCGCTATGAAGTCAGGAGCGTGATTCTTCGGTGCGACCAGCCACACTTCTTTCTGAAGCGCTTCATCAAGATCCTCGATCCGGGTCTGTTCGTCGAGCACATACGTGCGGTTGATAATCCCAAGGCGTTCAGCTTCCGTCATCGCAAGCCACTGCCTTCGAGCAGTCACAGTCTTCGTTTTTTCCGTCGACCGCTCGGCCGCGACGTTCAAGAGCTCCAAAGCTCTTTCTACATTTCGGTCTTCACCTCGAATGAACGACGCGGCTGACCCTTCGGGGGCGGTTGCGGTGGTCACTATCGAGAGCCGAGGGCCGTTGCTGTCCCGCAGGCGAGGATCGTCCATCCACACCTTTAGCGTTCGCCATACATCTGGGCTCATGTTTGTTAGAGAACCTTGAGCGGTCTTGTGATGCTTGAGCTGTAATAATTCGACGGGATCCTCTTCGGTGTCCTCCCAAGCGACATCGTCGAACTTTTCAAGAGTCAAGCTCATGTCAGGGTGGAGGCGGGACCCGCGAAGGAGTTCGAGTAACGCCCATCGGACCTGATACAGATACCCGATGGCGCTACTGGATGCGTCATGAGAAGTCATTGTGTCTCCCCAATGCTGTCTATGGGTGGTATGAGTATCTTGCTTCGGTATGACGCTTTGTGCAACCTCACCGATCAATGATTGGCGCTCGAAGTGGGATAGGAGCCAAGCAGAGGCGGCCGACGAGGTCGCAGAAACCAGGAGGCTATCCCGGCAATCAACCGGATAGATTGACAGATCTGCCGCGCAGGAACCGGAAGTCGCAGCCCTCGTCGGCCTGGGTTACCTCTTGGACGTACAGGCGTCGGTAGCCGCGGTCCGGAATAGATGGTGACGCTGGACCGAGTTCGGATTCGCGTCGCGCGAGCTCGTCTTCGGATACCTCAAGCTGAACCAGTCGGCGGCTCACACTGAGCGTGATCATGTCCCCGGTCCGCACCAGCCGCAGCGGCCCACCCACCGCTGATTCCGGCGTCACGTGCAAAACCACCGCACCGGCAGCGGTTCCAGACATGCGGCCGTCCGAGATGCGCACCATGTCCTTCACGCCCTGCGCAGCGAGCTTCTTCGGGATCGGCAGATATCCTGCCTCCGGCATGCCGGGGTTCCCTACTGGACCGATATTCCGCAGGACCAGGACCGAATCGGCAGTGACGTCGAGCGAAGGGTCGTCGATCCGCGCAGCAAGGTCGGCAGCGTTCTCGAATACCACAGCCGGACCCGAGTGCTCGAGTAGCGCAGGTGCCACCGCCGCCTGCTTGATGATCGCCCCACCCGGAGCAAGGTTCCCGCGCAGGACGGCGAGGCTGCCCTGGGGATAGATTAGGTCCGACAAGGGACGGATGATGTACTGCGGGAAGCCGGGTCCGGCGTCGTCGATCTCTTCACCCAGCGTCCGCCCGGTCACCGTCAGCACATCGCGGTTGATCAGCGAACCCAGCTCGCGCAGGACAGCGGGGACGCCGCCCGTACGGTGAAAGTCCTCCATGTAGTACCTGCCCGACGGCTTCAGATCCACCAACACCGGCGTCTCAGCGCTCATCCGGTCCAGCTCATCCAACGACAGCTTGATCCCAAGCCGTCCGGCCACAGCCGTCAGATGGATGATCGCGTTCGTTGATCCGCCGATCGCCAGCAGCATCCGCAACCCGTTCTGGAAAGCTTCGGGAGTCAAAATAGAGGACGGTGCAACGCCCGCGGAAGCCAGCGCAACCGCCTGCGTGCCCGTAGCCTCGGCAATCCGCACCCGGTCCGCCGTAACAGCAGGGGCAGAAGCAGACCCAGGCAGCGCAATCCCCATCGCCTCGGCAATACACGCCATCGTGCTCGCCGTCCCCATCACCGAGCACGTGCCGACGCTGCCCACCAGACGCGAGTTCACGTCGTCGATCTCTGATTGTGAAATTTCCTGCGCACGGAAGCGGCCCCAGAACGCCCGGCAGTCCGTGCACGCACCGACCCGCTCGCCGCGGTATCCGCCGGTGAGCATCGAGCCGGTGACCAGAGAGATCGCCGGCACACCGGCTGACGCCGCACCCATCAGCTGCGCCGGCACCGTCTTGTCGCATCCGCCGATGAGCACGACGGCGTCCATCGGCTGCGCGCGGATCATCTCCTCGGTGTCCATCGACATCAGGTTCCGCAGGAACATGCTGGTGGGGGAGGAGAAGCTTTCGTGCACCGAGATAGTTGGGAACTCCACCGGCAACCCACCGGCCAGCATCACGCCACGCTTCACTGCCTCAACCAGCGTCGGCATATTGCCGTGGCACGGGTTGAAGCCGCTGCCGGTGTTCACGATGCCGACGACGGTCCGGTCCAGCGCATCATCCGAATACCCCGCGCCCTTGATGAACGCCTTCCGGAGGAACAGCGAGAACTCGGCGTCACCATAGCTGGTGAGGCCGCGGCGGAGGCCGGTGGGTTCAGGGGCGTCGCTCACCGGAACGCAGGCGTACCCGTGATGTGGTTGCCAAGGATGAGGGTGTGCACCTCGTCGGTTCCCTCGTACGTGCGCACACTTTCCAGGTTGTTCGCGTGTCGCAGCGGCGAGTAGTCCAGTGTGACGCCGTTGCCACCGAGCATCGCCCGCGCCTCCCGGCAGATCTCGATCGCCTCCCGGCAGTTGTTCAGCTTGCCCACCGAGATTTGGTACGGCTCCAGCGTCCCTGCGTCCTTCAGCCGCCCGATCTGCAACGCCAGCAGCATCCCCTTGTTGATCTCCAAGGCCATGTTCACCAGTTTCAGCTGCGTCATCTGATACCCGGACAGCGGCTTGCCGAACTGCAAGCGTTCCTTCGAATAGTTCAGCGCCGCCTCATAGCTGTCCCGCGCCGCGCCCATCGCTCCCCAAATGATGCCGTACCGCGCCTCGTTCAGGCACTCGAACGGCCCGCGCAACCCGCGAGCGTTCGGCAGCATCGCCGAGTCAGGCAGCCGCACATCCTCAAGCGTGATGTCGCACTGGATCGACGCCCGCATCGACAGCTTCTGTGTAATCGGAGTCGCCGTAAACCCCGGAGTGTCAGTGGGAACCACGAAGCCGCGGACGCCGTCGTCGGTCATTGCCCAAATAATCGCAATCTGCGCAACGGAAGCCAACCCGATCCAACGCTTGGCGCCGGAAAGAACCCAGTCGGAACCGTCCTTCCGAGCAAACGTGGTCATCGACCCGGGATCAGACCCGGAGGAAGGCTCCGTCAGCCCGAAGCACCCGATCACCTCGCCTTTAGCCATGCGCGGCAGCCACTCGTTCTTCTGCTCCTCGGACCCGTGCTTGGCAATTGCACTCATCGCCAGCGACCCCTGCACACTCACAAACGTCCGCAACCCGGAATCGCCGGCCTCCAACTCGAGAGCGGCCAGCCCGTACTCAACGGAACTGCGGCCCGGGCAGCCGTACCCCTTGATGTGCATGCCGAGCAGCCCCAGCGATGCCATCTTCGGCACGATCTCCAGCGGAAACACCGCGTTGTCATACCACTCGGCGATGTTTGGCCGGATTTCGGAATCCACGAAGGACCGCACGGAGGTACGCAGTTCAATTTCTTCCGAAGACAGGAGCGAGTCGATGGACAGAAGGTCAACAGTCATGGGTCTTCTACTTTCCGCTGATGGTGGTCGTGAGCGCCGCGAACGTCGCATCGTTGTGCTCGCCAAGCAGCGGCGGCAGGCGCCGGTAGCTGGCGGGGGTCTCGGACAGGTGAATCGGGTTGGCGACCTGGTGGCTGGTGCGGGCGCCGTCGTCGTCGTTCATTTCGACGGCGGGATCAAGCCCCAGCTCCTCGGCCAGTTGGAGCGCCTCCACAATGGAGTTCACCTTCCCGGCCGGGACACCCTCCCGGGACAGGTCGGCGGCCCACTCGGCCGCGGAACGCTTCGCCAACTGTTCCTCGAGCAAGGCCTTGAGCGAATCGCGGTTCGCCACGCGCTGGGTGTTGGTCTCGAAACGGGCATCGGAGGCGAGCGCGGGCACGCCGAGCACCCGCACCAGCGCGGCGAACTGCCGGTCCGTCCCGACGGCGACGGCGAGCGGCCCGTCGGCGGTGCGAAGAGTCTCGTACGGCGCGATCGACGGGTGCGCATTCCCCATCCGCTGCGGCGACTCGCCGGTGGCCAGCGTGCTCGACGCCTGGTTCACCAGCCCCGCCAGCAACGACGACAACAGGTTCACGTCAATCCGCTGCCCCTGCCCGGTCGCGTCCCGATGACGCAGCGCCGCGAGGATCCCGAGCGCCGCGTTCTGCCCGGTCACGACGTCGACCAGTGCCACACCCACCTTGCTCGGCTCCGAATCCAGCGACCCGGTCACGCTCATCAGCCCGCCGACGGCCTGCACCAGGAGGTCGTACCCCGGAAGGTGCGCTCCCGCCGTCGAACCGAATCCGGTGATGGAGCAATAGATGAGATCGGAGCGCTGCAGCGTCTCGTAGTCCAGCCCGAACTTCTTCATCACACCGGGCCGGAAGTTCTCGATGATCACGTCAGCGTGCAGCGCGATCTCCCTCGCCCGGGCAAGGCCCTCGTCGGTCCGAAGGTCGCACACCACCGAGCGCTTGTTCCGGTTCACGCTCGAGAAGTACGTGCCGACGCCGTGCTCATCGACCGGTGGCGTCCAGGACCGCGTGTCATCACCGGCAGGGCTCTCCACCTTGATGACGTCCGCCCCGAAATCGGCGAGCATCATCGACGCATACGGCCCCGCGAGCACGCGGGAGAAGTCCGCGACACGAACGCCCTCAAGCGGGCCCGATGCCGAGCGGTCCGAAACTGACGTGCCCATTGCGCGTCATCCTCCTTACTAGTGCATCGAGTGGGCGCTTATTACCGGTTTCGGCGACGAAACCCGTTCCTGGCGCCCGCTCGATGCGGGTGGTACTAATCCGTAACTCAGGTACCCGCAATCACGGGGTTGCTCAAAACGCCGACACCGGAAACCCGCGCCTCCGCCGTATCGCCCGGACGAATGTGGATCGCGCCCGGCGTACCTGTGGAGATGATGTCGCCCGGGTAGAGCGGCATCACCTTCGAGTGGAAACTGATCAGGTACTCGGGGCTGTACCGCATGTGCGCCACGGTGTTGGTCCGCAGCACCTCGCCGTTGACCACCGTGGATACCTCCATGTCCGCGAGAATCCCGTCACCTACGGCCTCGGCCAGCGGCACAATCCGCGGCCCGAACGAGAAGAATCCCGGAAAGTTCTTCGACCGCGTCAGGAACCGCGGATTCCGCTGCAGGATGTCCTCCGCCGTCTGATCCAACACGGGCACGACGCCGGCCACATAGTCCAGCGCGTCCTCCACCTCCACATTCCGGCAGTACCGGCCGATGACGACGGCGACCTCCGCCTCCGCGGTGGTCCGCTCGCTCTGCGACGGGATGGGGATGGGCTCGCCCGGTCCGATGACCGTGTGGTCGCCCTTGATGAACGACGCCGGCTCCTCCGGCACGCCCTCGGACAGGTCCGACGCGTGCTCCACATAGTTCAACCCGATGCCCCACAGCATCCGCGGATGACGGTATGGCGCGCCATACACAACCGAAGCCGGGTCGCGGAACACAGTGTCATTCGCCTCCGACGCAGCGAGTTCGAGACGTTCGAGCAGCTCCTCGCTGAGGATCTCGCGGACGTCTCCATGGAAACCGGGGAGCAGGTCTCGGGCCAGCGCGACGCCGCGCTGCGGGTGCACAACGGCGGCGAGCTCGTCCGCCCCGTCGCCGTCGTGCACCGAACAAAGGTGCAAAGTGTGGTTCATGATCTTCTTCCTTGCTAGTGAATCGAGTTGGCAGGACACGCCGCGAATGGTGCGTGTAAAGGGGCGTGTCCTGCCAAGTCGATGCGGGGGTTCATCATCAGTAGCTCCTCACCAGACCGCCGTCGCAGCGGATCTGCTCGCCGGTCACGTAGGCCGCGGGCACGCTCGCCAGGAACGCGACGACGGCGGCGAACTCCTCCGGCTTTCCGTACCGGCCTGCGGGGATGGTCGCTTCCGAGGAGGCGCGGGCTTCCTCGGGCGTCTTGCCGGTGCGCTTGGCCGCGGCTTCGTCCAGCGACGCGACGCGGTCCGTGTCAATCCGGCCGGGCAGCACCATGTTCACGGTGATCCCATCGGCAGCAACCTCGTTCGCGAGGGTCTTCAGGTAACCCGCGAGCCCGGCCCGGCCGATGTTGGACAGCGCCAGGTTCGGCAGCGGACTCTGCACCCCGGACGACCCGACGGCAACAATCCGCCCCCAGCCCCGCTCCCGCATCCCCGGCAACACCAGCGACGTCAGCCGAATGTGCTGCAGCAGCAACTGGTGCACGGCGGCCAGCGCCTTCTCATCCGACATGTCAGCCGCACCACCGGGCGGCGGGCCTCCGCTGTTGAGCACCAGCACGTCGATCGGCCCGAACGCCTTCTCGGCGGCCTCGACCAGCCGCTCCGGCGCATCCTCAAGATTAAGGTCCAGGCCGATTCCGACGGCGGAGGGCAGCTTGGCAGCCTCGGCCTGCACCACGTCTTCGCGGCGGGCGACGAGCACCACGTTGGCGCCCTCTTCAGCCAGCGCCTGCGCGATGGCCAGCCCGATCCCGGAGCTCGACCCCGGCACCAGCACGTTCTTCCCCTTGAGTCCGGTATCCATCTAGGCAAGCTCCTTAGCGGTGTCGTCTTGAACAGCGGTGTTGTCTCGAGCAGCGATGTGATCTCGAGCGGCGGTGTGATCTCGAACAGCGTCGTTGTCTCGAACAGCGTCGAGGTGGGCGTCAATCATGTCGGCAAGTTCAGGCGGCAGCGTGGGTGCCGGCGGGCGGACCAGCGCCTCAGCGATGATCCCGCGCCGACGAAGAATTTCCTTGCGCAGCGCCAGCCCGATCCCCGGCTGCCCCTCGAAGTTCGCAAGCGGCAACCACGGCGCAAAGGCGTCGCGCGCGGCGCGGAAGCCGCCGTCGTCGTTCGCTGTGATCGCAAGCTGCAGCGCCTCGGGATGTGAGAAGCCGGTCATGGCGCCCGCGGCGCCGGCGGCAAGTTCGTCCAGCAGCCCAACGCCGCCGAGTCCACCGAACACCGGCACGTCGGTCGCGCGGGTCAACTGAGCAATCGCCGCGGCAGTGGGCGGCGCCTCCGACTTCACGGCCGCAATGAACGGACAGCGTTCGACGACGGCGAGAATTTGCGCCGTACTGATCTTCACTCCGGAGGCCACGGGGTAGTCCTGCAGCACGATGTCGGCGCCCGATGCGCGGTGGATAGCGGTGAAATGGGCAACCAGGGCATCCGGTTGAGCAGTATTCGCCTGCACCATCAACGCTGCCAGATGAGACCCCGCCGCATTGACCGCCGTATGGGCCTGCTCGATCGCCACGTTGGTGGTCCGCGAGGACAAGCCCACCACCAGCGGCGTTTCCTCTGCGGCCTCGGCGACGGTGGAGACGGTCAGGAGCTGCTCGCCCGTATCGAGTGTTGCGCCCTCACCGAACACCCCGAGCACCACCAGGCCGGTGGCGGGGATGTGCGTGTACAGCTCGACCTCGCGCTTAAGCGACTCGGTGTCGACGGCGAACGATGGCCCCGCGAACGGCGTGGCCAGCACGCCCCAGAGCCCCCTTTTCAGATGCGTCATGCGGCTTCCTCTTCGTTTAGGACCTGCGAAACAATGTGCTCGGCGATCGCGAGCGAGGACGTAGCGGCCGGCGACGGCGCATTGCGCACCGCCAGCACTGAGCCGTGCCGGGTGATCCGGAAGTCGTCCACCAGCGAACCGTCGCGGTCCAGCGCCTGGGCGCGGATCCCGCTGGGCCCGGGAACGACGTCGTCGACCGTCAGTTCCGGCACGTATTTCCGGGCCTCATTCACGAAGCGGCGTTTGCTGAGCGAGCCGATCATTTCGACGGCGCCGGTACGCCAGTGCTGCTTCGCGAAGGCACGGAAGCCGGGGTACGAAACGGCGTCGCCGAGGTCGCGCGGGGAGAGAGTGCCCCAGCCGTATGCCTCGCGGGCCAGCGCCAGCACGGCGTTTGGTCCGACCATGACCTCACCGTCGGTCCGCGGGGTGAGGTGGACACCAAGGAACGGGTAGCGGGGATCCGGCACCGGATACACCAGTCCGCGCACCAGCGAACGCCGGGAAGGGCGCAGCAGATAATACTCGCCGCGGAAGGGAACGATCTTCGGATCCTCCTTGTCACCGGCGAGCGCAGCGACGCGGTCCGCGTGCAGCCCGGCGCAGCTGATCACCGAGTCGAAAATTTCCCACGTAGGGGAGCCATTGGCAGTCCCGGTCACCAGAGTCTCGCCGCCGCGGGTGGTCAGCCCCGTGACCTCGAACCCCATGCGCACGGTCCCACCGGCAGCAACGACGTCGTCAGCGAAAGCCCGCGTCACCGCGCCGTAATCCACAATCGCCGTGTGCGGGGAGTGCAGCCCGGACGTCCCCTCGACGTGCGGCTCGAGGTCGCGCAGTTCGGACCGGTTGATGATCCGGACACCCGGGACACCGTTGGCCCGGGCGCGGTCCAGGATGTCGCCCAACCGGGATTCCTCCACGGCGTTCCGGGCGACAAGAACCTTGCCGATCTCGTTGTACTTGAGGTCGCGGGACCCGCAGTACTCCTTCAGCAGCTCGACCCCGCGCCGGCACAGCCTCGCCTTGAGCGACCCGGGCGTGTAATACAGCCCGGCGTGCACCACGCCCGAGTTCCGGCCGGTCTGATGCGCCGCCAGCGAGGACTCCTTCTCCAGCACGGTGACGTGCGCGTCCGGCTGCTGCTGCAGCAGGCGGCGCGCGACGGCGGTGCCCAGGATGCCGCCGCCAATAACTGCGTAGCGTGTCATGAAGACTCCTTAACTACTGTTGAAAAACGGACGGGGAGGCCGCGCGATTTTCGGATCAGCCGCCTCCCGATGCGGAAGGTCAGGGCAGCGAAAAGCGCGACGACGCCGGCCACCACCCAGGCGGTGGAATACGAGGTTGCGCTCACCAGCAACCCGAACAGTAACGGACCACAGGCCGCGCCGAGTGAGAGTCCGGTCTGCACAACGCCGGTGGCAGAAGCGGCTGCCATCCGGTTATCGCGCACGATCGCGAAGTGCAGCAGGCCCGGCCACGTCCAGCCCGCGCTGTACGCGAGGAAAGTGCCGGCCAGAACCAGCGGTTCGGAACCGACACTGAGCAGCAGATAGCCGACGACGCCGGCCACCAGCAGGTTCGCGATCAGCACGTAGGGGCTGCGGGTCGGCATTTTATCCATGAGGGCGCCCAGCAGGATGCGGATCCCGAGTCCCAGCACTGCGGCACCGGCGAAGAAGAGCCCGGCAGCGCTGGGGGAGATACCGGACTGCACCATCGAGTCAACCAGGAACACACCGAGCGACGTCGCTGCTGCCGCGGCGAGGCCGGCGCCGATCGTCAGCACCACCAGCCCGGCACGCGGGGTGCCGCGATCCTCGGGGTGGGCCGCCGTCGTCGTCGTACTGAACGGCGCCTGCCCGCGGAAGAAGGCCCAGACCGCCAGGCATAGTGCCAACAAAGCACCGATGAAGAACGCATACCGCCACCCGAACACCAGCGCGATGCCGGGCACCGCGAGGCCGCCCAGCAAGGACGCCGCCGGGATCGAGGACTGCTTCACGCCGAACGCCAGGCCCAGCCGGTCACTGCCGATGCCCCGGGAGATCCCGAGGTTCGCAGAGGGCTGCGCCATGGCGTTGGCAGTGCCGCCGATGAACAGGGCCGCCACCAAAACGGGAAATGACGGTGCTGCTCCGACGCCTGCCAACGCCACGGTGGCCAGGGAGGCCGAGATGACCATGCCCCGACCTGCGCCCACCCGCTGTACTACGCCACCAAGCGTCCGCGCCAGCACCCCGGAGGTCGCGAACAGCGTTGCCGCCGCGATGCCCAGCTGTGCCGGACCGAGGTGAAGGTCGTCGCGGATCTGTACCGCCAGCGCTCCGAGGAGGAACGCGGGCAGTACCCCGGTGGTGGTGACGGAGACGGCCTGCAGCAGGGTGGTGACAGGCCGTCCGGGTTGGTGGGAGGTCACGACGCTCGTACGGGGGCCGTCGTCGTCGTCGGGCTGTCATCGGACCTGTGCCGCTTCATGCGCACAATGTGAAGGACGAGTCCGATTGCGATGAGCGCGGCCCCGATTCCCAGGTACAGCGGCTCCATCACCAGCAGCGGCAGGGAACCGACGCCGATCAGCGCACGCTCCAACCAGTTGGCCGGCCCCATGATCCAGCCGCCCGTGGCGACGGCCAGCGCTGCAACGGCGACGACCGAAATCGTGAGCGCCATCAGTACGGTGCCGATTCCGCCCTGCATCAGCAGGCCAATGCCGGGCCCTGTGAGCACGAAGATGAACGGCACCAGGAACGCCGAGAGCGTGTACCGCCAGGTGAGCCACATGGTCTTGATCGGTTTACCGCCGGTGATGGCCGACGCCGCGAACGGGGAGAGCGCGGTGGGCGGGGACACTTCACTGAGGACGGAGTAGTAGAAGATGAACATCGCAGCCGCGAAGGCGGGAACGCCGACATCCTGCAGCGCCGGGCCGATGATCACCCACGAGATGATGAAGCTCGCCGTCACCGGAACCGCGAGGCCCAGCAGGATCACTGAGATCGCCGAGAACAGGGCCGTCAGGAACAGGCTGCCGCCGGCGAAGTCCACGATGATGTTCGCCAGCTTCAGGCCGAGCCCGGTCAGGGTCATGACGCCGACAATCAGGCCCGCCGCCGCCATCACGGGGATGACCGAGAGCGCACCGGTTGCGCCGGTGGCCAGCGCATCCCAGATCCGCTTCGGCGTCATCCACGACTGCCGGTCGAAGAAGCTGAGCACAAAGGCCAGGACGGTGGCGAAAACGACGGCGCGGAACGGCGTCATGCCCATCGCCATGAACACGACAATCGCCAGGAGCGAGCTGAAGTGGTACCCGAAGCGCAGCAGCAGCTTGCCGACGGGTTTCGTGTCGATCTCCACCGCGTGGGTCTTGAACTTTCGGGCGTCCATCTCGATTGCCAGGATGATGCCGAGGTAGTACAGCAGCGTGGGGATGGTGGCCCAGATCAGCACCTGCAGGTAGGAGACACCGAGCAGTGCGGCGATGATGAACGCCGCGGCGCCCAGTGTCGGGGGAGACATGATCGCGCCGATACCGGCAGCCGCGAGCACACCGCCGCCGTGTTCCTTCGGGTAGCCGGCTTTCTTGAGCAGCGGCCAGGAGATGCCACCGAGGGTCACCGTCGTCGCAACACCGGAACCGGAAACCGTACCGAGCAGGAAGCCCGCCAGTGTCACGGTGCGCCCGGGACCGGACTTCGACTGCCCGAACGCCGAGAAGGAAAGGTCGATGAAGAACTTCGTGGCGCCCGACGCCGTCAACACGGCGCCGTAGATCGTGAACAGGATGATGTACGTCGCCGCCACATCCGTTGGCACACCGAAGATGCCCTGGGTTCCCATGACGTTGTGGCCCACCAACCGGATCCAGCCGAAGGATGAGGTTCCGAACGGATCCGGGAAGTACGGGCCGAAGTAGGCGTACGCGAAGAAGAATACGACGACGATGGGCACCAGGATGCCGACGGTCCGGCGGCAGGCCTCGAGCACCACGAGGATGGCGATGGTGCCCATGATCAGGTCCAGGTAGGTGGGAATGATCGCGCGCCGGAAGAATGCGTCCCAGTCGCTGATGATGTACGCGAACGGGATGATGGCGATGACCGCGAGCGCCCAGTCGAGGGCATGCGGGTTATCGGCTTTCTTCTTTTCCTTGTCTTTATCCGTTCGTCCCCAACCGCGATACACGAGGAACGTCATCGACAGCCCGATCATCAGGAACGCGGGCAGGTAGAACTGGGTGGCCATCGGGTTGAACACCCAGTACAGGCCGAAGACGGACAGTGCGACGCCGATGACCTTGATGATGATCTGCGGCTTGCCGCTGAGGTGCCGGGCGGGCTTCTCGGCCTCGAACTCGGCGATCAACGCCTCTTCGTCGATCGAGTCCTTCGTCGGGTCGGGGGAGCCGGCGAGGGTGACGTCGTCGTCGTTCTTGTCCCTGTCCTTATCCTGGACCTTGTGTGCAGCCACGGCGCCTTTGCCGTCGTCTCGCTCGGTCATGGGGTCTCCTTGATGTCTAGCACAACGAACGGATTGTGGTCCCCGACCAGCTGCCACAGCTTGAGCGGCGGTTCTCCGGGGACGTGGAGGGTGCGCTGCCCGAGGTCCGTGGCAGCGATCGAGAGGGTGTCAAAGACCACCGGGCGATCCGGGTTCGGCGGTACAACATGGTTGCGGCGGTCATCAGGGCCGGCCGACTCCGAGGCTCCGGGAACGCCGTAGTACTCCTCGAGGACCGCCAGCTGGTCGGCGGCGATTTCAACCAGGCGGTAGGATCCGCCCGCTTGAACTTCGTAGCGTTCCTCGGCGTGGGTTTCGTAGATCGAGTTGCGGTAACTCACCGCGAAGGTGTCCCCGGTGAGGGGCACGCGGGCCAGCTCGCCGTCGTCATTCGCCACTGTCAGGAAACGCTCGGGCGACCCGGCATTTTCCGCGGCGATCCCTCCCAGTGTGCCAAGGCACACCAGGAGTACGACGATTTTGATTCGACGAGCCGGCGAGTCCACGTTTTGGTTAGCCCGCCTGGTCGAAGTAGGCCTGGGCGCCGGCGCAGGTCTCGACGAACGGAACTTCACCCGCCGTGGCCGCGTCCATTTCCTCAGCGGCAGGGTGCACCTGGATGAGCTGTTCCTTATTCTCGAACAGCGCCGTTGTGATGTCTTCCTGCAGCTGCTCGTCCATGCTGGACGAGGCTACGAGGATGTTCGGCGAGGCGATGACGGAGATGGGTTCGGTCTGGCCCTCGTAGGTGTCGGCAGGGATCTCCTGTTCCACGTAGTAGTCGCCGTACTCCTCGGCCATCGGTGCTGCGTACTCGCCGATCGGGACAATCACCATGTCGCCGTCGCTGGCGAGGTCGATCATGGCGCCGGTGGGCAGGCCGCCGGACCAGAAACCGGCGTCAATGGTGCCGTCGCGAAGTGCCGCTACAGTTTCCGCGACACCGAGCTGACGGCGGTCGATTCCTGATTCAGGGTCGATTCCTGCGGCTTCGAGCGTGCGAATCGCTGCAACTTCCGTTGCGGAGCCCGGCGCGCCGACCGAGATGACCTTGCCTTCCATATCCGCGACGGACTGGATTCCGGTGCCTTCGACGGTGATGGGCTGCAGGAAGTTGTTGTAGACGTTGCCGAGCGAGCAGATGTCCAGGGCGTTGCCTTCGAACTCGCCTACGCCTTCGACGGCGTCGGACACCACGTCACCGACCGCCAGTGCGAGCTGCGCGGCGTCGCTCTGGATCAGCAGCATGTTGTCGACGGAGGCGTTGGTCTCCTGGACCGTGGCGTCGTACCCTTCCACGTTTTCGCGGATGACGGTCGCGAAACCGCCGCCGAGCGGGTAGTAGACGCCGCCGGTGCCGCCGGTGGCAATCGACAGGCTGCCGCCGTCGCCGCTGTCAGCTCCGCCGCCTCCGCCTCCGCCGGCGTTATCGGTGACGGGACTTCCGCAGGCGCTGAGGAACAGTGCCGGTGCAAGGATTGCGGCGGCAACGATGCGCGATCCGCGAGCCTTGTGAGAGGTGCTGGTCATGGGTTTCTCCCTTGATACTCGGTTGGATTTCATTCTGGTTGGGTGGTGTCTGCGACTGCGAGCAGGCCCGCGAGGGTGCGGTAGTACCCCACGAGGACCGTGACTTCGATGATTCCCTCATAGCCGAGGTGTTCCTGGGCGTCCTCGAAGGTGGTGTCCGGTATGCCGGCTTCGGCGATCAGTTCGCGGGTCAGGTTCAGCGCCGACTTCTCCGCCTCCGACGCTTCCTGAGGTGTGGTGCCCGCCTTGAGTTGGGTGAGTTCCTCCTCGGTCACACCGACGACGACGGCGGCGCGGCTGTGCGCGTACCATTCGTACTCGGAGTTCAGGGCGGCTGCGACGGCACAAATCACGAGTTCGCGGCTGCGGTCCTGGAGCTTTCCTTTGAAGCGGAGTGCGGAACCGAGTTCCTGGACGGCGTCGCCGATCCGGGGCGCATGCACGAGGGCGTTGAACGGGCCGGCGAGAGTGGCGTCGTCGTGCATGATCCGGAACGGGCCGTTGGCACGGGGGCCGGCGGTGATCCGGTTGTAGAGACTGCGCTGGTCCGCGGTCATGTTCTCAGGGTGCAGCAGGGGCAGGCGGCTAGACAAGGGTTCGGCCTCCATCCACGTAGAAAACGTGTCCGGTAACGAAGGATGCCTGTTCGGATGCGAGGAAGAGTGCGGGGCCGGTGAGGTCCTCAACGGTGCCGAGCCGCCCGGCCGGAACCAGGGACGTATAGTGCTCGCGGACGCCCGGTAAGTCCAGGTGGGCCTTGGTGAGATCGGTTTCCGTGTAGCCGGGGGCTATCGCGTTGACGGTGACTCCGTACGGCGCCCACTCCCGTGCCATGACGCGCATCAGCTGGTTGATGCCGCCCTTGCTTGCGGCGTACGGGCCGTGGTCCGGGTGGGCGAGCAGTCCAGATACCGACGAGCAGTAGATCTGGCGGCCCCAGCCGGCGCTGACCATGTGCTTCCCGGCGGCCTTGCCGAGGCGGAAGGCACTGGTGAGATTGATATCGAGGGTGCGCTGCCAGTTTTCATCGGTGGTGTCGAGGATGTTCACGCGGTGATTGACGCCGACTGCGTGGATGAGGACGTCGATGCCCTTGAGCTGTCCGACGGCTTGTTCGACTGCGTCTTCGCAACCTTCGGCGGTCGAGAAGTCCGCGTGCAGGGTGTTCTCGTGGTTTTGCAGTCGCGTCTCATCGATATCTGCGAGGACCACGCGGGCACCCGCCCGGGCAAACGCCGTCGCGCACGCTTGCCCAATGCCGCCGGCGCCGGCGATCAGTACGCGCCGGTTAGCGAGGCCGAGCCAGTTCTCCACGAAATGAGGTCCCTTCGGGCGGTCCTGTGAGTCATTGAGCAGCTTTGGAGATTGTATACAAAAAGTGTAGCCGATGTAACCGTCGTCACACAATAGTTCGTAGAGGTAACTTCGCCTTTTTCGGTTCCGGTGCCCGCCCACTGCGCATGACCCGCCTCCCCCAGTCCCGCGCAATTTCGGTCGATATCGACAAGATCGTCCGACTATCGGGCGGGTTTGACGATTTCGACCGAAATTATGAGCGGGGTCGATGGGAGGTCACGCCGTTTGGGTCGGGGGCGACGGAAAGGGGCTGTTAGGGCGTCTCGAGGAAGGTGCGCAGGGCGTCGACGGCGTGGTCGCGGTGCTCGTCGAGGTGTTTGACGAGGCGGTCGGCGTCGCGGTCTGCGAAGGCATCGATCATGAGGTTGTGTTCGTCTTCGACACGCTGCCGGTTGGTGGGGACGCCGTAGTAGACGAACCGGTAGGTATCGGTGGCGTCCCAGAGCTGTTGGATGAGCCGTTCCAGCCGCGGCATCCCGGACGCCGAGAGTAGGACGAAGTGGAATCGCCGATTCGCTTCGGTCATCGGGAGGATGTCAGCTGCGGCGCTGGCGGCTTCGACTTCGCTGGCGGCGTCTTTCATTGTTTGCAGGACTGACCCGTCGGCGCGTTGGACCGCCGCGTAGGCGGCCTCGGTCTCCAAAAGTTGGCGGATGCGGTAGACCTCGAGCAGATCCGCTAGGGAGAGCCGGGCGACCTTGAAGCCGCGGTGCGGTTCGTAGACGATCTGTCCTTCGCCTTCAAGGATCTTGAACGCCTCGCGCAGCGGAACCCTGCTGACGCCGAGCCGGTCCGCAAGTGCGTCCTGGCGGAGAGGCTGTCCGGGCTGCACTTCGCCGGCGATGATCATGCGCCGCAACTCAGCCAGGGCGAAGGCCTGCGCGGTGGGCGGGCGCTTGGGGGAGGTGCCGGTCATCGCTGGGCTCCTCCTCTCCATTGCGGCCGATTCCTGACGACACTAGTTCAACACATCTCACGCTCACGGTGACCAGCCGGAGGGGTGAAGTGTTTCTGGAAAGTGCCTGCACTGCACTCATCGCAGGCAAAACCTGCAGAGTGCAGGCTGCAGGCTGCAGGCACTTTCCAGAAAGGGACATAGTGTCCGGACGGACAGTTCGTAGTCCTGATGCACCACATTCTTGAGGAAAGCTTCGGTGAAAATCGGGCAGTCTCTTGAACTAGGCGGTCCAGACTAGGTCTATCCGAAGCAGACGTGCCGGCCCGGAACTCCACCTCCGGGCCGGCGATCCCCAAAACTCCTCCGGACCGGACCGTTCGCCGGTCCGGAGGTTGGGGGAACCGCAGCAGCAGGACAGCAGTACATAAACCGCAGCAGTACAGAAACACACAGGACCAGGGGGAAGGGGCACATCATGCCGATAGTTCGAGTGAGCGCAGCCTTCCCGCTCTGCGGCGACATCCTGTGCGAGGACGACTGGTGCGGGAACGGTTCGCACACGACTTCCACCCGTATCAACCCGTCCGTTTTCACTGATCGGAGGCGCCAGATGGCCTGGTTCAAGACCAGGAAGGCTCGCATCGTGGACAGCGCGGAGCTGAACGTACCGGAAAGCCTGTCCGTTCACCGGCGCGAAGTCATCGAGCAGCTGGCCACCGAACTCCCCTGTCCCGAAGACGCCCTCCGCTACCGCGACAATTTCGCGCGCCTCCTGCCGGAACGCATCCAGAACCTCACCGTCAACCTCCGGTCGAAAGACGAAGCAGCCGCGATTGCCACCCTGATGAGCCTGAACATCGGTGCCTCCATGGTCGGTGCGCCACGCCTCGAGTACGTGACCAAGCAGTGCCTGACCGACATCCGCAACGGTGACCGCAGCTGCTACCTGCCCGCGCTGGTCCGCGAAGCCGAACGTTTCCTCTCCCACCTCGCCACCGAGCAGCGCGCGTCAGGCTGATCAGCGCGCTTCCGGTTGAGCGACGGCGCGGGTTGGGCAGCCAGTCCGGTCCCGGCGGGCGCGGCCAGTCCGGCTGAGGAGCGCGCAGCCACGCAGCGCCCGGCCCAACTAGCTAACCGGCACCAACCGATACCCAACGCCGCGCACCGTCCGGATGAACCGCGGCTCCCGCGTATCCTCGCCGAGCTTCTTGCGCAGGTTCCGGATGTGCACCTCAACGAGGTGATGATCGTCCGTCCACCCCTCGCCCCACACCCGCGCGAGCAGGCTTTCCCGTGTCCACACCCGGCGCGGCCCGGTAATGAGGGTGGCGAGCAGATCGAACTCTATCTTCGTCAGCGCCAGCTCCTCCCCATCCAGCCACGCCACCCTGCCCTCGACATCAACGGAGAGGGCACCATGCACGACGACGGCGCCGTCCCCGTCAGCATGGCCGGCTGCGGACACGCCCGATGCAGGGAACGTAGGTACAGGAGAGCCGGCTGAAGATCCAGGCCCAGCGGCTGCGGCAGCATCGGCAGAAGCGCCTCCCGCAGCACCCGCAATAGCGGCCGGACCCGTAGAAGGTTCCGCGAGGTTCCTTGGCCGACGAAACATTGCGGCGACGCGGGCCCGGACTTCGCGCGGGCTGAAGGGCTTGACGATGAAATCATCCGCCCCGATCTCAAGGCCGAGCACCCGTTCGATCTCCTCAACGCGCGCAGTGACCATCACGATGTAGGCGTCAGTCATGGGCCGAAGCTGCCGACAGACCTCCATTCCGTCGAGGTCCGGCAGGTTCAGGTCAAGGGTGATGAGGTCCGGCTGGTGTTCCCGGACCAGGGCAAGGGCCTCTTTCCCGCTCGCCGTCTCAATGATGTTGAAGCCGACCATCGAGAGGGTCAGTGCAAGGAGCTCACGGATATCGGAATCGTCCTCCACAACAACGGCTGTGCGCTCAAAGGAATCAGAGACCATAGCTATCACCTTGCCAGACTGGACGTCAGTGTCGAGAGGCCGGACGGTAATTGGTGTCGAACGTGACCGGAAGGCGTCAGGCCCGTGGGAGCTCGATCGTCACGGTTGTCCCCTTGCCCAGTTCGGACCGTACGTCCAGGGTTCCACCGTGCCTCTCAACGGCCTGCGCGGAGATCGACAGCCCAAGGCCGGTCCCGGGTATTTCGGCGGCCACCGAGTTCGATGCCCGGTAGAAACGGGTCAGCAACTGCGGAAGTTCGTCTGCCGGGATACCCATGCCGGTGTCTTCGAATTCGACGCGGACGGCGCCGTCGTCGTCGTTGTCCGGCTTGAACCGAACGGTGACCAAACCGCCTTCGGGAGTGAACTTCACGGCGTTGGAGAGCACGTTCACGAAGGCGCGCTCCAGCAGTTCCCGCACGCCGCTGACCAGTTGTTTCGAATCCGTCGGCGCCAGTGAGACGCTCACGCCCTTGGCGGAGGCAAGCGGCACAAGGTCGGTGACGATCGATTCGACCAAATCGACCAGGTCCACGGGGGCGGGAGCCAGCTCAGTCCCGGCATCGAGGACGGAAAGCGCGAGCACGTTCTCCACCAGGCTGCCCAGGCGCTGCCCGTTGCGCTCGATGATTTTGAGCATCTTCAGCGCGGACGGGGGAAGGTCGCCGCCGTCGCCGTCCTGAAGCAGCTCCACGTAGCCGAGGATCGAGGACAGGGGAGTGCGCAGCTCGTGATGCACGGTGGCAACGAACGCGTCTTTCGCGGAATCGAGCTCGTGCAACCGGTCCAGTACCTGCTGTTGCCCGAGGATGAGCTGACCCTGAATCACGCCGTGGGCCAGGTTCCCGAGCAGGTGCGTCAGGAGCGAGATCTCGGCGCTGGACCACTTGCGCCGCCCGCGGTCAGCCACGATCCACAGCACACCGAACGCGCTTGCCCCCTCCCCGATCGGCAACAGCAACCCACTCTGCGTGAAACCCGCCAGCCGGGCCCGCAGCAGGTGCAGGCGGGCGGGAACGTCTTCGGACTCGCCGTCGATCACGGCCACCGAGCCCGAGGTCCGCCACAATTCCGTGCCGAGTTCACGCAGCTCGCCGGTCAGCTCACCCACGCCCCCGGGCGTGACCGCACCCTCGCCGCTGCGCCACGCGCCCGAGCCGCAGGAGATGCGCCGGTCGTCGAAAATGTGCAGCATGACCTCGTCCGCGCTCAGCGCTTCACCGATCCCGGCGAGGCTCAGGTCAATCATCTCCGAGGGGGAATTGGTGTGCCGGATGGCGTCGGAGATGCGGCGGATCCGTTCACGCAGGGACGCCGATTCGTTGCGCCGTTCCTCCCGCAGCCCGCTGCGGTGAACCGCAGTCACCACGCGGTGAACCAATTCATCCGCATCGAGGGGCAGCAACACGTAGTCGCTCGAGCGCATCGCCAGCTCAGGATGCGACGTCACCTGCCCGGCGGCGGCAGCGGTCAGCACAACGGGGATGTTGCGCGGCAACAGGTGGTCGGCTTCCTTCGCGATCGTCGCCAGGTACTCGAGGGCAACAGAAGCACCGACGACGGCGACATCCGCCTTCCCCCGGTGCGCCGCCTCCATCGCCGGCCCCACATCGCTGTGCGCTATGACCAAGTACCCGGCGGCACGAAGGGCGTCGGCAACCTGTCCAAGTACGACGACGTCGGAATCCACCGCGAGCACAGTGCCCGCACCGGTGGACCCACCGATTTCGCCCACGCCCTGTTCCCTTCAGCCGGTCCGCTACACCCCGTCAACGGGGCAGTTCCAGCCGAGTCTATCGGCGCAGATCCCGATCCCGTCAGGACACAAGCTGTAGGATCGTGCATCAGTCGCAATGGAGGAAAGGCCCTGACGTGCGCCGTGGCACCAACCTCCCCAGAATGGGGGACTTCAACCAGAGCGTCATTCTTGATGCCATCCGTCGCTCCAGCGAGGGTCTGAGCAGGGTGGAACTGGTGGACCTGATCGGGCTCTCACCCCAGGCGGTCTCCAACATCACCCGCCGCCTGATCGCCGAGGAACTCATCGTGGAGGCCGGCAAAACCGGCAGCGGACCGGGCAAACCGCGCACCATCCTGCGGATAAACCCCTCCGGCCGGTACGCCATCGGTGTGCACCTGGACCCGGCAGTCATGACGGTACTGCTCATGGACCTGATGGGTACCGTGCTGCACCGCCGCATTCGTGAAACGCCCATCGGCACCGAGCCGGAGCAGATCATCGACGCCATTGCCGGGGAAGTGCGGGCGCTGCTCGAGGAATCTCCGGTGGATCCGGCGCGGATCGAGGGAATTGGAGTGGCACCTCCGGGGCCGATCGACCAGCCGGCGGGCGCCGTCGTCGATCCTCCGCTGCTGCTCGGCTGGCACCGGGTGCCGCTGCGCGATGCGCTCGCCGAGGCAACGGGCATGCCGGTGCTCGTGGAGAAGGACGTCACCGCCGCAGCCGTCGCTGAAATCTGGGCGGGCGGCCATGAGAGCACGCAGAGCTTCATCTTCGTCTATATCGGAACCGGTATCGGCAGCGGCATCGTTGTGAACGGCGAGGTGCTGCGCGGTGCGTCGGGGAACGCCGGCGAGATCGGCCATATCGTGAGCGACCCCAACGGCCCCGAGTGCGAGTGCGGGATGCGCGGCTGCATCGCCGTGACGTGCGATCCGCAGTCACTCGTGCGGGAGGCCGAGGGCCTCGGCGTGCTCAGCGCCGAACGGCACCGCAACGGCGACATCGCCGACGGGCTGACACAGCTGTGCGAGGCCGCGGAAGAGGGCGATCAGCAGGCAATCGAAATCCTGGGCCGCGCGGCCGTCCGGACCGCGCGGGCCGTGTCCGTCGTCACGAACATCCTGGACGTGGACCGGGTGGTCTTCGGCGGCCCGTTCTGGGAGCCGTTGGCGAACCGGTACCTCGAAGTGGTGCCGTCGTCGTTGCTGGATTGCCGGGCTGCACGCAGCATCCACCCGGTTGAGGTGGTGTCCACGGGAATCGGCGACGACGTCGCTGCCATCGGCGCCGCCTGCCTCATGCTGGAACGTACGCTCGGCCCCCGCGCGGAGCGGCTCCTCCTGGCCCTGTGACGCTTCCGCATCGAGTTGGCAGGACACGCCGCTAATGGGTCCTCAAAACGGCTGTGTCCTGCCAACTCGATGGGAGGATAGGAACCGTTGTGCCTTAAATCCATTCGACGTACTATTTGCGGTATCGGATAGTCTCCCGATGCCCCGGAGTTTCAAAGGAGAACCATGCGCGGCGCCTCTCGAATTGTTCCAGCGGCGGCGGTGGCCGCGCTTCTTGCCCTGAGCGGATGTTCCGCGGGCACCGAGAGTTCCGAAGACACCACGCTGCGCATCATCTACCAGAAGGCCGGCGAAGCCTCACCGCTGGACACCCTGATGCAGGCCACCAAGGAGCAGTTCGAGGCCGCGAATGATGGTGTGACCGTCGAGCTCGAACCGGTCGAAGGCACTGACGAGGACTACAACACCCGCCTCGCACTCTCGCAGCGCTCGCCGGACACCGCCCCGGACGTCTTCTACGAGGACACCTTCCGCCTCCGCTCCGATGTCGAGGCCGGCTACCTCCTGAAACTCGATGAGCACCTCGCCGGGTGGGACGAGTGGGACAGCTTCAACGAAGCCGCGAAGGAAGCAGGCAAGGCCGACGACGGCGGCACCTACGCGGTGCCCCTCGGCACCGACACCCGGGTCATCTGGTACAACAAGCAGGTGCTGCAGGACGCCGGTGTCGAGGTGCCGTGGGAGCCGGAAACCTGGGACGACATCCTCGGGATGGCACGCAGCCTGAAGGAAGCGAAGCCGGATTCAGTGCCGTTCAGCATGTACGCCGGCACGGGCACCGGGGAGGGAACCGTAATGCAGAGCTTCTACGAGCTGCTCTACGGAACCGACAGCGGCGGCCTTTACAGCGAGTCGGAGCAGAAGTGGATCGCCGGATCGCAGGGGTTCGTCGATTCCCTTGCCTTCCTGAAGACGCTCTATGACGAGGAACTCGCCGTCACTCCCGCCGAGGCGCTGGATCCCAACGTCTGGCAGACAGTGGTCGGCACCCTGCTGCCCGGCAACATGATGGGCGGGACCGTGGAAGGCTCCTACGCGCCGTCGTTCTGGCAGGAAGGCGGCCAGTTCGAATGGGCGGAGTACAGCGAGGTCATGGGCGTAGCGCCCTTCCCCACGCAGAACGGGCAGGAGCCTGGTGCCGTGAGTATGTCGGGCGGCTGGACTCTCGCGGTCGGTGCCGGAACCGGGAACCCGGACCTGGCCTTCGAGTTCCTCACCACGGCCATGAACCAGGAGAACCTCCTGCAGTACACGGTCGACAACTCGCAGATCGCCGTACGGACGGACATCGCCGAGGACCCTGCATACCTTGAGGCGAACCCCTTCGTCGAGGACGTCTCAGCTGTGGTGGACGTGACGCACTATCGGCCGGCGACGTCCGACTACGCCGAAATCTCCACTGCCGTCCAGGAAGCCACCGAGGCAGTCATCACCGGGGGAGCCTCTCCCGAGGAAGCCGCTGCGACCTACGACGAGGCACTTGTCTCGATTGTCGGCGAAGAGAACGTGCTGGAGGAGTAGCCATTTCTTCGACCGTCACCTCCCGCTCAACCGGCAACAAAGGGCCGGGGCCGCGCGGGACCAACGGACAGGAGCGGGAGCGCAACGGACGGGCCTCCCGCTCCATTTCTTCATTCCTCAAGGTGGTGCCACTCGCTCCGGCCCTCATCCTGATCGGGATCTTCCTGGCCGGACCCATTCTCTGGTCCTTCTACGGCTCATTCACCAATGCCGCGCTGACCGGCGCCAACGCCAAGAATCCGGAGTGGATCGGCTTCGAGAACTACGTGAACCTGTTCACGGATCCGCTGTTCCCGCAGTCGCTGCTGCTCACGGTTATTTTCGTGCTGGTCTCGGCGGTGATCGGGCAGAACTTCCTGGGTCTCGGCCTGGCGCTGCTGATGCGGCGGGCGCACAGGGTGGTCGCCGCCGTCGTCGGGGTGTGTGTGGTTGCGGCGTGGGTGCTGCCGGAGATCGTGGCGGCGTTCGTGGCGTACGCGTTCTTCTTCCGTGACGGGACGCTGAACCAGTTGACCGGGCTCGTGGGACTGCCGGGCGTTGACTGGCTGTTCGAGCACCCGATGCTCGCGATCATTCTCGCCAACATCTGGCGTGGCACAGCTTTTTCGATGATGGTGTACCAGGCGGCGCTGGGTGATGTGCCGCGCGAGGTTACGGAGGCGGCGGAGATTGACGGCGCCGGCGGGGCGCAGTCGCTGGTGTTCGTGACGCTTCCGATGATCCGGCGCAGCATCGCCACCAACCTCATGCTCATCACGCTGCAGACCCTCGCGGTGTTCACGCTCATCTACGTGATGACCGCCGGCGGCCCGACCAACCGCAGCACCACCCTGCCGATCATGGCGTACGAGGAAGCCTTCCGCTACAGCGACATCGGCTACGGAACCGCCATCGCCGTTGTCATGCTGATCATCGGAGCCGCGTTCTCACTTGCGTACATTCGCCTGCTGCGGGAGAGGAAGCCGTGAGTCTATCCGGTACGACGACGGCGCCTTCCTCCGCTGCCCAGCGCTCCGGCTCCTCCCACCGAGGCGCCTCCCGCCGCGGCGCCCCGAGCTGGTCAGCCAGCGCCGTGCTCGCCGTGATCGGGCTATGCTTCGTGGTGCCGCTGAGCTGGCTGGTGCTGGCCTCCCTCGATACGGACGCCACCTACGAAACCGCGTTGCCGTCGTCGTTCTCGTTGGCGAACTTCACGGCGATCCTGACGCCGGAACAGACGTTCCTCCCGCTGCTGAACAGCCTGATCCTCTCCGGCGGGTCCGCTCTGGTCACCGTGTTCGCAGCCGTGCTTGCCGCATATCCGCTGTCCCGGTTCAACACGCGGTTCAACCGGCCGTTCCTCTATACGGTGCTGTTTGGGACGTGCCTGCCGATCACCGCGATCATGGTCCCGGTGTACAGCCTCTTCGTGCAGCTGAACCTGTTGGACTCGTTGGCGGCGACCACGTTCTTTCTGGCGGCGACATCCCTGCCGATGGCCATCTGGATGACCAAGAACTTCATGGATTCGGTGCCTGTTTCGCTGGAGGAAGCGGCATGGGTGGACGGGGCGTCGTCCATGAAGGCCCTCTGGCACATTGTGGTCCCGTTGATGCGGCCGGGGCTCGGCGTCGTCTTTATTTTCGTGTTCATCCAGGCGTGGGGGAACTTCTTCGTTCCGTTCATCCTGCTGTTCTCGCTCGAGAACCAGCCGGCCGCGGTGAGCATTTTCCGGTTCTTCGGGCAGTTTGGGACTGTGGCGTACGGCCAGCTGGCCGCCTTCTCGATCCTGTACGCACTGCCCGTGATCATCCTGTACATCCTCGTTTCGCGCGTTTTCGGTGGCTCGTTTGCCATGTCCGGCGCCCTGAAAGGTTAGGTCCATGCACGACAATCGACTCCTCGTCGAAGCCCGGATTGCGCGCTTCCTCACCGAACGGCTCACCCCTGCGGTCTGGCCGGTGCGCGTGCCGTTGGAGGTTTCGATGTGGCAGGCGCCAGGGGAGCCGGTGCCATTCGCCGACGCCGTGTCGGAGCGGTTCTCGCCGTTCGCGGTCGGGTCCGCGTGGGGCAGGCCATGGGGTACCACCTGGTTCCGCTTCAGTGGCACCGTGCCGGAGGAATGGAGCCTGTCTGATCGGTTCGCGGTTGAAGCGGTCGTGGACATGGGATTTACGACGACGATGCCCGGCTTCCAGGCCGAAGGCCTCGTCTACGCGCCGGACGGTCGGGTCATCAAGGCACTCGAGCCGCTGAACATGTGGGTTCCGCTCTCCGTTGCTCCAGGCACGCCGGTCGAGTTCTACGTTGAAGCGGCCTCGAACCCGAACGTGATCCAGGGGTTCGATTACCAGCCCACTCCGCTGGGCTCCCTGTCCACAGCCGGGGCTGATCCGCTCTATACGTTCAGCCGGGCGGAGGTTGCGCTGTTCGACAGTGAGGCCTGGGAACTGGGACAGGACGTGTGGACACTGAACGGGCTCATGCACGAGTTGCCGGTAGACCTGCCGCGCCGGCACGAGATCCTGCGGGCGCTCGAGAGGGCGGTCAACGCCGTCGATCCTTCCAACATCTCGCGCACTGCTTCTGCCGGCCGTGCCTGCCTGGCTGACGTTCTGGCGTCCCCGGCGTATGCCAGCGCGCATCGGATGCACGCCGTGGGGCACGCGCACATCGACAGCGCCTGGCTGTGGCCGGTGCGCGAGACCGTGCGGAAGGTGGCGCGGACGTTCTCGAATGTGCTGGATCTGATGGACCGGGACCCGGACTTTGTGTTCGCGGCGTCCTCTGCGCAGCAGTATGCGTGGCTTCGATCGGGTTACCCGGAGCTGTTCGAGCGGGTCGCCGAGAAGGTACGGACCGGTCAGTTTGTGCCCGCCGGTGGCATGTGGGTGGAGTCGGATACCAACATGCCCGGTGGTGAGGCGCTGGCGCGTCAGTTTGTTGCGGGCAAGCGGTTCTTCCTGGAGAACTTCGGCGTGGAGCCAAACGATGTGTGGTTGCCGGATTCGTTCGGGTATTCGGCCGCGTTGCCGCAGATTGTGAAGGCGGCCGGCTCCAAGTGGTTCCTGACCCAGAAGATTTCCTGGAATGAGACGAACCTGTTCCCGCACCACTCCTTCAACTGGGAGGGCATTGACGGGACGAGGGTGTTCACGCACTTCCCGCCGGTGGATACCTACAACTCGGAGCTCTCCGGCCATGACCTCGCCCATGCGCAGCGGCGGTACCGGGAAAAGGGTGCGGCGAACACGTCACTGGTTCCGTTCGGCTGGGGCGACGGCGGTGGCGGGCCGACCCGCGAGATGCTTGCCGCGGCGGCGCGCACGGCGTCGCTGGAGGGTTCGCCGGCCGTGACCTTGTCCTCGCCGTCGAGGTTCTTCTCTTCAGCGGAAGCTGAGTACCCGGATGCGCCGGTGTGGTCCGGGGAGCTGTACCTGGAGTTCCACCGCGGGACGTACACGTCGCAGGCGCGCACCAAGCGGGGCAACCGGCGCTGTGAGCACCTGCTGCGTGAGGCGGAACTGTGGTGCTCGCTCGCTGCGCTGCGTGCGGGATTCGACTACCCGTACGACGCCCTCGAGGATGCGTGGCACACAGTGCTGCTGCAGCAGTTCCACGACATCCTGCCCGGGTCTTCGATTGCATGGGTGCACGAGGAAGCCGAGCGTAACTACGCCTCGGTTACCGCTTCCCTTGAGTCGCTGATCTCGGCTGCCTTGAGTGCACTGCTGGGTACGGGTTCAGCGTCCGTTGCGCTCAATGCGGGACCGTACGACGTCGACGGCGTGCCTGCGCTGGGTGGTGCGGTTGTGTCCGGTACGGAGTCTGACGGTTCGTTCGCGCCTTCCCGCGTCGGCTCTTCGTGGGTGTTCGAGAGCCCGTCCCTGAGGCTGACGGTTGACGAGGACGGGCTGTTCACGTCGCTGGTGTCTCATGAGGACGGTGGCCGTGAGGTTCTTCCGGCGGGCATGCGCGCGAACGTATTCCAGTTGTTCAGGGATACGCCTAACCAGTGGGACGCCTGGGACATTGACGAACACTACAAGTTCAACGTCACTGAACTGACCGATGCTGCGGCGATCGACGTTGTTGGCTCGGTGCTGCGCGTTGAGCGGGTTTTCGGGAAGTCGCGGCTGGTACAGCGGATTTCGCTGAGCGGCGATGGAAGGGCTGTGGACATGTCGATCGAGGCTGACTGGCATGAGCAGCAGAAGCTGTTGAAGCTCGCGTTCCCGGTTGACGTGCTGGCGGACCGGGCAGCATCCGAAATCCAGTTCGGGCACATTCACCGGCCAACACACTCGAACACTTCCTGGGACGCTGCACGGTTCGAGACTGTGGCGCATCGGTGGGTTCAGGTTGCCGAGCCCGGGTTTGGAGTGTCACTGGCCAATGATTCGACGTACGGGTACGACATCACGCGCGCTGAATCGCCGGCGGGGTCGGCGTGCACGTTGGTGCGGGCGTCTCTGCTGCGAGGGCCGTTGTTCCCGGATCCGCAGGCCGACCAGGGGTCGCACACCTTCGAGTTCGCGTTGCGGCCGGGTTCTGCCGTGGCCGATGCCGTCGCCGAGGGGTACCGGTTGAATCTTCCGGTGCGGACCGTGTCGGGGGTGTCGTCGTCGGTTCTGCCTGCTCTCGTGGTGAGCAACCCAGCGGTGGTTGTGGAGGCGGTGAAGCTGGCGGAGGACCGCAGTGGCGACGTCGTTGTCCGCTTGTATGAGGCGTTCGGTTCGCGCACTTCGGCGGTATTGACGCCTGGCTTCGACTATTCGTCGGTCGAGGTGACGGACCTGCTGGAGCGCCCCGTGCCGGCCGACTTCATTTCCACGAACGACGACGGCGCGGTCTCGCTTTCGCTGCGGCCGTTTCAGCTGGTCACGCTGAGGTTTAAGCGCTCATAACCATCCCGGCCGGGGTAATCCGGCGGCGGCACAGATGGACCGCCTTCGCGATTCGTAATCTTTCGTAATATGTGACCTGTAGCCAAACTGTGACATGTCACATAACTGTGAAAGTACGGGGAATGTGATGAGCAGTATTTAGCAAATCCATATATACAAAGTGACACGAGTAGATTTTACTGAGAGTCTATGCAGAGTGAGGTACGCCACTAGTTCCGAAGGTGGCCGCCTAACCGCTAGACAGGGAGGTCAACTTGCTGAAGTTCGTCGCCAGACGCTTCGTCTCATACGCATTCATGCTGTTTCTCGGTACGAGTGGCGTTTATTTCCTGGCCTCCTCGTTCCTGGACCCACGGTCCAATTACCTTGAGATGCAGCCCGCCCCTCCAGTAGAGTCGATCAACGCGTCGCTGAGTTACGCCAACATCAATGACCAGGTTCCCATCCTGGAGCGTTACTGGACCTGGCTTACCGGTATTGTGCTGCGTTGGGATTGGGGCTTCAGCCCTGTAGGAGAGCCGATCAGCTCGGTCATCTGGGACCGCGCCTGGGTCAGTTTGCAGCTTGTGGCCCTCTCCACGATCCTCGCGATCGTCATCGGCATCGCGGTAGGCGTGAAATCGGCAACCCGCAAGTACGGGATATTTGACCGGGTCGCGAACTCGCTCAGTGTGCTGTTCCTGGTCACTCCGGCCTTTGTGCTGGCCCTTCTGGTGGTGCTCATCTATCTCCAACTCCAGGCGACCTTTGGCCTGAACTGGTTCGCGGTAACGGGCTTGGGTGACGGAAGCTTCCTGGGTTATGTCCAACACCTCTTCCTGCCAACCCTGGTCCTGACCCTGAGCGGCTACGTGGGGTTCCATCTGACCCAGCGCACATACCTGCTTGACACGATGAACGCTGACTACGTGCGGACTGCACGGGCTAAAGGCGTACTCAAGAGCGTCGCCATCCGCCGTCATGCCCTCCGGACATCGATGATCCCCACCGCCTACGGCATTGCGTTCTCCATCGCGGGCACCGTCACGGGTTCGCTGTTCGTTGAGCAGATCTTCGCAATCCAAGGCGCGGGCCTCTACTTCATTGAAACGCTGACCAAGAATGACATCAACGGGGCCGTAGCGGTCGCCTTCCTGGGTGGGGCCGCCACCTGTGTGGGCCTGATGCTCGCCGACCTTTTCGTTGCCATCCTCGATCCACGGATCCGAATCTCCTAGGGGAATCATGACCGTCAACCCGACACTCGAGGCTGCGGCCCAAAGCAAAGAAGAACGCATCAGTATCAAGCGGACTTCAAAGTCCCGTCTGATCGTTCGCCGTTTCTGCCGCAACAAGCAGGCCGTACTTGGCGTGGTGATCGTGCTGCTGATGGCCCTCTACGCAACCTTCGGGGAGCTGTTCAGCTCCTGGAAGTACGACGAGCTCGATTTCCTGAACCTGAAGAAGCCGCCCAGTGCTGAGCACTGGTTCGGTACGGACATTGTGGGCGGTGACCTGTTCTCCCTTACTGCCCGTGGATTGGGGCGGTCCCTGATGATCGGCTTCATCGCCTCCATCGGGATTACGGTGATTGCGGCGTTTGTCGGCACGGCGATCGCCTATTTCGAAGGGCGGGTGGAGAAGGTCGGTACCTGGATTCTGGACCTTCTGCTGGTCATCCCCACGTTCTTCCTGCTGGCGATCATGGTCTCTTCAGCATCGGGCAACGATGGTTGGATCTGGCTCACTTTTGCCCTCGTCATCTTTGGCTGGATCGGCTACGCGCGGGTTATCCGATCGATCGCGCAATCGTTGCGCGACCGTGAATACGTTTCGGCTGCCCGTTTCATGGGGGTGGGGCATCTGACGGTCCTTCGGCGCCACCTGATTCCGAACCTTGGCTCGATCCTCATCATCCACACCGTACTGGGAGTTGTTTACGCGGTCGGCGCGGAGACAGGTCTGTCCTTCATCGGACTCGGCATCACGCCGCCGGACACCTCGCTTGGCGCCCTCATCAAATACGGGTCCGCAACCCTGCAGACGGCGCCGTGGCTATTCCTCATCCCCGCGGCCTTTCTGCTCGCGCTCTGTTACAGCATGACCAAGATCGGTGACGGCCTGAGGGATGCACTTGATCCTTCGTCCGAATCGGGAGGCAAAGCATGACCATCATCCATCCGCAAAGCCAATCCGGGAACCTGCATACTGCAGAAACGGCGGTGCTCTCGGTTCGGGACCTTTCCGTTACCTATGGCAGCGAGGCCGGTCCGGTGCGGGCAGTCCGCGGGTTGTCTTTCGACCTTCAACCCGGCCAAACCCTTGCCATCGCCGGTGAGTCGGGATCCGGAAAGTCAGCCACCTCGCTGGCGATCATGGGGCTCCTGCCTGACTCCGCCGTCGTCGGTGGTTCGGTCCGGCTCGGCGAGCGGGAAATTCTTGGTCTGTCAGATAAAGCTATGTCCCCCATTCGGGGACAGGAGCTCAGCATGATTTTCCAGGACCCGCTGAGTGCACTGACACCAGTGTTTACGATCGGACAACAACTCGCTGAAGCCCTCGACACCCATCAGAACCTGTCACGTCAGCAGGTCCGGAAAAGGTCAATAGAACTTCTTGATCTGGTGGGAATTTCGGAGCCGGAGAAGCGTTTGAGCGCCTACCCTCACGAGTTCTCCGGTGGGATGCGCCAACGCGTCATGATCGCCATCGCCATCGCCAACGATCCGAAGGTCATCATCGCCGATGAACCGACCACCGCCCTGGACGTCACCATTCAGGCGCAGGTGCTCGATGTGCTGAAGACCGCGCAGCGTGAGACCGGCGCCGGCGTCGTCATGATCACGCACGATCTTGGCGTGGTCGCCAATATTGCCGACCACGTGCTGGTCATGTACGCGGGAAAGCCAGTGGAGCACGGGACTGTCCACGAAGTGTTCGACAGCCCACACATGCCCTACACCATCGGACTGCTCGCGGCCGTCCCCCGGCCTGACCAGAGCACCGCTGGGCCGCTCGTCCCGATCGAAGGAAATCCACCGTCGCCGGTGAATCTGCCGCCCG
This sequence comes from Arthrobacter tecti, assembly GCF_054511355.1. Classification (NCBI taxonomy): domain Bacteria; kingdom Bacillati; phylum Actinomycetota; class Actinomycetes; order Micrococcales; family Micrococcaceae; genus Arthrobacter; species Arthrobacter tecti. The sequence continues at coordinate 33,715 of NZ_JBTNCT010000003.1, forward strand.
GCTGCCCGTTCGCTCCGCGATGCCCAATCGCGATCGATGAGTGCCGGGAGGAAGAACCCGCCCTGCGTATTCATGGCGATTCCCCCCTGCACCAGGCCGCGTGTATCCGTGCTGACCGGATTGCCAGCCAGGAATTGGGATCCGCCGAGGTCTATCCCGTCCCGGAGATCCCGCCGCGCGAAGAAAAGCGGCCGCGGGAGGAGCGGGACACTGTGCTTGAGGTTACGGATTTGAAGCGTCACTTCAACCTGTCCAAGGGAATGTTGCGCCGAAATGCTGGAACCGTTCACGCCGTCGACGGCGTAACGGTGGACATCCGCCAGGGCGAAACCCTGGCGCTGGTCGGCGAATCCGGCTGCGGGAAGACCACCACGCTACTGCAGATCATGGAGTTGAAAGCGCCCACCAGTGGGCGGATTGTGCTCATGGGCCGCGATGTGTCGGAGTTGACCGGCAAGGAGCGCCGCGCTTGTCGAACCGACCTCCAGATCGTGTTCCAGGACCCGATGTCCTCACTCGATCCGAGAATGACGATCTACGACATCCTCGCTGAGCCGCTGCGGACGCAGAACTGGAAGAAGGCGGCGATCAATGAGCGCATCAGTGAGTTGATGGAGTTGGTCGGCCTTAATCCCGACCACGTGGACCGCTTCCCGGAACAGTTCTCGGGTGGGCAGCGGCAGAGGATAGGAATTGCACGCGCCCTCGCGGTCGAGCCGGCGCTGGTGGTCCTGGACGAACCGGTATCGGCGCTGGATGTCTCCATCCAGGCCGGTGTGATCAACCTTCTCGAATCGCTCCAGGCGAGGCTCGGTGTCTCTTTCTTGTTCGTGGCGCACGATCTTTCGGTGGTCCGGCACGTGGCTGATCGCGTCGCGGTCATGTACCTGGGACGGGTGGTAGAGATCGGTGACGTGGAGCACGTGTACACCAACCCTCGGCATCCCTATACGGCGGCTCTGCTCTCGGCGGCTCCCATACCGGACCCCACGATCGAGCGCCAACGCGAGCGCATCATGCTCACCGGAGAATTGCCCAGCTCAACCGAGCGGGTTTCAGGCTGCCGGTTCCGCACCCGGTGCCCCAAGTACAAGGTGCTTTCGGAGCAGGAACGGGTGTTGTGCGACACGGACGAGCCCGTATTGATAGGTGAGGAGGCGATCGACCAGCGACGCGCTTGCCACTACCCCATGTGAATCACGCTGAACCAGGTCCGATCGCCGGGCCAGACGACGTAAGTGGAGTTACCAAATGAAAGCTAACAAATTCCTTGCGGTCGCAGTGACCGTATCCGCACTGGTCCTCTCCGGCTGCGGAGCCCCCGAGGACAACGGAGGGGGCGGCGAAGCGGCCGGCCCGCAGCCGCCCGAAGGCGTGCCCGTAGCAACCTCGCCCCTTCCGCTTCCCGAGGTAGGGGTTGCCTACAACAACCCCCTGGAGCCCGATGAGGTTGCCGATGGCGGCACCCTCACACTGGCGATGGCCGCAATTCCCCCGAACTTCAACAAGTCCAGCGTGGATGGCAACAGCATGGATAACGGCAACATCAACTCGTGGAGCTCGCCCAGCCTGTGGGACCTCACGGTTGGCGGGGAGCCGGTCCCGGATAAGGACTACCTGCTCTCGGCTGAGGTGATCAGTGAAGATCCGCAGACTGTGAAGTATGTGCTGAACCCCGATGCCACTTGGAACAATGGCGATCCGATCACCTGGAAGGCTTTCGAGGCGACCTGGCAGATCCACAGCGGCAAGTCAGATAAGTACAACCCGGCGAGCACGGACGGTTTCCGGAACATCGGAAGCGTCGAGATGGGCGCTAACGAGAAGGAAGCGATTGTCACGTGGGACACGCCCTTCTACCCTCACCAAGCCATCTACGGTGAACTGCTGCACCCGGCCAACCTCGATCCGGAGCTGTACAAGACCGGCTGGGTGAACAACCCCCGCAACGAACTGCGTGCCGGGCCGTACATCATCGAGGATTACAGCAACACCCAGATCACGCTTGTGCCCAACCCGGACTGGTGGGGCGAGAAGCCGAAGCTGGACAAGGTTGTCTACAAGGCCATGGAGTCCACCGCGTCGATCAACGCTTTCCAGAACGGGGAGATCGACGCCACAGCCGTAGATTCAGCCGACCGCCTGGCGCAGATCAGGGACATGGAGGATGTGTACATCCGCCGCGGGTTTGACAAAGCTGTTGCGGTGTACACGATGGGCAATGAAAGCGAGTTGTTCCAGCACCATTACGCCCGCCGTGCCTTCGTGATGTCCGCCAACCGGGAGCAGTTGTCTGCGATCGAGTTCGACGGTCTGGACTGGACGGAACCCGCACCGGACTCGGTCAACTACTACCCGTGGATGACGGACTACCAGGACAACCTGGACATCGAACATGACGTCGAGGGTGCCAAGAAGCTGATGGAGGAGAACGGTTGGGCGCTGAACGACGAGGGCTATTACGCCAAGGACGGCAAGGTTGCGGAGTTCACCTTCGTGAACTTCGGTGACGATCCGAAGAGCGATGCGTTGGCTCGGGCACAGCAGGCGATGTCCAAGGAAGCCGGCCTGAAGATGAACATCGACAATCGCAAGAGCGGTGACAGGTCCAAGACGATGTCCGAAGGGACGTACGACGTCGTTTCCACCGGCTGGTCAGCCGGCGACCCCTTCTCCCACGTCTGGGCGTGCTTCTTCTACTGCACCGATTCTGCGAGCAATCACGCAGGCTTCGGCACTGCCGAGCTGGACAAAGTGATGAAGAACATCACCTCGGTCGCCGACCAGGATAAGGCCGTGGCAATGACGCATGAGACGGAGGCCGAGGCCCTGGCCCTTCATGGCATGTTCCCCCTGTGGAACGGTCCTGAGATGTTTGCGGTCAAGGCAGGCCTTGCTAATTACGGTCCCTCCGGCTGGATGACCGAGGAGCCTGAAAGCGTGGGCTGGGAGAAGTAACTTTTCGTAGCAGCATAAAGAGCGGCCGATCCCTTGTGGGGGTCGGCCGCTTTTTGATCTGCGAAGCACCTATCGCTGGTCCTGCCGGCGAGAGTTTCTCCTCAGCTTTTAACGGTTTCGCCTGAGCTGTGTCAGTGGGAGCATGGACAGATGAGTGAGGATACGGAACCGCACCGCTCCCAGGAGTTTGTCCCGAGCGACGACCGCGACTGGCAGAGCGCCAACCAGGACGAGCAGGCGGTTGCGCGCCGTCGTCGTGAGGCCGAGGAGAAGTTGAACGAGCGTCAGGAGGAAGCCGGGCACGGCGAAGAGGATTGATTCTGCGGCGAGAGCTGCGCTCGATGTTCGCACAGAAACGGCCCTCGCATTCAGGCCTGCCGGTTCGAGCCGGCAGGCCTGCCGCTGAGGGCCGTTTTTGTTGTGAGGCGCAGACAAGGAGTGTTAGCGGACGGCATCGAGCGCGTCGGTTATGCCTTCGCCGTAGTAGCTGTTGTCATCGAGGGTTCCAACGCAACCGGCGCCTCTCGGAGTCGCGGGCGGTTCGCAGACGTGATCGTCGGACTGGTTACGGACGGCTTCGATCATTTGCTCGGGAGTCCACTCGGGGTGTGCCGACTTCATCAGCGCGAGGACGCCGGCTACGTGAGGCGATGCCATTGAGGTACCGCTTTTCTTGCCGTACTTGTTGTCCGGGAGAGTGGAGAGGATGGCGCTGCCCGGTGCCGCAACATCAATGACGCCGAGGCCGCGATTGGAGAACGGGGACAGCTTGCTTGCCTGGTCGATCGAGGAGACCGTGACTACTCCGGGCAGCTCGGTAGGCATGTCCTTGCACTCGTTATTGATGGTGCGGGTGGCGGGGTTGAAGGGGTCACCGCTGTCGGTTGTCTTGTTGGACAGGTCATAGGCGGCGTTTCCTGCAGCTGCGGCATGAACCACGCCCTGTTCGGTTGACCAGGTGACTGCGCGTTCTACTGCGGTGCGGACAGCCGCCTGGTCGGGCTGATCGCTGCACCAGAACTCGAGCGGATCAATGTAGTAGCTGTTGTTGGTGACGTCCATCCCGTTCAGGCCTGCCCACATGAAGCCGCATACGGCGTACTCGGGGTAAATGAGGTTGCTGTCATTGGTGACTTTCACGGAGGCGATCCGGACGCCCGGTGCCACACCGACGATTCCGACGCCGTTCCGTGCTGCGGCAACGGTGCCGGCTACGTGTGTCCCGTGGTCGGAAGACGTTGGGTACCAGCCGGTGGCGGAGGTTTCGGGGCGTCCGGCGTCGGTGCAGTTCACGGATGCAGCGACGTCGATATTCTCCTTCAGGTCCGCCTGCTCCCCGTCGATGCCGGTGTCCAGGATGCCGACGAGTACATCGGATGAGCCGTCAGTGATCTGGTTAGCTTGATCGGACTTGATGAGGCTGTTGTTCCACTGTTCGGACTCACGCGGGTCAACGGTCACACCGAGGGAGATGGTGCCGTCGTCTTTCTTGAAGGTCTCTTCCTTCTGAGTTTGGAACTTTTCGGCGGTGTTCCAGGGTGTTTCGATGCCGTCCGGTGTGCCCTCTGTTACCGGCACGGCGCGGGTTGCGCCGACGGATTCGATCAAGCGGTTGCCCTGTTCCCGAACTTCTTCCCGGAAGTCGGCACTGGTTGACTGCGCGATCACCACGCCGATCTGTGGCCACTGCTGGACCACAACGCCGCCAGCTTTTTCGACGGCCCGCGCGGCCACCCGAGTCTGACCAGGGGTGGCGCGGGTGGTGTTGACCACGTAGCTCATCAGTTCACCTTCAATGGCGGGGAACTTCACCGGTGTTGATTGCTGGGTGGGAGCCGCTGCAGCGCCCGAACCAAGGGCGGTAGAGGCAGCGATAACGACGGCGGCGCAAGCGGCCGAAGCGCGGTAACGGAATATCGGTCGGGTCATGAGGGAGACTCCATTGTTCTTCTTTAGACGGACTCATCGATCGTGACATGTCACATCGCGCCTGACTAGACTGCGTGGCCGAATTGGTCTTCCGGGACTCGAATTTCCGCGGGTTGCGTTATCCCTTCTGAATTTCTGCCTGCACCGCAGTCAACGCAGGCAACGAGTGCAATCTGCACTCTGCAGGCATGTTCGACTAAGAGACCATCGTGTGGTGTTCAATAGCATTAGAAATGCTGATCGAAGGACCGGCAAGTGACGCGAAGTCGCAATTGCCGAAGTTTGAACTGGGGGATAGTTGTGGGAGAAATCGCTTTTGCCGTGGATTACCGCGAGTGGGACTGGCTACCTGAGGCGGCAGCAGAGGGCGAAGCCTATCTGGACAGGCTCCTTACAGAGGCCGCGATCAAAGCTCACTCAGTTGCCGCTCGTGCCAAGTCGATTACTTCCTTTCAGGCCAAGTGCCGACGCAAGGATTACTCCGATCCAGTACGCGAGGTCACCGACACCGTCGCGGTACGAATCATCACTTACTCGATAACCGATCAGCACCGTGCAATCGAACTTATCCGTGACCGTTTCCAGATCTTGGAAGACAGGAAGCCTGGGGAAGCGAAGGACCAAGAACGACGCCGGGGATACGACTGCCATCACTTCGTTATCACCGGCGAGTCTCCGGACGTCGAAAACAAATGGCTGATCGCCAGGGGAGAATTGTCGCGATACTTCGAGAAGTTCGGCGGCCTGGAGATTCAGGTTCGGACCGTCGCGGCGCACGCGTGGGCAGAATTCGAGCATGCTCGACGGTACAAAGGGCAGCAATACCAAGCGATCAGCGAGCACGATCAAGAGACGATCGACCAGCTATTCGGCGCTGCCTCAGATGCGCGAAGAGCCCTTGATGAGACTTTCCGGGCAATTGATCGCGTGCTTGCTAATCCAACCTTATCCAAAACGGGTGAAAGCGAACTGGAGCACGCCGCGCATGACGACATCTCTGGTGAATCCGTTGTGCAGGGCAACTCCGGTGAAGAACGGACGCCCATAGACATAGCAACTCTTCGGGCCTACCTCGCTGACCGGTTTCCGGAGGACGGCGAAGCCACCGATGCGGGAATACAGTTCGCTTGTGAGCTCCTGCACGCGTGCGACTTGGAGTCGATCGAAGCTTTGTCTCTTGCCCTTGAAGCGATCGACGGTGATCAAGTTCGACGACTGATGGACGCCACCATCTCCGTCACCAGGGTGAGGCGGCTCGATGACGAGCTCCTCGCCCGACTCGGAGAAAGTTACATTCGGGCAACAGGTGACATCGGAATTGTGCGGAAACGTAAACAACAGCTCGAATGGCGGTACGATCGGCTTCGCGCCAAAGTTGGCTATAGCACATATCAGATCAGTGGCGCGGACTGTCCCAACAGGCTCGAATGTGTTCTTCTCCCGGCGGCCAGAGCCGTACGTGAAGTCGTGGGAGTGCTTGCGGAGAGAATTGGCTCACATGCGGTTCTCATCGCGGAGACCGTGGGCGAATCAATCGATGCATTGCCATCTTCTGCAAGGCCGAAAGAAGTCCATCTTCCTAACGGTCAGTCTTTATGGGTTGCGACAAACCTCCGCCGGGATTCCTCAGAAGGGTTGCTAGCCGAGCTTCTTCTCCGCGGCGACGAGCTCGACCTGCGAGTGAACAGTAACGGCCGCGAAGTTGCGGCAACGCCCGCCTGAGGATTCCTTCAGCATCCGACGTAGCTCATCACACTGTCGCCGACCGGCGTTGACGGCTTATGCCATCGGACCGTCGTCCGCTAATTCAGCTTCCAGTACTTCAATGCTGGGCAAGGTTGCTGCGAATTCATCGGGCAGGGAGTCGGCAATCTCTTTCTGCCATTCGGCCACACCGATCGGCGCCGAGTAACCTCGAAGCGCGTAATCGGCCACGATGTTGTTCTTGGTCTTGCAGAGCAGAAGGCCGACTGTGGGCTTGTCATCGGGATGGGCGAGCAGATCGTCGACCGCCGCCATGTACATGCCGAGCTGACCCAGGTAGTCCGGCTTGAACGCCGTTGCTTTGAGTTCGACAACTACAAAGCAGCGGAGCTTGAAGTTGTAAAACAAGAGATCGGCAAAGAACTCCTGCTCATTGATCTGCAGGCGCACTTGTTCGCCGACAAAGGCGAACCCCTGGCCGAGTTCCAGCAGGAACTTCTCGACGTGTGCGACGAGCTGTGTCTCGAACTTCCGTTCGTTGTGCCGATCCGTCATCGCGACGAAATCGAAGACGTACGGATCCTTCGTCATCTGCTGGGCGAGATCAGAGTCCGACGGCGGCAGGGTCGCCTTGAAGTTGGTAATGGCGTTCTCGGATCGCTCGTGTAACCGTGTTTCGACCTGATGGACCAGGACGTTCCGGGACCAGCCCTCATCTGCGGCATTGGCCGCATACCAGAGACGGGTATCGGCGTCGTCAAGCTTGTCGAGAAGGACTACGTTGTGGCCCCAAGGCTATGTTGCAACAGGTTGTTGCAACATTGAGAAGTCCGGCCATGCTTGGGCGAAGCTCTTCATATACCGCAAATTTCTTGGCGAGAAACCTTTGGTCTCGGGCATGCGCTCTCGTAGGTCGGCGGACAATCGCGTCACAACTTTGGTCCCCCAGCCTTCGAGCTCTTCCCGTTCCAACAGGTCCTTTCCGATGGACCAGTACGTATGCACCAGTTCCTGATTGACCGCGGCGATTGCGCGGGTGCGGCCCACGTTCACATGGCTAGCAACAGCGTCGAAAAGTTCCGGGTACCACTCAGGCATCGCAGAACGTCCAGGTGTAGGTGGGAATGTAGCTGGTGCTACGGAAGTGCCTTCGATCGGGTTGTTCTCAGCGGCGGTCATATTGCGCTCCGTTCAAGGAATCCAAGAGGGTTCCTTGAAGCTATCCCGCCGTTCTGACACTTTTACCGCGATGCAGGACGTGACCGTTGCACACAACCAGCGCCGGGCATCGTGAAGTTGAACTGCTGGTCGACGACGGCGACGCGGACGCCCGAACGAATCACACCGCACACACGGAGATGATCATTCGTTCGAGCACGTCCGCGCCGACGGATTAGCTGACCGGTTACTCGCTGCGCCTCCGGACAATGTAGGTTCCGCCCGCTGCTGCCAGGAGAAAGAAGCCGCCACCGAGGGCAAGGAGTCCGAGGTTGCCGCCCTGCTCCGGTTCGGCAGCAGTATCTGCGCCGCCTACCGGCATCTCACCCATCTGGCCGGGATTCATATTGCCGTCCTGGGATGCGTCGTCGTTGTCGTCAGCCGAAGGAGGCAGCGCGGATGCTTCCCATACCTCCAACGTTCCGCTCATGTTGCCGTGGAAGATGCAGACGAAGTTGTACTCGCCCGGGGTATTCGGTGCGGTGAACGTCGCCGTTGCTCCGCCTGCCACGGCGCCGGTGTCAAAACTCTGGCCGGAGCCGCGCCCCGTCACTGTGTGTGCTTCGTTGTCATTGTTGATGACCGTGACGGTTGCCCCGGGCGTCACTACGCCGGAAATCGTGTAGGCGAAGCCGCTGATCGTGATTGTTGCTTCCGCAGACTGGGTCATCGTCGGCAGCGACGGCGCGCTCGCGGCGGCGGATGCGCCGGCGGTGCCGAGGGCGGCTGCACCGGCGAGCACGGCGGAGAAAGTGAGGACTGCGGCTTTGTGGCTGGTGCTGTTCATGGTGGTGCCTTCCTTCGAATCAAAGGGGCCCACTCACTGTTTGGTGGCGGCGTTCGAATGGGCACAGGCCCGCCGCTGAATGGTATTCGTTCCGGAGCGGCTGCGGGATGGGCTGGCGGTGCCTCTTCCCGCCGGAGTAGCCGTGACCTCAAACGTGAGGGGGCTCCGACGGTGATCCCGTCGGAGCCCCCTCAAACACCTGAACTTCTTCGCTACGGACCAGTAGTTCCGGCTACTGCGGGTTCCGGTTCTCGCAAGGGCTCGGTAGTGGCTGTTGCTTCTGCGGCAGGCTGTTCTGGCAGCGGCGCGCACTGGTTGGTGACTGTGCCGTCATCCAGAGTGGTCGAAATGATCGTTGAGATCGGTACGACGACGACGCGTTCAGGATCTTGCAGCGCGGCCTCACCGATGATCTCATCGCCGGTGCCAAACGTCAGGTCGGCTCCCGGAGCACAATAGTCCATACCTTCCGGCAGTGCGGGTGTTGCAGGCGGCTGCGTTGTCGGAGGCGGCGTGGGTGTGGGGGTCGGCGTCGGTGGGGGCGTCGGATCCGGCGTCGGTGAGGGGTCCGGCGCCGGCGTTGGGCTCGGGTCAGGCGTCGGCGAGGGGGTCGGATCCGGGCTCGGGTCAGGCGTTGGCGAGGGATCAGGGTCAGGCGTTGGCGAGGGATCAGGGTCAGGCGTGGGTGTCGGCATTGGGTCCGGCGTCGGCGTGGGGTCTGGCGTCGGAGACGGATCCGGACTCGGGTCGGTCGGCGGCTTCGTCGGCTCAGACGTCTTTGGCGGATCCGTCGGCTCACTCGTAGCCGGCGGCTTGGTTGTGGGCTTGCCATCCGGCGACGGCTTAGGCGACGGCTTCGGCTTCTCGCTGGGCGAGGCCGAGGGCGAGGACGAAGGCTTGGAGCTTGGCTTGTCCGACGGCCTTGTTTCCGCAGGCTTGTCATCCTTCGGCTCGGCCGTGGCGGCATCAACCCGGCTAGGCGAAGGGGGCGCTGCCATCGGCTCAAGCTCACCGCCGGAGGCGAGGTAGGCACGCCAAGCTGTATCGCCACCGGAATCGCCGCCGGGACCGAAGTTCACCAGGGCCGGCATGTCAATGGGTCCGCTACCGTCCAGCGGAATCAGCTTCCACGCGGCGGGATCGGTGTGCTCGCCGTTCAGGATGGTCTCGAAATGCAGGTGGCAACCGGTGGACATGCCTGAGGTTCCGACAGCCGCGATGACCTGCCCCGCACCAACGTTGTCGCCCTTCTCTACTGCAATTCCTTCGAGGTGGTTGTACGTGGTGACCAGGCCGTTCCCGTGGTCCAGTTCCACACGGTTGCCACCACCCCACGGGTGCCAACCAACCGCGCGCACTACACCGGCGTCGGCCGAGAAAACCCGCGTACCGCAGGGAGCAGCCCAATCGTGCCCGGTATGGAACTCGCCGATCTCGCCCGTAATGGGGCTGGTCCGGTGACCGAACAAGGAACTGGTGCTCAGGAACTGAAGCGGTGCGATAAGCATGCCCTTACCGGGCCGCTCCATGGTGCCCTGCGCTGCTGGGAAGTTGGCATCCGTCTTGTCGCGCCCCAGGATGTCATCGGCAGACCACGGCTTCTCCGGAATGTCCTGCCCGGGCTTCAGCGAGTCAGTTTGGCCGAACGGTGATTCGACGTAAGGCAGTTCCAATACCTGCTCGCCGACAATGCCGGTGGGCGGCTGGTCGGTGTCGGAAACACTTCCGACGCCCTTTGCGATGATGGAGCCGTTGGCCTCAAGGGTGGGGGCACTGCTGCCTGAATAACTGGTGGAATAGATGACAGCCAACGCCAAACAGACGCTCACGCCGGACCTTACGGCTCGACGGCGGCGTGGCCCTCGCAATTCCTGGCCGGATGTTGGCCTTACTTCAGTCACAGGTAGCTCCCCATGTGTTTCCCCATCGGAAACTACAAGCGACGGAAATCTGCATGAATCCGCGCCTTCAGCCTCGTCTGGCTGCCCCGCGAAGGGCCTCGATGGTGCAAGTACTGGCATTCAGCCTACTGGCCGAATTGTTATGTAGATAGAGTGCGCGTTGCCTCCTGTGAAAACCTTGAGGAAACTCACAGGTTAGACCTTTCTGATCAGAAACGAATCAGAAGAAGCACAAAAAAGCAAGAATTACTGCGGCGCAATTACCTGCCAGGCGTCACAAACAACTTCCCAGCGCCTGTCGGTGAACGGTCCCCACAGCTCACCGTCGTTGCTGACCCTGAAACCGTTGCCGTCAATCGCGGTGATCTCGACCGTCTGCCCACGCCCGATCCGGACATCACTTCGCCGCGCATGGTCACCGTCCTTGAGCCCCAGCGCGTATCCCACCCGGGCAGCCGGTCCGACCGATTCCCAGAGAACGACGTCGACAAAGCCGTCGTGTGGGTTCGCTGCGGGAATGAGCCTCGCCCCGCCGCCAACGGTGCCGCCAAGTCCCAGCGCAGCCATCAGCAGCGGCCGCGAGCCGTCGTGAAGAAGTTCCCCGTCTACACGCACGCTGAGATTCCAGCCCGGCGAACTGACGCCGGCGGCCACAGCTCCCAGGGGATAACTCAGCTTGCCGGCCTTGAACCTGGACAGCTTCTTCTTTGCCGCAGCTCCCTTGGCGGCTGCATCAGCTCCAATGCCGACGTGCACCGCATTCACCGCGACGCGATCCTCGCTCAGGAGCAGCTCCATGGTCCGGGCCCGGCCGGACAGCACACATTCGGCCGCCTTCAACGCATCCAGCGGTATTTCCAGCGACCGCGCGAGGTCATTGCCGGTTCCTACCGGGATGATGCCGATCGGTCCCACAGCCGCGAGTGACCCTGACTGATGGAGGCACTGCACCGCGGCGTGGATGGAGCCGTCGCCGCCCAACAGCACGAGGCGCCGTCCGTCGAGGCCACTCAGGGCAGCATCGAGTTCGTCAAGGTCTGCCGTACGAGCCAGTTCGAAGGAAGACCCATGCCGTTCCGCAGCCGACGCGAGGAAGGAGGCAACGGCGTCGACACTGCGCCGATACGCCGTTCCGGCGGACGAATTCACGACCGCCAATATGTCCTGACTATGCACTGAGCGCTCTCGCCTACCGGAGGGATTGGGGCAACTGGCAAGACAATAGTACGCCCGCGGTGCTAAGCGATCGGCGCGGTCCGGCCGCCGGTCACGCGGAGCAGATCCTCTGGCGCGAGCTCTATCTCCATGCCCCTGCGTCCACCGGAAACGAGGATTGCGTCGAACCGCAGGGCAGACTCATCCAGCACCAGCGGGCTCCGCTGCTTCTGCCCGAGTGGCGAGATTCCGCCCACTACGTATCCGGTCCGTCGCTGGGCAACAGCGGGATCCGCCATCGCAGCCCGCTTCCGGCCGCAGACAGTTGCCATTGCCTTCAGGTCCAGCGTGCGGTTTACGGGTACCAGGGCCACCGCCGTCTTGCCGCCCAGATCCACCATCAGCGTCTTGAAGACCCGCTCAGGGTCAGCGCCCAGCTTCTCCGCGGCCTCGGTGCCGTAGTGCTCGGCGGAGGGGTCGTGGCTATAAGTCAACACGCTGTAGGGGACGCCCAGCCTGGTGAGCAACGCCGTCGCCGGTGTTCCGCCAGCCATCTCAGACCTTCCGGGCTGACAAACCCTGAACCGCCCTGTTGCGGCCCAGGGATTTTGCCTCATACAAGGCGGCGTCGGCGCTGGCGATGATCGCGCTCAGGTCCGCGCCGTCGTCGTCGACCGGCGCAATCCCGTAGCTGACCGTCGGGGCCGTCAGGCCTTCCGGTAACGACGTCGCGGCAAGGCGCCTGCTCATCTGCGCCACAATCGCTTCGGCCCGGTGGGCGTCCGCACCCGACAGAAGGACGATGAATTCCTCGCCGCCATGGCGTCCCACGAGGTCGGTCGACCGGACGGTTCCCTCGCACGCAGCGGCGAAGGCCTGGAGCACAACGTCGCCGGCGGCGTGGCCGTGAGTATCGTTCACGGATTTGAAATGGTCCAGGTCCGCAAGCACCAGCGCTCCAGGCATCTGTGTGTCGCGCATTCGCTTCAGCTCATTGACGGCGAGATCGTGGAAGCCGGACCGGTTCAATAACCCCGTCAGGGCGTCACGGGTTGCGCGCAGATGCAGGTCATGGGTGACCTGCTCGTTGCTGAGGGCGGCCATGCTGAAGGACACCACCACCAGCAGCACCAGGGTGATGAGCGTTGTGATGCTGGAGTCGAAGTACGCGGTGAACGTCGGGCCGTCCGGACCCTCGGCGAGAAAGGTAAGCCACCGGCCCAGGTAATAGACCGCCAACAATCCGGAGGCTATGGCGAGGGGCTGCCGGATCTTGCTGTAGTACCGCTTGAGAACAAACAGTTCCCAGGACGCCATCCCGATGAAGAGCGTCATCATCCCGAGGAACACTCCGCCCCCGGACCAGTCATTGACCGACGGATTGTCGAACGCCGAAACCAGGATGGTGACCAGTGGCCCAGCAAGGATCTGCCACGTCGGCGGGCCTGCCGTACGCAGCGTCCGCGCACCCGCCCACACGCTGACCGCGCCGAGTACCAGCAGCGCATTGCCCAGCGGATTGGCCCAGACCTGATGGACCGACCCGTCAAGCAGATAAGCGGCAGACCCGACCAGGAACAGTGCAAGGGCTCCACACCACCAGGCGCTGTAAACCGAACGTGTGCGCCTGAACGTGACGAAATAGAAAAGAAACAGCAGCGTGAGGGCAACAACGCCGAAGGCAACGCGAAGGGTGGCTGTGTCCAGTTCTTCCACCGAAGCCCCCATAGTGTCGAGATCGTGACCAGTATCCCATTCGGTGCAGGAACCCGCTACGGATGGGGCCCGGCAACGAGTATCTTTAGGCGGTACCGAATGGTGATGAAGGGACCTTCGCAATGCTGAAACTGTTCGAGGGCCCGAGCATCATCTACACGATCCTCGGCGTCGTCGTTTTTGCCGCCGCTCTGCTTCCGCGGCTGCTGCGCCGGGCACCGATTTCCATGCCCATGGTCTTCCTCGGGGGTGGGGTGCTGGCCTTCGCGCTGATCGACTACCTGCCTACCCCGGATCCGGTGAAGTACGAGGTTGTCACCACCCACCTCACAGAAGTGTGCGTGATCATTTCCCTGATGGGCGCGGGGCTTGCGCTTGACCGTCCGCTGAGCTGGCGCAGCTGGTCGACCACATGGCGCCTGCTGGCCATCGTGATGCCGGTCTGTGTCCTGGCGCTCGCATGGATGGGCTACGTTTTCCTGGGCCTCGGGCTGGCCAGCGCAATCCTCGTTGCTGCGGCCCTCGCACCGACGGACCCGGTTCTGGCCTCCGAGGTGCAGGTGGGCGAACCGGCCGACGGCGAGGAAGGGTTTGACCGCGAAGACGAGGTGCGGTTCGGCCTCACCTCCGAAGCCGGGCTCAACGACGGGCTCGCCTTCCCGTTCGTCTACCTGGCGATCAGCATCAGTTTGGTCGGCGCGGCGCCGGGCGCGTGGTTTCCGCAGTGGTTCCTCGTTGACGTGCTGTGGCGCATCAGCTTCGGTGTATTGCTCGGCTATGGCACGGGCAAGCTTCTGGGTGCCCTTTTCTTCTCCGCGCGCGCCCGTTCCTTTCGCTTGTCGAACCACTCCGAGGGTTTTGTTGCTCTGGCCGCGACCTTCCTCGCCTACGGCCTCACGGAAACCTTCGAGGGCTACGGCTTCATCGCGGTCTTTGTCTGTGCCATCACTATCCGTGCCGCTGAACGGGATCACGGGTACCACCGCGTGCTGCACAGCTACGTCGAGCAGCTTGAGCGGCTCCTGTCCGTCGTCATCCTTGTATTGCTTGGCGGGGCGATCGCCAGGGGACTGCTCGAGACAATCGGGTGGACCGACGTCGTCCTTGCCTTGGTCTTCCTCCTGCTGGTCCGCCCGCTTGCCGGCTATCTCGGGCTGTTGGGTGGGCACACCGGGACGCGGGACAAGGTGGCGCTCGCGTTCTTCGGCGTGCGCGGAATTGGGTCGCTGTATTACATCGGCTATGGGCTCAGCAACGGCGAATTCACGGCCGAAGCCAACGAGGTATGGGCCTTCGTGGGGCTGGTTGTGGCGCTCTCGGTAGTGCTTCACGGGGTCAGCGCCACTCCCGTGATGCGTGCCCTCGACCGCGTGCGACGGCGGGAAGCGGCCCGGCACGGAGACGAACGGGAGACGCCGCACACTGCGGTGTAGGCGGCTTCGCTTCGGTTTGGACCGGCGCGCGTGTCACCACTTTGGTTCCAACCGCCCACTGAATGGCGGGTTTCACTGGGAATGTCTAGACATACCCAGTGAATGACGCCGTTCGTTGGGGCGGTCCGCGATCAGCACTCCGAATCAAGCACGGAGCAGCCACGCGGATTCTGAGCCCGTTCAGTTCCCGAGTACGTCCCCGCGCGCTTTCCGGTACTCCTCGTCCGTGATGACGCCGCGCCGGCGCAGATCCTCCAGCTCCGCCAGGCGCGTCTCCTTGGAAGCAGTGCGTTCCTGCGAGTGCGGCGCACCGGAATCGACGGCCGGCCCGCTTCGGCGCCTCCGCCCGGCGGCAACCGCCAGCCCAAGGACGATCGGCACCGCCACGACGGCCAACAACGCCAGGATGATGATGATGTGCCAACCTTGAACCTGCATTTTCGCTCCCCCTAAGAATCTGTCCCAGCACCCTAGCAGCCGGCCTCCGGTTGCGCTTGACCCGGGACCCAAGCCCGCTAGTCTGTGGCGAAGCCGCTGAGGTGGCTGGCGCCGTCGTCGTGCATGGTGGCGTCCACATGCTCGACCCTGCCGGGTGTGCCGCCCGAATTCAGCCACCTCAACAGCTGTTCCACCGACGACGGCGGCCCGGCTGCCACCACGAGAACCGAACCGTCGGGGCGGTTGGTGGCCGAGCCGACCAGGCCCAACTGCTCGGCCTGCTGCCGGGTCCGGTAGCGGAAGCCGACACCCTGAACCTCGCCCGTCACGGTTGCAACCAGGCGGACGGTGTTGCTCATGCCATCCCAGACGGCCGGATGTTCAGCGACTCGATCGTGGAGTCCCGTGACGCGTCCACGGCGAGCCGAACCGCCTTGGCTACCTGGGCAGGCTGGATCCAGGCTTCGGGGGAGTAGTCGTTGCCCTCGAACTCGTGCAGGTCCTGCTGCATGTCAGTGGCAACCCTGCCCGGATGGATGGAGCTGACCCGCACGCCGCTGGCCCGTTCCTCTTCCCTGAGCGCATCCGTGAGTGCCCGCAATGCGAACTTGGTGCCGCTGTAGACGGAGGACCCTGCGCCGGAGTTGTAACCGGACCCGGAGTTGATCGCGATGACCTGGCCACCGGCTGCACGCAGGGCGGGCAGGAGCAGCCGGGTCAACCGGGCTACGGCGAAGACGTTGATTTCGAAGCTGTCCCGCCAGGCGTCGTCGTCGAGCTCTGCCACCGCACCCATCCGCAGGACCCCGGCGGAGTGGACCAGTACGTCGAGTCTTTGGACACCGGCTACGTCCGCCTGCGTCACCCCGCGGACGTCGAGCGCGAAAGGCTCCGCCGAGGGGTACTGCGACGACGCCGCCTCCAGTGCCGCGCGATCCCGCCCGCCGAGGAGCAGGTGGTGGGTGGGGGCGAGCTCGTCCGCGATGGCACGGCCGATGCCGCGGGACGCTCCGGTGATCAGTGCAATGGGCAGGGAGGTCATGGGCAAAATCCTACGGGTCCGCTCCGACATGTTGCTGCAGGAAACATTTACCTCTAGCGCCGGCGGCCCGGACTTGGCAGGATGGAAAACGATTCAAGTCCCCGAGCGTTAGGAATACCCAATGGAGTACACGCATCTCGGCCGCTCCGGCCTGTCCGTATCCCGTCTCTGCCTCGGCACCATGAACTTTGGGCCGAAGACCGAAGAGGGCGACGCCCACTCGATCATGGACTCCGCCCACGCCTCCGGCATCAACTTCTTCGACACCGCGAATGTTTACGGCTGGGGTGAGAGCAAGGGGTGGACGGAAGAGATTGTGGGCCGCTGGTTCGCCAAGGGCGGCGGCCGTCGCGAGAAGACCGTGATCGCCACCAAGCTGTACGGCGACATGAACGAATGGCCGAACAACGGCAAGCTCTCCGCGCTGAACATCCGGCGGGCGCTCGATGCCAGCCTGAAGCGGCTGCAGACCGACTACATCGACCTCTACCAGTTCCACCACGTTGACCGAACCACACCGTGGGACGAGATCTGGCAGGCCATCGACGTGGCCGTTCAACAGGGGAAGATCCTGTACTCGGGCAGCAGCAACTTCGCCGGCTGGCACATCGCCCAGGCGCAGGCCGCCGCCGCCCGCCGCAACTACACCGGCCTCGTGAGCGAGCAGTCCATCTACAACCTGCTGACACGCACGGTTGAGCTCGAGGTGATTCCGGCAGCCCAGGAGTACGGTCTCGGTCTCATCCCGTGGTCGCCGCTTCACGGCGGTCTGCTGGGCGGGGTCCTGAAGAAGGAGAACGAGGGTGTCCGCCGCGTCGAGGGCCGGGCCGCCGACACCCTCGAGAAGCACCGCGACCAGATCCAGCGCTACGAGGACTTCGCCGATTCGCTGGGCCACAATCCGGGTGACCTCGGCCTCGCGTGGCTGCTCGCACAGCCCGCCGTCACCGCGCCCATCATCGGGCCGCGCACCCAGGAACAGCTCGACGGCGGCCTTCGCGCCCTGGCGATAAAGCTCGACGACAGCGCCCTCGCCACCCTCGACGAAATCTTCCCCGGCCACAAGACCGCCCCGGAAGACTACGCCTGGTAGGAAAACGCGAACGACGGCCGGTGCCCCCGCCGAGGTGGGCACCCGCCGTCGTCGTTGGCGTTGATCCTGGTCATCGTTCGCGTAGAAACTGCCCGGGGGTCAGGAGCGCCGGTTCGAACCGGCAGGGCTGAACCTACGGGCAGTTTCTACATGGAGCCTTTAGCGCTCCTCGATGCCCCAGGGGGAGTTGTAGCCTTCCGGTGAGGCGAGGAGTTCAAGGAACGGCCGGCTGTCGAACGCCTCCGGGCCGAGCACGCCCGCGCCCTTCCAGGTGCCGTTCGCCAGCAACTCCAGTGCCACCAGCGGGTTCACCGCGGTCTGCCAGACGACGGCCTGGGACTGGTATTCGCGCATCGACCACTCGTTGTCCACCACATGGTAGATGTACACCTTGCGTGGGTTGCCCTCCTTGTCGAGCCCGGTGACGTAGAGACCCGCGCAGGTCTTGCCCGTCATACGGTCGCCCAGCGTCGCCGGATCGGGCAGTGCCGCAGCCACCACGTCACGCGGCGCCACCGAAACGCCCTTCACGTCCAGCGGCTTCGTCGAGTCGAGGCCGAGCTTGTGCAGGGTCTTCAGGACGCCGATGAACTCGTCCCCCAGGCCGTACTTGAACGTGACCTTCTTCGCGGAGGTCCAGCGCGGCATGAGCGCGACTTCCTCGTGCTCAACGTTCACGCACTCAACGGGCCCGATGCCCTCGGGGAAGTCGAAGACCTCCGGCTCGCTGAACGGTTCGGTGGTGTACCAACCGCGGTCCTTCTCGAAGATCAGCGGCGGGTTCAAGCACTCCTCGATGGTGGTCCAGATCGAAAAGGAGGGAGCGAACTCATAGCCCTCAACGGTCAGGTTCGCGCCGTCGCGCACGCCCAGTTCATCGATGGAGGAGAACAGTTCATCCTCCGCATACCGGGCAAAGACGTCCGAAAGCCCGGGCTCAACCCCAATGCCCACCAGCGCGAGCCGTCCGGCGTCGGCCCATTCCTGCGACTTCGCGAACTGCTCGTCCCCGAGCATCACGCCCGGCTTTTCGAAGGGCTGCTCGGGATGCCGGGTGGAGAGGCTCATCGCCATGTCCAGGTAGGTGGCACCGGCGTCGAAGGAACCGTTGAAGATCGGCATCACAAACCGCGGATCGACGGCGTTCAGCACGTGGGTGATTTGGTGTTCGCGCACGACGGCGGCAACCGCCTCTGCGGACGACGCGTCCACCTGCGCCGCCACCAGCCGCGCGTCCGAAAGGGAAGCGACCAGCGCTTCCGGGCGTCCGGCGTCGTAATCCGCCACGACCAGGAGGTCGAAGAAGGAACGCCGCACGGCTATTCGGGCCGCTGCCGAGCCAACTCCGCCGGCGCCAATGATGAGGATTCGCATGTTGCTACTTTCTTTGTTGGTGAATTTCGAATCGAGTCAGCAGAAATCGCTACGAAATCAGCTGATACCTAGTCATTTCTGCTGACTCGATGGGAGGGGAAAGGTCAGGAGAGCCCGCCGTCGACGGACCGCGTGTAGTTCTCGGGGGAATCGGGCACCAGCACGGGGGTGTCCTCGTTGAGGCTCTCGCCGCGGAAGAACGCACGGGAGCGCGGGGCGAAGCGCCAGGCCACCATGAGCACCAGCCCCAACGCCAGCGAGCCGATGCCCACCACAAACGTTCCGCCGATGCCGAAGAGCACGCTGTAGCCGTAGTCGACGTCGAGCATGTCCACCGCGGACTTGATGAACGCGGCCGTGAGCATCAGCGCACCCAGCAGCGGGAGCAGGAACTTGTAGAAGAAGCTATGCCGTGACACGAAGAGTTCGCGCCGGAAGTACCAGATGCACGCATACCCCGTGATGGCGTAGTAGAACGCGATGGCCAGGCCGAGCGAGAGGATGGAGTCCGCCAGGATGTTCTCGCTGATCATTGTCATCACCACGTAGTACCCGCTTGCGGCGATGCCCATCACGAGAGTGGAGAACGACGGCGTCTTGAACTTCGGGTGGACGGTGCTGAACCGGCGGGGGAGCGCTTTGTAGACGGCCATGGACAGGGTGCCGCGGGCGGTGGGCAGGATGGTGGTCTGGGTGGATGAGACGGCTGAGACCAGTACAGCCACAACGAGGAGCCAGGCCCAGGGCCCCAGGATGGCGTCCTTGAGTGCGAAGAAGACGTCCTCGGCTCCTTCTTCATTGGCGAGGCCCAGGCCGGTGTCGCCCACGCCGGCGTAAATCATTGCCGCAACGGTCACGCCGACGTAGGTGACCAGCAGCACCAGGGTGGTGATCACTGCGGCACGGCCGGGAATGCGGCGCGCATCCTTGGTCTCCTCATTGAGCGCCAGGCACGTGTCCCACCCCCAGTAGATGAACAGCGCCAGCAGGATGGACTCGGTGAATCCCTCCACGCTGCCGAAAGCGAACGGGTTGAACCAGTCCAGCGAAGGCGGCGTCGCATTCTCGGCGCTCCCATTGAAGAAGCCGACGACGGCGAGCACCACGAACAGTGCCAGCGCCACGTACTGGATTGCGAGCAGGAAGTTCTGCAGCTTCTCGCCAATCTCAACTCCCCGGTAGCTCACCCAGGTCATGAGGGCGATGAAGACGACGCCGGTGAAGGTCACCAGCATGGTGTTCTCGGCGAGCGAGCCGTCCCCGATCAGCAACCAGAAGTAGAGGCCCGCTATCTGGGCCAGGTTTGCGAGAACCACAATGCCGGCGACGGCGACGCCCCACCCGGCCATCCAGCCCACCCAGGGCCCAAACGCCTTGGTTCCCCAGGTGAAAGCGGTTCCGCAGTCCGGCACGTCGCGGTTCAGTTCCCGGTAGGCGAATGCGATGAAGAGCATGGGGATGAACGCGAGGATGAAGGCGATCGGAGCCTGTGCGCCGACGGCGAGAACAACGAATCCGAGGGTCGCTGCCAGGGAATAGACCGGCGCCGTCGAGGCGAGTCCGATAACAACAGAGCCGAAGACCCCGAGCGTCCCTGCTGCGAGTCCCTTCCCGTTTGCGTCCGTTGCCGATGGTCCGCGATGGACCGATGTATCACTCAAATGAATCGCCTCCTGTGAGGTTCTGTGGCGGAGCTTGGTGTAATGCGCATCACTATACCGACTAGTCGGTTTTTTCGATAGTCCGTAAACTCTGGGCTATGGGTCACGCACCAACCACTCTTCAGCGCCTGATCGACGCGTACGAGGACATCCTGATCAATGAGGGCGAACGCAGCGCCACCCTCGACGCCATCGCGGTGCGGGCAGGCGTCTCCAAGGGAGGGCTCACCTACCACTTCAAGTCGAAGGATGAGCTCGCTCA
Organism: Arthrobacter tecti; assembly: GCF_054511355.1. Lineage (NCBI taxonomy): Bacteria > Bacillati > Actinomycetota > Actinomycetes > Micrococcales > Micrococcaceae > Arthrobacter > Arthrobacter tecti. The sequence continues at coordinate 54,386 of NZ_JBTNCT010000003.1, forward strand.
GGCGCTCTTCACGAGGCTCCGCGACCTGGTGGATGCGGATCTCGCCGTCATGCGCGCCGAACCCGAACGCGCCGCCACGTACTACATCAAGAGCTCACTGGAGATTGCGAGCCCGCTGGAACGCTGCAACATGGCTGTCACCCGGCTGGCACAGGGCTCCTACCCGGAAGCCAATGAACTGCTCGCCGAGTGCCGCAACCAGTGGTTCACGGTTCTCATGGACGCGGTCGGAAACGAAGACATGGTGCACCTGGTGATGTTGCTCGGCGACGGCATCTACTTCAACGCCTCGCTCACCGGTACGGGCGCCATGCCTGAGGAAACGGATCCGCGTACGATCGACAGGATCATCAAGCTGATTGACACCATCCGGTACTGAGCCGTCTTGCGGCTGTGCTGGCCAGCAAACTACGGTGAACACAAAGCCTACTTATTAGGAGTCGTTCGCATGGAAGTGCCCACCATTGTCTGGATCCTGACCATTGCAGGAATCGTGGCGCTACTACTCTTCGACTTCTTCTTCCACGTCCGTAAAGCGCATACGCCTTCCCTGAAGGAAGCCAGCATCTGGTCCGCTATTTACGTGGGCATTGCGCTGCTGTTCGGCGTCGGCGTCCTGGTTCTCTCGGGCCCGAGGTATGGCCAGGAATACTTCGCCGGGTACATCACGGAGAAGGCGCTCTCGGTGGACAACCTGTTTGTCTTCCTCATCATCATGACCACCTTCAAGGTGCCCCGTGCCGACCAGCAGAAGGTGCTCCTGTTCGGCATTGTCTTCTCACTGATCGCACGGACAGGGTTCATTCTCGTCGGGGCCGCACTCATCAACTCCTTCGCGTGGGTCTTCTACATCTTCGGGCTGATCCTGCTCCTCACCGCGGGTAACATCCTGAAGCCCAAGCGGGTGGAAGAGGAAGAAAGCTTCATCATCCGGATGGCACGGAAGTTCCTTCCGGCCACGGAACATTACGACGGCGACAAGCTGTTCACGGTCGAGAACGGCAAGAAGGTCCTCACCCCGATGCTCCTGGTCATGGTGGCAATCGGCGGAACGGACATCCTGTTTGCGCTGGACTCCATTCCCGCGATCTTCGGGTTGACCCAGGAAGTGTTCATCGTGTTCACGGCCACAGCGTTCTCCCTGATGGGCCTGCGGCAGCTTTACTTCCTGATTGACGGCCTCCTGGACCGGTTGATCTACCTCTCCTATGGCCTCGCGGCGATCCTGGGTTTCATCGGCGTGAAGCTGATCCTGCACGCACTGCATGAGAACAACGTGCCGTTCATCAACGACGGCGAGCCGGTTCCCGTTATCGAAATCTCCACCGGCCTTTCGCTCGCGGTGATCTGCGGCGTCCTGGTCATCACTGTTCTTGCTTCGCTGCTGAGCCCCAAGGGCAAGGCCAAGAACCTGGTTTCCGGCGCCCGCCGCCACGCCAACGAGTACCTCGACCTCAACTACGAAACCGACATCAACGAGCGCGAGAAGATCTACAACAAGCTGCGCCGCGAAGAAGAAATGCTCAGGAAGCAGCCGGAGAAGTACAAGCGGCTCATCCGGAATGAGGACGAGTTCATGGCCCTCATCAAGCGGGCACACGAGGATCATGAGGCTGCGCTGGATCGCGAGCCCAGTCGCTGACCTGAGGTATCCGGGATTGTTACCTCCGGTTTCCCGTGCACCCTGCCTATCCCGGCGATAGTTGCCTAAGCTACCAAGATGACCGAACCGACTGTGCCGGACCCGGCCTTTCTTACGTCCATCGCCAATGAGACACGGCGGAAGATGGCAACTGCTACAACCGAGGAGTCACCGTTCGAGGGCGCTCCACCGGAGCTGGCTGCCGAGGTTGAACAGCGGATCGATGCGCTGAAAGAAGATCTCGCGCACATTGTTCGCACCCTTCACGCCAACCCTGAGACCGCGTACCGGGAGCACAACAGTGCCAAAGTTCTGGCCGAAGTCCTGGCCAGGCACGGCATCGAGGCCACCACCGGCGCCCATGGCGTCGAAACGGCACTGCGCGCTGAAATCACCGGCGCGGAACCTGGCCCCACCATCGCGGTACTGAGTGAGTATGATGCCCTTCCCGGCATTGGCCACGCCTGCGGCCATAACGTCATCGCGGCCACCGGGGTCGGCGCCTTCCTGGCCCTCGCAGCGGTCAAGAACCGGTTGAAGGGCAAGGTGGTCTTCCTCGGCACACCGGCGGAGGAAGGGCACTCCGGCAAGGAGATGATGGCTCGGAATGGGGCGTTCGACGGCGTGGACGCCGCGATCATGGTCCATCCCTATGGTTATGACCTCGCCGACCAGGCCTGGCTCGGCCGCCGCCTGCTCACGATGACGTTCACCGGCGTTGCCGCGCACGCCTCCGCCCAGCCCTTCATGGGACGCAACGCGCTCGACGCCGCGAGCCTCGCCTACCAGGGCATCGGCCTGCTGCGGCAGCAGTTGCCGCCGTCGGACCGGGTGCACGCCAACATCGTCGAGGGCGGGCAGAGTCCGAACATCATTCCCGACCGTGCGGTCCTGAAGCTCTACGCTCGTTCCCGCCTTCCGGAGACGCTGAAGGACCTCAGCAACCGGCTCGGGGACGTTGCCCGCGGGGCGGCGCTGATGACCGGCACCGCCGTCGACCTGTTGTGGGACGAGCACCCGCCGTCGCTGCCCATCAGGACCAATACCGCCCTTACCGGCCGCTGGGTCAAGGCGCAGCAGGGGAGGGGGCGCAGTCCGCTGCCGGCCGGCGTCGTCTCCGATACCCTCGCCGCCTCCACGGACTTCGGCAATGTCAGCTACCGCATTCCCGGTATCCACCCGTTGATCAGCATCGCGGACTCGGGGACGGCCCTGCACACCCGCGAGTTCGCGGCCGCAGCGAACACCGAAGCAGCGGAGCGCGGAGCGTACGACGGCGCCGCCGGGCTGGCGCTCACCGCTCTGGACTACCTGAGCGATCCGGCCCTGCAGCAGGCTGTCCGCGATGAGTTCGAATTCCAGGGCGGGGCGATCGACGTCCCCGCCTACTTCGACTGAACCACATCCCCAAGGAGCACCCGTGACATCCTCAGCCGTCTCCCGGCGCAGCTTCACCGACCGATTCCTCAATGGCGTTGAACGGGTCGGCAACAAACTGCCCGAGCCGTTCATGCTTTTCCTCATCCTCTTCGGGATCACCGCCGTTGTCTCCACCGCGATGGCCTGGGGCAACGTCTCCGTCCAGGTTCCGGGCAGCGACGAGATCACCCGGATCCGCGGCCTGTTCACCGCCGAGGGGCTCACCTGGCTGACCCAGAACCTGGGCCCGAACTACCTCGGCTTCCCACCGCTTGTGACGGTGCTTCCCATCCTCCTCGCAGTCGGTGTGGCCGAGAAGTCGGGGTTGCTCGCGGCGATGATCCGGAAAGCGTTCGGCTCGGCACCGCGCTGGGCGCTGCCGTACGCCGTCGGTGTTGTCGGCGTGCTGGGCTCGATCATGTCCGACGCCGCGTTCGTGGTTATCCCGCCGCTCGCCGCGCTGGTGTTCAAGGCGGCCGGCAGGCATCCCGTCGCCGGTCTGCTCGGAGGCTTCGCGGCGGCCGGAGCCGGCTACTCGACGAACCTCCTGGTCACCAGCCTCGACGCCCTGTTCGCCGGGATTACGACGGCGGTCACCGAGACCCTGCCCAACGCCGGCTCGCCCGTCACGCCCGTTTCGAATTATTTCTTCAACGTGGCCTCGGCCCTGGTGCTCATGGTCATCGCCGGCTTCATCATCGACAAGGTGCTGGAGCCGCGGCTGAACCGCCAGGGCGTCTCACGGGACGAGGTAGCCGACGACGACGACGCCCCCGCCGCCGCGGCGGCCGACCTCAAGGCCGAACTCGACCCGCGCGAAACCAAAGCCCTGCGCTGGGCGATGATAACCGGCGTCGTGCTGGCCGCAGCCATTGCCGTGTCGGTGACCATCCCGGGTTCCCCGTGGCGCAACGAAGAGGGTGCCTTCCTGCCCGATTCGCCGCTGCTGGGCTCGATCGTCTTCATTGTCTTCACCATGTTCGTGGTGCCGGGACTTGTGTACGGGAAGCTCGTGGGCACCATAGCGAACGGCAAGGACGTGCCGCGCGTGATGGGCCAGGCTATCCGTGACATGGCGGGGTTCCTTGTGTTGGCGTTCATCCTGGGGCAGTTCATCGCGTTGTTCAACTGGTCCGGAATCGGGCAGTGGATTGCGGTGGCCGGTGCAGGCGGGCTCGAAGCGATTGGCCTCACGGGCTACCCGGCCATCCTCGGGTTTATCCTGTTGGCGTCACTGTTGAACCTGTTCATCATCTCGGGTTCGGCGATGTGGACGTTGATGGCGGCGGTCTTTGTTCCGTTGTTCGTGTTGCTCGGGTATGAGCCGGCGTTCATCCAGGGCGCATTCCGCGTTGGTGACTCCGCGACGCAGGTGATCACGCCGCTCAACCCGTACATGATCGTGCTCCTCGCCATGCTCCGGAAGTACGAACCGGCTGCTGGACTGGGAACGCTGATTGCCCGCATGCTGCCGTTCGTGGTTCCGTTCTGGCTGGCCTGGGTTGCGATCCTCAGCGTGTTCTTCTTCTTCGAGATTCCCATGGGTCCAGGCAACGGGATTTACCTCCCGGCGTCGGAATAGGTTGCCTGAGAGCACCGTTGCACCGGATATGACTGCGCAAAAGATCTACGCCCTGCACGAGAACCCCGAGTGGTTTCCCCCGTTTGCGCGAGCCTTCGAGCAGGAAGGCCTCGAGTTCGAGGAATGGCTGCTGACCGACGGCGTGCTTGACCTCGACTCGACGCCGCCGGAGGGCATCTTCTGGTCGCGGATCAGTGCCTCCGCCCATACGCGGGACCACGGATTGTCCAAGGACTACACCCGGGCAGTGCTCTCCTGGCTCGAAGCGCACGGACGGCGGACCATCAACGGACGGCGCATCCTCGAACTTGAGATGAGCAAAATCGACCAGCTCACAGCACTGAAGGCGGCTGGCATCGACACCCCGCGCACTGTGGCTGCGATTGGCCGGGAACGGATCCTCGAGGCGGCGAAGGGCTTCCCGACGCCGTTCATCACCAAGCACAATCAGGGCGGCAAGGGCCTCGGCGTCCGGAAGTTTGAGAGCCAAGGCGAGCTTGCGGAGTACGTAGCTTCGGACGAGTTCGAGGAACCGCAGGATGGGATCACGCTGGTTCAGGAGTACATCCAGGCAGCGGAGCCGGTGATCACCCGGGTGGAGATCGTAGGCGGCGAGTTCATCTACGCGATCCAGGCGGATACAGCCCGCGGCGGATTTCAGCTCTGCCCGGCAGATGCGTGCGCAATTGATCCGACCACGGGCAAGCCCATCATGCCTCCCGGAGCCACCATAGAGCCCGAGGCTGACCAGCAGTTGTTTAGTCTCCGCCGGGATTTCGACCACCCGATCATTGGGAAGTACGTCGAATTCGCCCGCCGGAACAACATCGAGGTCTGCGGCATCGAGTTCATGGAGACCGCTGACGGCCGGATCCTGACCTACGACGTGAACACGAATACCAACTACAACGCGGCTGTCGAAAGCGAAGCGCCGAGGTCCGCGCCCGGCGCCCTGGCGAAGTACCTGGCGGGAGTTGCCGCGCAGGTATAGAGCCGGGCAGGTCCCCTTGCGGGTTACTAAGTGCGCTTATAGTGTCGGGATGACCAGGCGAACCTCGAACGAACGGAGCTGACGCAATGCCGAAAGTGACGAAGAAGGGGAAGGTCAAGACCGACGAACTGCCGAGCACCCTGCAGCGGTCGAACAAAAAGGCGCAGGAAACCTACGCGAAGACGCTGGATTCCGCCGAGGACCAGTACGGCGACGGCGAACGCGCGCACCGCACGGCGTACAGCGCCCTCAAGCACACGCATGAGAAGGTCGGCGACCACTGGGAGGAAAAGGATCACAAGGGTCCGTCCGACGAACAGGCCAAGGGCGGCCGGTCCACGAACAAGAAGACGGCGGCCGGCGTGGATGAGAATGCCACCAAGGAACACCTTTACGACGTCGCCAAGAAACTCGACATTCCCAAGCGCTCGTCGATGAGTAAGAAGGAACTCGTCGACGCCATCCAAAAGGCGAACAACAAGGAGACCCGCAAGGCCCGGGACTGAGACTATTACGCAACACAAACATTTCGTAATAGCGCTGAGGATAGGTTAGCCTTACTTTCGTAACCGACGGTCCGTCCGACTCGTCCTTCTCCGTCACGAAAGTCAGGAGCCCTCATGGCCCCCACACGCCTGCGCGGTTTGATAGCTGCAGCAGCCATCACCGTACTGTCCCTCTCCGCTTGTTCCACGGGCCCCGCCGGTGGCGGCACGGAAGCAGTCGGCAACAACGAAGCCGGCTCAGCGGATGCCTTCCCGGTCACCATCGAGCACGTCTACGGTGAGACCGTCATAGAGGAGAAGCCGGAGCGGGTCGCGACGGTTTCCTGGGTCAATGCCGATGTGAGCCTGGCCCTTGGCGTGGTACCGGTGGGCATGCCGCTTGACGAATACGGCCAGAACGAGAACGGCTCCACCCCGTGGAAGGACGCCAAGCTCGAGGAGCTCGGCGCACCTATCGGTTCCGAGAATGTGCCGGTCCAGTATTCCGAACTCGACGGCATCGCGTTCGACGAGATCGCCGCAACCAATCCTGATGTCATCCTCGCTGTCTACTCGGGTATCACCGAGGAGGACTACCAGACCCTTAGCGAAATCGCCCCGGTTGTGGCCTACCCGGAAAAGCCGTTCGGCACCGCGTGGCAGGATTCGACCACTATCATCGGCAACGTGTTGGGACTGTCCGACAAGGCCGAAGAAGTCGTCACTGAAACCGAAGCCGCCATCGAGGAAGCCGCTGCGGAGTACCCGGCGTTTGAGGGTAAGACCTTCATCTGGGGCAACCTGGTGCCGCAGGGCCCTGAGCCCATCGGCATCTACGCCTCGGGTGATCTTCGTCCGCGCTTCCTTACTCAGCTCGGCATGGTTGAGGCCGATGTCGTGACCGAAAACCTCGACGCAGCCGGGGGTTCGTTCTACTTCCCCTGGGCGGCCGAGCGAGCCAATGAACTCGAGTCCGACATTTTCGTCACCACAGTAGATAGCGAGGAAGTGGCCACGGCCATCGCCGAGGATCCGCTGCTGAGCCAAATTCCCGCCGTCGAGAACGGCACGCTCGTCGCGGACACGAACCCCACCCGCACCCTCTCGCTCTCCGCCGCGAACCCGCTCAGCCTCATCTGGGCGCTGGATGAGTGGCTGCCGATGCTCAACGAGGCAGCCGAAGCCGCCGAGCAGTAAAAGCACGACGACGACGGCGGCAACCGCCGCGTGAAGGGCGCGCCACTTTCCGTGGGGCGCCTTTCGCATTGGCGTCGGGCGCGCCCTGATTGAGCTGGGCGGGCTGCGGTTGGCGTCGGGCGCGGCCTTGATTGAGCTGGGCGGGTTCGATTGAGGTGGGCGCGGCCTTGATTGAGCTGGGCGGGCTGCGGTTGGCGTCGGGCGCGGCCTTGATTGAGCTGGGCGGGTTCGATTGAGGTGGGCGCGGCCTTGATTGAGCTGGGCGGGCTCGATTGAGTAGTGCAGGATGGTGTGGGTGGAGCCCAGCATCGGGTGCTCGCTACAGCTATGTGGAGGCTGGCATGTCCGGGAATCCTGAGGAGCACCTGCCGAGGGTGCGGCTCTTCGCTGGCTACGCTGAGTCCCCGATTTGGACTGCCAGCGGACCGATGTGTTTTGCGGACTCTCACCTGAGCGCTGAACTGATCGAGGACTTGGCAAGGTGGGAGGCCGCGCAATACCAAGGCGACGGGCTGCTATCCGGTGCACGCGATGACCGTCTCACCGCGGACGGACGGGACCTCGCCCGGAGGCTGGCCGCTGAGCTGGGTGATGGATTCGTTGTGGTTTCGGATGGGGCCACTGAAGGTGAGAAGGAACTCGTCCGCGCTGACGCGCCGGCAATGAACCCTGCTGCTGAGGAGGCGTTTCTGGAAGCATCCAAGGATGCGGGCCCCAGCCCGGCGGACGGGCCGTTCTACTTCTACGCACCGCTATCTGGGAAAACGTACGGATGGCGGGAAGGAGGGGCTTCGTCGGATGGCTAGGTCCATGGCGGGTCCCGTCCGCCGGGCCTGGATGTCTTCACGGAAAGTGCCCGCGTTGCACTCATTGCAGGCAATGCCTGCGAAGTGCACTCTGGCTGCGAGCTGCAGGCAATGCCTGCGAAATGCACTCTGCAGGCACTTCTCAAGAAGGGACATAGCCCCGCACCTCATCGCGGATCCGCGAGATTTCGCTTCATCTCCACCACGCGAACTTCCGGGCGTTGCCCCCACCGCCCCATTAAGCTGGAATGGTAAGCGTACTTGTCATCGAGCGGTGGAGGCATGATGGAGCGGCTGGAACTTGAACAACTACAGGCAGCTACGGCGTGGGATGTGGACGGCGAAAAGCTGGGAAACGTCTCCCAGGTTCACCTTGACGGCGTCTCCGGTGAACCAGCCTGGGTGACCGTGGGCCTGGGATTGTTGAATTCGCGCGAGAACTTTGTACCGCTGGCCGGTTCCAGGCTCGATGGAGACAGCCTGTTCGTGGCAGTGACCAAGGATGCGATCAAGGATTCGCCGGACTTCTCCTCCGAGGAAGGTCTGACTCCTGAAAACGAAGACTCGCTGAGGACCTACTACAACCTCTAGCGCCCGGCACGGGCCAGAAGCTAGCCCGAAAGCAGCCCCGCGACAAGCCGGTCGACGCCGAAACGGAAGGCGGCGCCGTCGTCGTCGGGGGTGTTCTCCGGAAGCAAGCCCGCCTGCGCCAGTTCGGCATGCGTTTGCTCCTCAGCTACCGCGCCCAGGATGTAATGCACCAGCGCCCGCGCCGCCCAGCGTGCCTGCCGGCCATCCAGGCTACCGAATAGCGACTCCAAGCCCGGGAGCAACAGGTTGGGGCTGAGTGTCTGGGCGAGTGAGACGACGTCGGCCGCACCACGCACCGCCAGAAGGGCGCCCCGAATCTCCTCAGCCGTCTGCCGGATTGCGTCCTTCTCCGCGCCGCCGCTGCGAAATGCGACCGGTTCAAGGATGCGTTCGGCAACAACGGTGAGAAGATCCTGCTTGTTCTTCACATGCCAGTACAGGGCGCCGGGTTGGACATCGAGTTCCCTCGCCAGCCGGCGCATGGACAAATCCGCGAAACCGTAGCTGTTGAGGATTCTCAGCGCGGCGTCGATGATCTGCTCGCGGGACAAAGCCATTGTCTTTACCCGGCCTGAGCGGCTAACCGACCAGGCGCTTCGCGCGGAGTACCGCTTTCCGGAGCTCTTCCTGCTTCGTCTTGCGCGATAGTGCCTGCGGTCCGACTCCCGGAGCCTTGATGGCGATCACTCGCGGCACCCGGTCCCTGAGATGCCGTTCCCACGTCTGCTGCACCATATCGCTGCACAGCAGCACCACCTCAAGCCGCGGCAGGAGGCGAAGCACCGAGCCGAGGGCCTTGGCGCCGGCCGTCCTGTCATCGGCAGTTGGGCTGGCCGCCGGGAAAGGGACGAGGTTCCACATGAGGACCTCGTTGTGCAGGCCGGCTGCATCGCGCTCGATCCAGCACCGTTCCGCGGAGCTGTCAGGGTTGTCAACGGAAACAAAACCGGAACCCTGCTCGGATAGCACCTCTTCCGGTGGACGGTCCAGCACGAACAGGACACGCGCCTGATCGCCCGCATCGGCGGGGTCGAAATGCGGAATGCGTACTGATCGCGCGGCCACGTAGTCGGCGCGCCATTGTTCAAGGCTTTGGATGTGCGGAGCGGTGGCCAGTAGTGATCGGCGACCTTCGAGGACCGCTTTGTCAGATAGGGCTTGGGGGCGGTCAAGGAACATACCTCCACTCTATCCGCGTCTGTGGGGGTCCTTGAGCGTTCCTGAAGCGGATGACCCGTGAAGGGACATTCCCGATTGACAAGTTGTCCACAGATGAACACTATTGAACGGTGTTCAATAAAACGGTGTTCAAGTCCTTCTCGGCGCTGGCCGACCAACAGCTTGGCGGTGGCGTCCTGACGCGCGCACAGGCCCTCGCAGTCCTGACTTCCGACGACGCCGCGCTCCTCGATCTCGTGGCAGCGGCCGCAATCCTCCGCCGCGCCCACTTCACCAACACGGTGAAGGTGAATTACCTCGTGAACCTCAAATCGGGCCTCTGCCCTGAGGACTGCACGTACTGCTCCCAGCGACTCGGATCCGCCGCGCAGATCCTGAAGTACACGTGGCTGAAGCCGGAGGAGGTAGCCGAGCAGGCATCCTGCGGAATACGCGCCGGCGCCTCACGGGTCTGCCTCGTGGCCAGCGGCAAAGGCCCGACGGACCGGGACGTGGAGCGCGTTGCAACTTTGGTGGCCGGGCTCAAGGAGGAGCACCCGCAGGTGGAGGTGTGCGCGTGCCTCGGCATCCTGAAGGACGGGCAGGCGGACCGGCTGCGGGACGCGGGCGCGGACGCCTACAACCACAACATCAACACCAGCGAATCGAACTACGCCGACATCTGCACCACGCACGAGTACGCCGACCGCGTGAACACCGTCGGCAAAGCGAAGGACGCTGGTCTTTCACCCTGCTCGGGCCTGATCGTGGGCATGGGGGAGACCGACGACGAGCTGATCGACGCCGTCTTTGCGCTCCGGGACCTTGGCGCCGACTCGATTCCCGTGAACTTCCTCATGCCGTTCGAGGGCACCCCGCTCGAGGATACCTGGCTGCTCACGCCTGCGCAGTGCCTGCGTATCCTCGCCCTCGTCCGCTTCGCGTGCCCGGACGCCGAGCTGCGAATGGCCGCCGGCCGCGAGATGCACTTGCGCTCGCTGCAGCCGCTCGCCCTGCACGTCGCCAACTCCCTCTTCCTCGGCGACTACCTCACGAGCGAAGGCCAGGAAGCCAAAGCGGACCTCGACATGATCGCCGACGCCGGCTTCGTCGTCCTCGCCCCGGGACACCACGCTGCAGGACAGCACAACAACGGTCAGCCAGCCCCAGGGCAGCGCGACAACGGGCAGCACAACAACGGACAGCGCGACGACGGCGGGCCGGGACCCACGCGGGCTCACGACCCCGCCATCCGCCAGCGAGGGGCAGGGACGGATCTTGCCCCCAACGTCTAGCACCGGCGTCGTGCGTTCCCCTGCGGCTACGGGCCTTCTGGAGCGCGACCACGGGTTGTTACTCGGCGTTATATCCGCCGGTGCATCGACACTGGACCCGTCAGCCTTCGCGGCCGGCGCGCAGGGGTGGCTCGATGTTAGAAGAAACCCGCTATGTAGCCCACGAAGAACAGCAGCCCCAGCAGCACAACAATCCCGATAAGAACGAGCCAGATCCGGGACGCGGCCTTGCCTGGCGCGTTCTCCTCATGCCCCTGCGGGCCACCGGTGCTGGCTTCGGCGGGCGGGGTCTCGCCCGGAGGAACACCGCCGCCCGGCTCCAGACCGGTGATCTTTTCCTTGTCCGGATCAGGGTTCTGGCTGCTCATGACTGCTCCTGGCTGTTCGACGCGTTGTTCGAATCGGCATTCGAATCACGCGCGGTTTCTCGCGGCGTCCAGGACATGGTGATGTTTGCGCCGTGCTCGGTCTCCGTGACGTAGAGGTGCAGGTCCTCGCCGTAGAGATTCTCGTCCTCCACCACGTCCCCGGCTTCATGCGCCATGTCCACGAGCCTGCTGATCGCAACCGCCATGGCCCGGCCCCAGTCATGTGGATGCTTGCTGTCCGATTCCTCGGTTGCCGAAAACTTCTTCTCCGCGCTGCCCATAGCTACTCCTCCCAGCTGTCATGACGGAGGCGCGGCAGTTTCGCCGTCCACCCTCCGACATTCATAAGCCAGCTTTGTAGTGATCCTCGTCCCACATTAGCAGTCTGCTCACCAGGAGTCTTTCCCTACCCCGCGCATGGCAGCCCGTGCAGCGTGCCCGATGATCGAGCTGTACGTCGGATACGCGAACTTCACCCGCGCCAGCGTCGCGACGTCAGTTCCTGCAGCCATCGCGGACGCCACCGCCTGGATCACCTCGACCGCGTTCTCACCCACCGCATGCGCACCAAGAATCAGTTCGCGGTGCCTGTCCGTGACAAGTTTCAGGAATCCCTGTTCCCGGTCGTCAATGATCGGCCGCTCCACGGAACCATAAGGAACGACGACGACGGCGCACCGGTCGTCGCGTTCGCGCGCCGCCGCTTCGGTGAGGCCCACACCGGCGTAATCCGGGTCGGTGAACCCACCCTCGGGCAGGAGGTGGTGCGGCGTGGTGCGGTGAGCACCGAGCACGGCGTTCTCCGCCGCCGTCTCGCCTTCGAAGACGGCTGCCTGCACGAGCATCGACGTACCGTTCGCATCCCCGGCAACGAAGATGTGGGGCACGTTCGAGCGCAGGTAGTTGTCCACCGGAATCGAGCTGCGTCCCGCTTCAATGCCCGCAGCGTCCAGACCCAGTCCGTCGATGTTGGCCGGCCAGCCCGCCGCCATGACCACGGCGTCAACCCGCGCCGAGTGGCCGCCATCGGTGCCGTGCCAGCGGATCTCAAGGCCGCCGTCGTCGTGCTGGTCTATGCCGTCCACGCCTCCGATACCCGTTTCCACCTGCACGCCGCGGGTCCGGAAGCCCTCGGTGACGGCGGCGGCGACGTCCTGGTCCTCGGTCAGCAGGATGCGCGGCGCGAGGTCCAGAAGGATCACGCGGGAGCCGAGCGCATCGAAGATCGTGGCGAGCTGCGCGCCGGTATGGCCGCCGCCGATGATCGCTACTGCTCCGGGGAGCTCGGTCAGGTCGAGTACGTCGGAGGGCAGCACGGCGTGCTCGGCGCCGGGGATCGGCAGCCTGCGTGCGCTGCCGCCCACGCAGAGGATGATGGAGGTCGCGGTGACCGTACGGCCGTCGAGGGTGACCTCATGCGGGCCGGTGAAAGAGGCGTCCCCGCTCAGGTGGGTGATGCCGAGGCGGCCCATGGCGCCGTCGTACGCTTTGGCTTCCAGCACCCGGTCCACGGTTGCGCGGACCCGCCTGATCAGCTGCGGCCAGTCCATCGCCGGCTCGTGGACCACGATCCCGTAGTCCTGCGCGGTGCGCACCTCCCGGTACAACCTCGCCGTCTTCGCGAGCACACGGGTGGGCACACAGCCCGAGTTCACGCAGGTGCCACCCAGCCGGGCGCGTTCGACGACGGCGGTCCGGGCACCGAGTTCGGCGGCGCGCGTTGCTGCGGCCATGCCGGCCGGCCCGGCGCCGATCACCAATACGTCAAAGTCCATGTATGTCTCCCCTTTCGGTATCGACTCTCCAATAGGTGACCGTTTGAACGTCCAAACGGTCACTTATTGGAGAGTCGATGCAGGTCTCTCCTAGGTGCGATGCGCTCAGGTCGAGGGGACGCCCGGGATGCGGTTCTCGCGGAACGCATCGACGAAGAGCGCGTGATCGCCGCGGACCGATTGCGCGTAGTCCATCGAGAATTCGATGATGTCATCGATGAACTCGTCGCGCCGTCCGTCGACCGCCTGCATGATGGCGCGCTCGGTCTGGAAATCCACGAGATCCTGTTCGCTGTCCTGGTCCGAAGCGCAGTGCACCTTGGCCGTCGCGCGGCCGAGGTCCACCAGTACCGGCTCAATTTCATCCGGTTCGGTGAGGTTGTCCCAGCGCAGGTCCGCCTTGTAAGGGGAAAGTTCATCGACAACGAAGCCGACGCCGTCCACCGTTGTGTAACCCAGGAACGTATCGGTATGCACTTGAAGCGCCCGCTGGCTGATGACCGTGCGGTGGCCGTCGTGCTCGAAGTAGGAACGCACCCGCTCATCCGTGACAATACGGCTGGGCGCGGCGACATTGCCCTGCTTCATGGAGATGATGATGTCATTCTCCAGCGCCTCGTTGTACCCCTCTATCAGCACGTTGTAAGCGGGCAGTCCGGCACTGCCGATGCCGAATCCCTTGCTGCCGACAATGTCCTTCACATGGTAGAAAATCTCCCGGCTGGACCGCTTGTCTTCCGGAATGGTGGCCAGGTAGCCCTCGAATGCCTTCGAGACCATTTCGTACTCCGCCTCGTCCAGTCGCCGGGTTTTGCTGTTGTCCCGAAAGTGCCGTTCGTGGTCATCGACGAGCGTCATGGCGTCCAGCAGGTCGGTGCGGCGGGACGCCCGGGCGGCGAGTAGCACGCGGTGAATGGTGCCGGAAGTGTTGCCGAGGTGGAGCGCGAAGTCGTCCTGGCCGGCGTCGTCGTAATGTTTGACCTGCTCCAGGTACGCCGAAAGGTACGTCCGCGCGAGGCTGCGGACCGCTTCGGCGGGCAGCGCCTTCTGCCAGGACATCAGCGCCAGCGAGGTCGTGAAACGCCGAAGGTCCCAGGAGAAGTGGCCGAGATAGGCCTCATCGAAGTCGTTGATGTCGAACGTGAGCTCACCCGTGCTGCTCATGTAGGTGCCGAAATTCTCCGCATGGAGATCGCCGTGGATCCAGACCCGGGCTGTGTTCTCGTCAGCCCACTTATCCTCCAGCTCGCGCATATCCGCGTAGAAGAGGCATGCGCTGCCGCGGTAGAACGCGAACGGATCGGCGGCCATCTTCCGGAATTTCGTCCGGAACCCGTGCGCGTCCGCCTCCATCAGCGGTTTGAATGCCTCCACGAGGGTGTCGGCAATGAGCAACTGGCGGTCTTCGTTGTCTCCCATTTCGCCAGTCTAGGCCGACGCCTTCCAAACGACGACGACGGCGGCAGCCCGTCGTCGTCGTCGTTCCACCGCATCGACTCTCCAATAGGTGACGTTTTGAAACGTTCAAACGGTCACCTATTGGAGAGTCGATGCTGAATGGGTTAGCGGGTGGGCAGCAGCACAGGGTCAGGGAGATAGACCTGCCCGCCGGCAGCACGGAACTCCTCGGATTTCGCAGCCATGCCGGCGATGGCGGCCTGTGCGTCTCCCGGTTCGAAAGAGGCCCCGAACTGGTCGCGGATGTCCTGGGAGATGCGCATTGAGCAGAACTTGGGACCGCACATGGAGCAGAAATGCGCGGTTTTGGCGGGTTCGGCCGGCAGGGTCTCGTCGTGGAATTCCTCGGCGGTGTCCGGATCCAGCGATAACGCGAACTGATCGCGCCAACGGAACTCGAACCGTGCCTTCGACAGGGCGTCGTCGCGTTCCTGTGCGCCCGGGTGGCCCTTCGCGAGGTCTGCCGCGTGGGCGGCGATCTTGTAGGTGATGACCCCGGTCTTCACATCGTCGCGGTTGGGCAGACCGAGGTGCTCCTTCGGTGTGACGTAGCAGAGCATCGCTGTGCCGTACCGGGCGATCTCCGTGGCGCCGATCGCCGAGGTGATGTGGTCGTAGCCGGGTGCAACGTCCGTGACCAGCGGCCCGAGCGTATAGAAGGGAGCGCCGTCGCACAGTTCCTGTTGCCGTTCGACGTTCTCGCGGACGAGGTGGAACGGGATGTGGCCAGGCCCTTCAACCATGACCTGGACGTCGTACTTCCAGGCGCGCTTCGTGAGTTCGGCAAGGGTGTCCAGTTCGGCGAACTGTGCGGCGTCGTTCGCGTCGGCGATGGAACCGGGCCGCAGCCCGTCGCCCAGGGAGAACGCGACGTCGTACCGGGCGAAAATCTCGCACAGCTCGTCGAAGTGCGTGTACAGGAAGTTCTCCTGGTGATGTGCCAGGCACCATCCGGCCATGATCGAGCCGCCGCGGGATACGATCCCGGTGACCCGCTGTGCCGTCAGCGGGACGTAGCGCAGCAGGACGCCGGCGTGGATGGTCATGTAATCCACGCCCTGCTCGCACTGTTCAAGTACGGTGTCGCGGAAGATCTCCCAAGTGAGCTCGTTGGCTTCGCCGTTGACCTTCTCCAGCGCCTGGTAGATGGGCACGGTCCCGATCGGCACGGGGGAGTTCCGGATGATCCACTCGCGCGTGGTGTGGATGTCGTCCCCGGTGGAGAGGTCCATGACGGTGTCGGCACCCCACTGGGTGGCCCACTGCATCTTGCTGACCTCCTCGGCGATGGAGCTGGTGACCGCCGAGTTGCCGATGTTTGCGTTGATCTTCACGAGGAACGCCTTGCCGATGATCATCGGCTCGGACTCGGGGTGGTTAACGTTGTTCGGGATGATCGCCCTGCCCGCGGCCAGTTCGGAGCGCACCAGTTCAACATCGCAGTTCTCACGAAGCGCGACGAACCGCATCTCCTCGGTGATGATGCCAAGACGCGCGTAGTGCATCTGCGTGACGCGCTTGCCCTTGCGACCTCGCAGCGGTTTCGGACGAGCGCCCTTCCACTCAGCGGAGGCGCGGCCGCGGCGCACGGCCGATTTGCCGTCGTCGACCAGGTTGCGTTCGCGTCCGCGATACTTTTCGACGTCGTTGCGTCCCCGGATCCAGGGTTTCCGCAGTGGGGCCAGGCCAATGGTGGGATCGCTGCCCGGTCCGGCTGTCCGGTAGACCCGCAGCGGAGGGTTCGGCACGCCGTTGGGCGAATCGGCGAGGGCAATCTCCGTCACCGGCACGGCAAGGGCATGCTCCTGGTCGTAGACATGGGACAGCGAATGCGAATCTAGTGCGCTCAAAGGACTCCTACTTCCTTCGCCGGCATTACCCGGACAGGTTCAACGGTCGCAGGCTGCGTCAGCCTGATCTCAGCCCCTGCAATGGGACACCCGTGTGGATGGAAATGACACTAACATGGCACTGGCCGGCGAGCGCGCCGCCCGCATCAGGCGTAAGCTCGAAGCATGATTGAAACGGCGAGCATCGACGCCCGCCCCCGGGTGTTGCCGGTAATCTCTGCCGCCCTTGTTTCCGTGTCCGGGTTTACGATGTTCGCGCTGGAGCAGCGGCTGATCGGTTATGCCGTGCTCGTCGCGGCGCTGGTAGTGGCAAATTTCTCCGGCCGGGCGCTGTTCAAGGACCTCTCACTGCTGGCCATCGGGCTGGCGATCATCAGTGCCGTACCCATCACCACGGACATCAGCTTCAGCCACATGACCATCATGGGCGCCGCGATGATCCTCGCAGTGGCGGTGCCTTACCTGCTCTCGAGGTTCGTATTCAAGGACCACGCGATCCGCTTCCCCGTCCTTACCGGCCAGAAGTGGACCCGGACCGAGCGCTGGTACCTGCTCGCCGTCGTCGTTATCGGGTATTTCCTGCTGCCCGTCTACATGATCCCTACGGGTGTGTATGAAAACTGGCCCGCCGCGTCGGATGCGGACACCATCGCGCGGCTGTTCCTCGGGACCAACGTCCTGGGCATCTGGGATGAGCTGTTCTTCATCTGCACGGCGTTCACGCTGCTGCGGCGCCACCTGCCGGACTGGCAGGCGAATATGTTGCAGGCGGTCCTGTTTACGTCCTTCCTGTGGGAGCTCGGTTTCCACGCTTGGGGGCCGTTCCTGATCTACCCGTTCGCGCTGATTCAGGCCTGGATCTTCTCGAAGACGAAGTCGCTCAGTTACATCGTCAGCGTGCACCTGCTCTTCGACTTTGTGCTGTTCCTTGTACTGCTGCACGCGCACAACCGCGAGTGGTTCGCGATCTTCCTGTACTAGTCTGGGTGGCCGCCGCAGCTTCGCAACGGATTCGTTGTCTTTCTGCGAACGGGGTTGGGCCGAACCTGCATCCGGAGCAGGTAAACAACGGATCCGCCGGTTACCCGCGAACGAGCGCGACGACGCTGCGCCTCCAGACCTCTCGGTGGGGCGTAGCAACCCTGATTAAAGCGGCTTCTCAGCGAGCTCCCTCACCCATTCAGGGGTGGGCTTGTTCAACTTGCTGTCCGTGGTGACTCGAAGTCGGGCGGCGAGGATCTGAACCTGCTCATCTTCCTGCGTCTTCGCGGCCTTTTGCGCAGTGCGCTTAGCCGCCTTCGCCTTACGGTCGTGAAGCGTGTCGCTCATGGTTGACCTCCTCTGCCGTTGCAGTTGTAACATCATTGTCTCCTACGCCCGCGCCATCGTCCACGGTTGGGCGGGTCGAGGATGATTTGCCACGCCGTCTGGAGCATCTCGGACTCCTCCTTTCCAGCCAGGTCGCTCTTTGCCAAGTGACCAAGCACCGCGAGTCCATGCTTCTTGCGCGCAGTGTTCTCGGAGGTGATGCAATCCAGCGCCCATTGGGCGCGGTGCCACCATTCAGAGCGCTGCTCCGATTCGCGGCGATGCAACAAGTTCTTATGCGCGAAATAAGCGGTAATGAGGGCGGCGGCCAGTATGGCCAACGGGCCGAAATCCGCCACGATCTCCCACCACTCGGTGCTGCTGGGCACAACGTCGACCGCAGAAGGCTCTGGCGTCCGCTCTGTGTCTCTCATAGTTGCCAACCTATCCGTGGCGGGCGACATTCCGGACTGCAGGCCGCGCAGGTGCGGGCGGTTAGGTTCGGCTCGCCAAGTGAATTGTCTCTCAGACGATTGGCGCCCGGTTGGACGTACCCCCGGGTGCTTCTGAGACGGTAGAACCATGGACTTTCTTGAGGCGATTGCTCCCATCCTTGCCACCGCGGGCGCGGTGCTTGCCGCCGTCGTACTGGGCTGGATCCTGCGCAAGGTCGCCACGCGCGCCCTGCGCAAGGTCCCCAAAATCCAGGAAGTGACGCGGAAGGCACGGGGTCCGCTGCAGGCGGTGCTCGCCGTCCTGGGCATCCGGATTGCGCTCGGCGCAACCGCGAGGGATACCCCGTGGTTCCCGCCGGTTGACTACGTGCTGGTCCTGGCGCTGATCTTCGCGCTGGCGTGGCTGCTGGTGGCCGTGCTTTCGATCATCGAAACGGTGGTGCTCCGGCATTACGAGAACTCGTCCAAGGATTATCGGCGCGGCCAGCGGCTCAAGACGCAGATCATGCTTGCACGGCGCGTGGCCGTGGCCGTGATCATCACGCTGGCGCTGGCGAGTGTGCTGTTGACGATCGATGAGGTGCGGGCGCTCGGCGCCGGCATTCTCGCCTCCGCAGGCCTGATTTCGATCGTGGCCGGCCTGGCGGTACAGAGTTCACTGAGCAACGTCTTCGCCGGTGTGCAGTTGGCGTTCACAGATGCCATCCGGGTGGACGACGTCGTGCTCGTCGAGGGCGAGATGGGCACCATCGAGGAGATCACCATGACCTACGTGGTGGTTCAGGCCTGGGATGAGCGGCGCCTCATTCTGCCGTCCACGTACTTCACGTCGACGCCGTTCGAGAACTGGACGCGGCGCCGCTCCGAGCTGCTGGGCACCGTGGAACTGGACCTTGACTGGCGTGTGCCGATTGAGCAGATGCGCAGCCATCTCCGCGAGATCCTCGACGCCTCCGACCTCTGGGACGGCCGCACCGGCACCCTCCAGATCACTCAGGCCACCGACGGCGTTGTGCGCGCGCGGATCCTCGTCAGCGCAGCAGACAGCGGTGCTATCTGGGACTTGCAGTGCCTTGTCCGCGAGAAGATGGTGGGCTTCATCCAGACCCGGTTCCCGGACGCTTTGCCGCGCCAGCGCTGGGAGGCGGTGACGGCGTCGTCGTCATATTCTTCCTCGGCTCCCCACACCGCGAACGACGACGGCGCCGGCCACCAACCGCGCGACGGGCGCCTCTTCACCGGTTCACCGGAAGCGGAGCGCCGTCGTGAGAATTTCAGCGGCCCGGGTGAGGACGTGCTCGACGAGCGGGAGGCCGGAAAGGCGTCCTGAGCCTCGTGGCGCCCGCCCGTGGCCGGGACCAGATGCGGCTCGAGCCGGTGCGTTGCATTGCGCATCCGGACCGCCGGAATAGAAACTGCCCGTAGGTTCAGGAACGCCGGTTCGAACCGGCAGCCCTGAACGCGCGGGCAGTTTCTACGCTGGACGGCTGGCCGGCTGGCCGGGCCCGACGACAACCGGCATGGTCGCAGGGTGCGCCCTGCTACGGAGTGTCCGCCACGATCCAATGCTCTGTTTGGCGGCATGTCTCCGGGAGGATTGCCTCCGGCAGTCCTCCTGGCGCGATTCCGCCTCCGAGGCGAATGGTGTCTCCCGGCGCGTACGTGCCCGAGGGCAACCGGAGCTCTCCATCCGCCCAGGACGTTTTGGTGCTCGGGAAGACGGGGAGTATTTCCGAGCCGCGTTCGTCCACAACGTACAGGCATCCGTCTTCCAGTGTCAGGGTCCCGGTGAGCAGGGCGTCCATGCCGCCTCCTTCATCCGAGATGTAGTAGGCCGCGGGTCCGAAGTCCTCCGGCGACGACGGGTTATCAGCCGAGCATGCGGCGACCGTCAGAAGCACGCCTATCGGGACGACCACACGTGGCAATCTCATGCCTTACTGTCCCACTTCGGGCGGTCCTTGCCTACGGTTTGTTTGCGAGGCTCTGCCCTTCTTCGTCGCGACCGGAATAGAAACTGCCCGCAGGTTCAGGAGCGCCGGTTCGAACCGGCAGTCCTGAACGTGCGGGCAGTTTCCTCGGTGAACGCCTGAACGCCTGAACGCCTGAACGCCTGAGCGCCTGAACGGCGTCAGACGGCAGCGGGCGCTTGCACGGCGGCGAGGCCAGGCGCCAACCCCAGCAGCCGCTCCACCAGGTGCGGCGCGAACTGCTCCTCAAGCTCAAGCACCACGCGGCAATGCGCCCCGGTCTGCACCGGGTAGCCGAGATACTGTCCGCGGAGGTCGCACACCGTTTGTCCGCGGCCGGGCCCGGCGGTGGTGTCGACGTCCACGGAAACCACCGGGGCGGTTCGCAGCGCCACACTTCCGACGGCGATCGCGGCCGCAAGGGGATCGTGCATTGCACAGCAGCGCCGCCCGAATATTCCCTCGTAGAAGCCGCTGTAGTGCGCCAACATCTCGCCCAACGCACTGACCAGCGGCGAGGGTGAAGCGAGCAACCGGGCAGCGTGTTCCTCCTCCAGGGCGTTGGACATGGTGACATCCAGCGGCACCAGGGTGATGCTCCAGGGCGCCGCAAAGACCTCCCGCGCAGCCTCCGGATCGTTGCCGATGTTCGCCTCTGCCACGGCGCTGATGTTGCCGGGGACCAGCGCGGCGCCACCCATGACGGTGATCTCCGCGACCAGTTCCGGCAGGCGCGGCTCCAGGCGTAGCGCTTCGGCGATGTTCGTCAACGGCCCGATTGCCAGCACCCGCAGCGAACCGGCGTGCTCGTGCGCAAGGCGGACCAGCATCTCGGCCGCCGTTTCGGTGATCACCGCTGATCCGGAAGCGGGAAGGAAGACCCCGCCCACGCCGTCGTGCCCGTGGACGTGCGGCGCACCGCCGCCGAACTCGCCGGACTGCGGATGATGTAGACCAACCGCCACCGGGATCGTGGAAAAGCCGGCCAGGGAAAGCAGCTTCAACGTGTTCTCAGCTCCCGCCGCCGCCGAGACGTTTCCGCTCACCGTGCCGATGCCGCAAAGGTCAACGGACGGTGTGGCGAGCAGGTAGGCGAGGGCGAGCGCATCGTCGATCCCGGTGTCGCAATCGAGGAAGAACGGTAACTTCGCAGGAGAGTTCATAGTGTTCCTTTCTGGGAATCTTCGCGGGGGGCGGGTACCAGCAGGCTGACCAGGAAAGCCGCAGCTGTGACCCCGACGGAAATCCAGAGCGCGACGGCGTAGCCGCCTTCGGTGCCGAGGCCAGCGAACGGGGCCACAAGCGCTACGCCGAGGCTCGCCCCCGTGCCGAAGGAGGCACCGTTGAGTCCGGGCAGGGCGCCAGGGGCATCCTTGGGCGAGAGCAGCACCGAGAGCCCGTTGACCGCGGTGAGGAAGAACCCGTTGTAGAAGATGCCCAGTGCTGCCACGGCCGCTAGGACCGCCCATTGGTTATCGGCGAACAGGGCGGCTGCGATGGCGCACGCCAGGCTCATGGCGGTGCCGATGCGCAGGGTCTTGATCCACCCCGTCCTGCTGGTCAGCCAGCCCGCCAGGGGAGCCGCGAAGACGCCGATCAGCGCAGCCGGCGTCAGGAACAGCAGTGCCGAAAGTGAGGCGGTCAGGCCGAAGCCGTTCTCGGCATCCTGGCTGAGGAGCACCACCGTGAAGTTCATGATCGCAAAGATGCCGGTCAGTGTGAGCACTGTAGTGGCGATGACGGTCCATACATTCCGTGAACGGAGGTGATGCACGGCGATCAGCGGCGAAGACCTGCGCTTTTCCAGGAAGTAGAAGCATGCGAAGGCGGCGGCGGTCGCCCCGCCCAGCAGGAGCGTCTGGACCGAGGCCCATCCCGCGGCGGATCCAGTGGTCACGAAGTAGCTCAGGCACACCAGGAACACGGAGAGGAACGCCGCGCCCCACCAGTCCATGCGCCCGGTCGACGACGACGGCGTCCGCCCGCCAGGGACGACGGCCAGGATGCAGACGGCCGCGATCGCGGTGAGACCCAGCACAACGAGGAAGATCGAGCGGAAACCGAACGCCTCGGTCATGAGCCCGCCCAGGTAGCCGTCGAAGCCGGCAACCCCGCCGTTGACCGCGGCGAGGATGCCCACGGAGGTTCCGAACATGCGGGAGTCAAGGTTCTCACGCAGGACGATGTAGGCCAGGGCGAAGATTGCGCTGGATACGCCCTGCAGGAAGCGGCCGACGATCAGCAGCGGAAGTGTTGGGGCCAGCAGGCAGAGCACGGTACCGGCTGCCATTACGCCTAGTACCAACAGCAGGGCGCGGCGGCGGCCGAGGAAGTCGCTCCACCTGCCCATGATGGGCCCGGAGATCGCACCCGCGAGGAAGAACATGGACTGGACCTGTGCCACGGCGGCGGAATCGGCGTCGAAATCTGCACCGATCTGCGGAAGTGCGGGGGTGACCATGCTCGCGTTGAGCTGGAAGGAGAGGACGCCGAGGAGGAGCGTCGTGATGAGGATGGAGGCTTTCGGGCTTCGTCGTGTTGGTGGGGCTTCTTCGGCCACCGGCGACGCCGAGGGTGGTGTGAGCACGGCAAACTCCTTTGTTTCGATCAGGGCGTGTCACTCAGATACGAGTTGTTATACAACCATGTATGACGCGCAAGTACAACGTGTGGTGAAAATCGCGTAATATCTCAGTACCTTCGACGAACTGGGGCCACCGATGAACTCTGCAGAAAATCCGCTGGCCGGTCCGCTCAATGCCGGGCCGGGCTTGCCGCTCCGCGTGGCCGCCTACTCCCGCATCGCCGAGGCGATCCGGACGGGCGTACTCCGCGCCGGCTCGCTGCTACCCACCGAAACGGAACTGGGTACGGCGATGGAGGTCAGCCGGACGGTCATCCGGGAAGCCCTCATGCTGCTGGAAGAGGACGGACTGGTCCGGGCCAAGCGGGGAGTGGGGCGGTTTGTCTGCGAGTCCCTGCCCCGCCTCGGAATCGAGCATCTTCAGCCCTTCGAGGAACTCTTCGACGCACCCGGCCATAGCCTGTCCCTGAAGCGGATCCAGGAAGTCCGGCAGCCTGCGTCGGAGTTCATTGCACCCGGAATCGGGGTCCGGCCGGACGAGGAAGGTCTCCTGTGGGAGACCGTCATCTCCCGGGACGGTGAGGAAATCGCGCACCTCCAGGAGCACATCTCCACCGGTCACAACCTGCCGGAGGACTCATCCGGCACGACGACGATGTTCGCTGCCCTCAAGAATGACCTCGGCTCGGCGCTCGGGCCGGGCAACTGCGAGATCGGACTCACCGTAGTGGGTCCAAGCCGTGCGAAGCTGCTGGCCCTGCGACCATCCGATTCCGTCCTGGTCCTCACCCAGTACGTCCGCCGCGCCGGCGCACCGTTCTACCTGGCCAAGTGCCTGATCCCCGCTCGGGCCGGCCAGCTGGCCATCCGGCAGTCCTGACGTTTCAACCCTCCTGACGCTTCAACCCTCCTGACGCTTCAACCCCCAAGGAATCCCCATGACCAACCCCAGGCTGACCGTGCTCGGCAGCATCAACCTCGACATCATCGCCACAGCCGAACGCCTGCCGACCGCCGGTGAGACCATCGGTGACGGGACGCTCACGCAGCAGCCCGGCGGCAAGGGTGCCAACCAGGCGGTTGCTGCCGCGAGGCTCGCCGGATCGGCGCAGCTTATCGGTGCAGTGGGCGACGACGACGCCGGCCGCCTGATGCTCGATTCCCTCGCCTCCGCGGGGGTGGAAACCGCGAAGGTGGCACGCCGCAGCTCGCCGACCGGAACCGCGTTGATCGTGGTGGATGCGAAGGGGGAGAACCAGATTGTCGTCTGCCCGGGCGCCAATAGCGAGGTCTCCGTTGACGGCGTCGACTTCGCCGAGGACCAGGTGCTCCTGTGCCAACTGGAGATCGGCGTCGACGTCGTGGTTGAAGCGTCCCGCAGCCATCCGGGCTTTTTCGCGTTGAACGCTGCTCCGGCGCAATCCCTTCCTGCGGAGCTGGTGGAGCGCTGCGACCTCGTGATCGTGAACGAAACCGAGTACGAGCTCATCCCGGAACTGGCCTCCGCGAAGCTCGTGGCGGTGACCTACGGCGCCGAAGGTTCTGCACTGTATCGGGACGGCCGGCTCGCCGCCCGGGCTCCCGGGCGGAAGGCCAAGGTGGTCAACACCATCGGCGCCGGCGACGCCTTCTGCGCAGCGCTGGTATTGGCATTGCGGGACGGCCTCGCCGACGAGGAAGCGTTGACCGTGGCCAACGCGGTGGGCGCCGATGCAGTGGGGCAGTTGTCCTCGCAGCCGGATCTGGCGCCGCTCGTACGGTACATTGAGGGCGCTTCTTGAGCACTGCACTGAAAGCGAAGCTCTCGTTCCGGTTGGCGTGCAGGGAAAATTTCGACGTGGTTCGCCGGATCACGCTCGATGCGTACCTGGCCGCGGGGCACGTCGATGAGGCGCACCCTTACCTGCGGATTCTCGCTGACGTTGAGCGCCGGGCCGAGTCGGCTCAGGTCTGGCTGGCCGATTACGACGGCGGACCAACCGGCACCGTCATGCTCACCGGTGCGGGGGAGCCGTACACCGAGGTCGCCCGGGAGAAGGAGCTCGAGTTCCGGATGCTCGCGGTGGATCCGGCTGCGCAGGGCAATGGTGTGGGCTGTGCAATGGTGGAGTGGATCCTGGGCCGGGCCCGCGCTCTCGACGGGATTGACGCCGTCGTGCTCACCAGCGCCTCCTATATGGTGCCCGCGCACCGGCTTTACGAATCGCTCGGGTTCGAGCGGGTGCCCGAGCGGGACTGGAGCTTCGACGGGACCGAAAGGAACCTCTGGGTCTTCCGCCACGCCCTCCTCTAAATCGACTCTTCAATAGGTGACCGTTTGAGCGCTCAAACGGTCACCTATTGGAGAATCGATGCCTAGAAGAGCGCCCCGAGCGCCTGCGCGATCGGCACCGCCGACGCCGCCGCCCACGCCTGCGGACGGCACGACGCCGGGTAGGGCACCGGCGGCCACATGTCTTCCGCCGAATGCCCCGAGAAGAGCTCGGGCAGCCGCCAGTCGAATCCTTCAGCAGCACGGAGCAGACCAGTTGCGACCACGGACGCCTCTTCCGCGAACCCGTCCTTCAGTAGGCCGCTGATGATCATGCCGGTGTCATGGCTCCACACCGAACCGGCGTGGTACCGGGTGGGCCAGAACCCGCCGTTCGTGGTGGATACCGTGCGGATGCCGTAACCGGAGAACATTGTGGGATCCATGAGCCGGCGGACCACCTGTGCCTGCTCCTCCTCGTTGAGAATGCCCGTGCCAAGGAGGTGGCCCATGTTGCTGGTGACGCCGTCGACCGCTCGCTTGGAAGCGTCCAACGCAATCGCAGGGTAAGGGCCAAAGGAATCCGTGCACCAGAACGCCTCACGGAACCGCAGCTGCAGTTTCTCCGCGTACCCGCGCCAGTCATCTCCACCGGGCCGGCCGAACGCGTCGAGCAGCGCAGCCCCGCCCATCGCAGCCTCGTACGCGTACGCCTGCACCTCGGCAAGGGCAATCGGCCCGTCAGCGAGCGAGCCGTCATGCCAGCGGATCGAGTCCCCGGAATCCTTCCACCCCTGGTTCGCCAGCCCATGCCCGCTTTCGTCCTGGTACTCAAGGAAGCCGTCGCCGTCGGAATCGCCGTGGTCGCGCAACCAGACGAGCGCCGCGTCGAGCTGGTCGAGTAAACCCTCGACTTCCGACGCCGGAAGCCCGGCCCGCCAGGCATCGTGCAGCAGGCAGATCCACAGGGGAGTGGCGTCGATGGTGCCGAAGTACACCGGTGGCAGGGATACCCCCGAGCCGCCCTCACTGAAGGAGAGCGTGCTGCGGCGCACCTCATGAAGGATCTTGCCGGGCTGTTCGGCGGTTTCAGGATCGGTGGAGTCACCTTGGCGCGCAGCGAGGGCGCGCAGCGTGCTGCCTGCCAACCGGATGTCCACCGGCAGCAGCAGGCGTGCAGCGATCAGCGAATCCCGCCCGAACATCGTGAAGAACCATGGAGCCCCTGCGGCCAGGAACGCATCATCCGGGTGGGCGGCGGTTGCCATGCGCAAACCGTTCAGGTCAGAGATCGAGCGTTCCATCAGCCGCCGGCCAGCGAGCCCGGAGACAGCCGGAACCGAAAGTCCCGGTCCGCGCGGCGCCACCATCGGCGCGCTCGTGTCCGACACTGAAAGCCGCCAGGGGAGTACGACGACGGCGCCGGGCTCCACGTCCACGTTCCAGGTCAGGGCGATGCGGCCGTCGTCGTAATCAGTGTGCGCGCTGGGTGCCTCGAGGGAGGCGGTAGTGGCCTCATTGCGCCAGTTCCACTGTGGCCCGGTCACCGTGACCGGGCCACCGGTCACGCCGGACTTCACCTGCTCCATGGGCGTGTTGTCTGCCTCGAGGACAAGCTGCACCTCAAGGCGGACCAGGAAGTTGTACGCGGATTCAATCCGCAGCTGTTCGGAGATGCCGCTGGCGTCCGCAGTGCGGGTGCGGGTGAGGTACATCAGCGGATCGGCCACCTGTGACTGGACCCGGACGAAGTGCAGGTAATCGACCTGTTGGGCAGAGCGCACCTGAGTGGAAACCCAGTCCGGTTCCTCGCCGTTGACGGTGAGCACCGCGGAGCGGATCACGCGATCATCTCCGCAGTGGATGCCCTGCGCTCCGTTGCTCCGAATCTGGCCATACGGATCAGCCCACGCCTGGACAGGAGCACTGAAGACGCCGGTGAGGTTGTGCAGGAAAGGCTGTAGATACGCCACGTAAGGTGCTCCTCATTCCATAACGGACAGGTGGGCGTTGCCTCGAGCTTAGCGCCGTCGTCGTTATTAGATCGTTCAAATTAGTGATTGACATCATATTTGAACGTTCATATTCTGTAAACCAGTAACCAATCGAAGGCGGAAGGAAACAGCATGGCAAAAACCACGCTCGTCAGCCTGGCTGACTCCCTCGGTGTCTCGCGGCAAACCGTGTCCAACGTGATCAACGCCCCGCACCGGGTGAAGCCGGAGACCCGCTTGCGCGTGCAGAACGCCATCATGGAGAGCGGCTACCGTCCCAGCGCGGCCGCCCGCCAGCTGCGCACCCGCCGGTCGATGAACCTCGGCATCCGCATGATGCCGGTGGTGGACGGGATCAACGGCTCCATCCTGGACCGCTTCCTGCACGCGCTCACCGAAGCCGCCCAGCAGGAGGGTTACCGGCTCACCCTGTTCTGCGCGGACTCCGACGCCGAGGAGATCCGCCAGTACGAGGATCTCCTCAAAGTCGCTGACCTTGACGGCTTCGTCCTCACCGGCACCCACCACGGGGATGATCGCACCGCCTGGCTCCTCGAGAGCGGGGTGCCCTTCGCCGCGTTCGGCCGCCCCTGGAGCAGCGTCGAGGACCCGTTCGAGTCCCGCCACCCCTGGGTGGATGTCGACGGCGGTGCGGGCACCGAACAGGCTACGCGCGTCCTGGTCGACCAGGGACACACCGCGGTCGGCTTCCTCGGCTGGCCCGAGGGCTCGGGCGCCGGCGATGACCGCCGTGCCGGCTGGAACCGTGCGATGGGGTCGGCGGGACTTCCCACCGAGAATCTCGACATCCGGGCCGACGACGGCGTCCCCGCTGGAGCGCAGGGTGCCGAACGCCTTGTTGGTAAGGGCGCCACCGCCGTCGTCTGTGCCAGTGACTCACTCGCCCTTGGCGCAGCGGCGAAGATGAGGCAGTTGCTGCCCAGTCACGGGTCTCCCGCTGTCATCGGCTTCGACGACACCCCGGTTGCCGCCGCCGTCGGGCTTTCCAGCGTTGCACAGCCCACGGAAGACGCAGCCCGGCACCTGATCTCCGTACTCGCACACCAGCTTGCCGAGGGGGATGAGGAAACCGCCCCGGAGCGGCACCTTATCCTGACTCCCAGCCTGATCCAGCGCACGCCCTACTCATTCAGCAGCATGTGACCGTCCACCCCGAAATCAAGAAACAAGGAATCAGACAATGAAGACTGCACATCCCCGAAAGCGGCTGGCTGTCGCCATCACCGCGGCATCCGTGCTCGCCCTCACAGCGTGTGGCGGCTCGGGCTTCGATGAATCCGCAGAGGAGGGCGGCGAACAGACGCAGGCAACTGACGCACCCGTGAGCGTCCTCATCGGCTCCTCGGGCGACGCGGAGACGGAGGCGGTCAACACCGCCGTCGACGCCTGGGCCGGCGAGTCCGGCGTGGAGGCCTCCGTGATAGTGGCCTCCGACCTGACGCAGCAGCTCAGCCAGGGGTTCGCCTCGGGTGAGCCCGCCGACGTCTTCTACCTTTCCACCGACGCCTTCGCCGGCTACGCAGCAAACGGTTCGCTGGAACCGTACGGCGAGGACCTCGAGAACAAGGACGACTACTACCCGGCGCTTCGCGAGGCGTTCACCTACGAGGACCAGCTGTACTGTGCGCCGAAGGACTTCTCCACGCTCGGGCTCATCATCAACACCACCATGTGGGAGGAAGCCGGGCTGACCGAGGATGACATCCCCACCAACTGGGATGAACTCGCCGCTGTCGCCGAGCAGCTGACAACGGACGGCGTCGTCGGGCTGGGCTTCAGCCCCGAGTTCCAGCGCCTGGGCGTCTTCACCGCGCAGGCGGGCGGCGGCTTGGTGACCGACGGCGAAGCCACCGTGGCGAGCCCCGAGAACGCCGAGGCTCTGGGCTATGTAAAGCAGATGATGACCGACGGCGTTGCCGCCTACTCCTCTGATCTCGGCGCAGGCTGGGGCGGCGAAGCCTTCGGCAAGGGCCTCGCGGCGATGGTCATCGAGGGCAACTGGATTGCCGGTGCCATGACCAATGACTTCCCGGACATCGCCTACCAGGTTGCTGAGCTACCCGCCGGACCCAGCGGGCAGGGCACGCTGCAGTTCACCAACTGCTGGGGGATCGCAGCGGACAGCGACAACGTCGAGGGCGCCAAGGCCCTGGTGGAGCACCTCACCTCGCCGGAGAGCCAGCTCGCGTTCGCTGAGGCGTTCGGCGTGATGCCGTCACTGCAGTCGGTCGCGGGTGACTGGTCCGAGCAGTACCCGGACCTGGCGGCGTTTATTGCGGGAGGCGAGTATGCGCAGAACCTTCCGGCCCAGCAGGGTGCGGCGGATGTGCTGTCGGAGCTGAACTCGCAGCTGGAGTCCCTGGAGTCTTCGGAGCCGCAGCAGATCCTCGAATCCGTGCAGCCGTTGATGGAATCCGTGCTCGCCGGCTGATGCCGGCTTACTGACTCGCAGCGGCGCCCCCTTACCTGAGATCCCTTGTTCAAGGGGTCAGGGGCGCCGCCGCGAAAAACCCCGTAGCGGCAAAAGATCGAGGCTTCCCAGATGACATCCCATCAAGCATCCCAGTCAAAACCGGCGCGGTCCGCTCCGCAGCGCCGCGGCAGCATTCGCGGCAAGCAGGGACTGGCCGGCTGGCTGTTCATCGCCCCGATCATCCTGATCCTCGGGTTGTTCCTCGTGATCCCGGTCCTGATGGCGGCATGGGTGAGCGTCTCGGACTGGACCGGACGCGGCAGCCCGTTCTCCGGCTCCGTGAACTTTGTCGGAACGGAGAACTACTCAACGATCATCGGCGGTGAAGGACTGATCGGCCGGGACTTCGGAACTTCGATACGGAACAACTTCTACTACGTGGTGCTGGTTGTTCCGCTGCAGACAGCGCTCTCGCTCTTCCTTGCGGTGATGGTCAACCGGCAGATCCTCAAGGGCCGCGGATTCTTCCGGACCGCGTTCTACTTCCCGTCCGTCACCAGCTCGGTTGCGATCACGGTCCTGTGGCTGTTCCTCTTCAGCGCATCCGGCGTGGTGAACAAGGTACTGTCCTTCTTCGCCATCGAGTGTCCCAACTGGTTCCAGGATCCGCGCGGTGTGCTGCACATCCTGCTGGGAGTTGTGGGGCTCGACCAGGCGCCGGATGCCCTCCAGGATCCCGCTTTCCTCGGCATCAGCGGCTGGGAGTGGCTCGCCGGGCCATCGGTTGCCATGACGGCCTTTGTCCTGATGGCCATCTTCACTACTTCGGGAACGTTCATGCTGCTCTTCATCGCCGCGCTGCAGAACGTTAGCGGCGAAGTGCAGGAGGCCGCAATGATGGACGGCGCCACGGGTTGGCAGCGGTTCCGTCGCGTCACCCTTCCGATGCTGCGGCCAACCCTCTTCACCGTACTGACGCTCGGGCTCATCGGTACGTGGCAGGTCTTCGACCAGATCTACACCGGCACCCAGGGCGGTCCGGCCAAGACCACGCTGACGCCGGCGTACCTGTCCTTCAACTCGGCATTCGTCGACCAGCAGTGGGGGGTGGGTGCGGCCATCGCGTTCGTTCTGTTCGCGATCATCGTGGTCCTCACCCTGGTCCAGCGCTGGGCACTGCGGGAGCGCGATGTACCACGACGACGGCGGATGGTACCCGCGGGGGTCAGCGCCGGTTCCAGCGCCGCAGCCGCACCCGGCACCGCGGCGCCGAAGGACGAGAAGAGGGACACCCACTGATGAGCACGGCAACCGCACCCGCCCCGGAAACTACGAGCCGCCGTCGTCATCCTGTCTCGCCTGCGCGGCGCAGGGCAACCCGCGGCGCGTGGATCACGTACGGCATCCTCATCGCACTCGCGATCATCTACATCTTCCCGTTCCTGGTGCAGGTGGCGACGTCCTTCAAGACCGAGCCCGAAGCGGCACAGGACCCGCTCAGCCTCATCCCGCAGAACTGGACGGTGGCCGCGTACGAAGGGTTGTTCGCGAACTCCGACTTCCCGCTGTGGGGGCTGAACTCGTTCATCGTCACGGTGTTCGTGACGCTCGGGCGGGTCTTCTTCGACTCGCTGGCCGGCTACGCACTGGCCCGTATACCGTTCCGGGGGCGCGGTCTTGTGTTCGCGCTGCTGGTCGCGGTGATGGCGGTGCCCGGCGTCGTACTTTTGATCCCCAAGTTCCTGGTCATCAACCAGCTGGGCATTTACGACTCCTACACCGGCATGATCCTGCCCCTGCTCGCGGACGCGGCGGGCGTGTTCATAATGAAGAACTTCTTCGAGTCGATTCCGGTCAGCGTGGAGGAGCAGGCTCGGATCGATGGCGCCGGAACGTTCCGCACGTTCTGGTCGGTGGTGCTGCCGATGGCGCGGCCGGCGGTCATGACAATCGTGATCCTGTCCTTCCAGGGTTCCTGGAACGAGCTCAACCACTTCATCATCTCCACGCAGGATCCTTCGCTGACCACGCTGACCAAGGGGGTTGCCCAGCTGGCGTCCGGCGCGTTGAGCCAGGGCACTCAGTATCCGCTGAAGCTCGCGGCGGCGGCGCTGATGACGGTTCCCGTGGCGATCGTGTTCTTCGTGTTCCAGAAGCGGATCATGAACGCATCGGCGGGTGCCGTGAAGGAGTGAATCGACTCTCCATTAGGTGACTGTTTCAGCGCTCTAACGGTCACCTAATGGAGAGTCGATGCCAGGGGGTTACCGCCCGGGACGCAGGCTCGGCGAGCCATGCACGCCGGCGCCGTCGGCCATCCCGTCGATCACCTCGCGCATCGCCGCAACCGAGGATCGCGTGGGCTCCCAGCCCAGCAACGTGCGTGCGCGGTCCGTATTCATCACCGGTGCTCCCGCCGCCATGTCGATCCAGCCCGGGTCCGTCGCCTGCAGGTGCAGGCTCCATGAGGCGGCGACGACGGCGCGCAGCACCGAGACGGGGATATCGAGCACCCGCTTGGCGCCGAGCAGCCCACCCACCAGCGCGGGAGTCAGCACCGGTTCAGCGGCAATATTGAACGCTCCCGAGGCCCGCTGGTCCACGATCCTCCAGTACGCATCAGCCATATCTGCCGCGTGCACTGACTGGAAGATGAGCTGCGAGGGAATGGGCAGCACCGGAATCTTCAGCTTGTTCAGGATGGATTTGGGAACCAGCGGGCCGAGGAAGAACCGGCCGATCTCCTCGCCCGCATCCGCCTGGAAGATGAGGCCCGGGCGCACCCTGGCCACCGGGATTTCGGGGTAGTCGCGCTCGAATGCATCGAGGAGGTCCTCCTGCGCCGCCTTGTGGCGGCTGTAATGCGAGGTCGGGATGCCCCCGGTCGGCCAGTCTTCGGTCACTGGCTGGTCCTTCGGTGCCGGGCTGTAGGCACCCACCGACGAGGCGCAGACAAAG
The DNA here is from genome assembly GCF_054511355.1 of Arthrobacter tecti. Classification (NCBI taxonomy): domain Bacteria; kingdom Bacillati; phylum Actinomycetota; class Actinomycetes; order Micrococcales; family Micrococcaceae; genus Arthrobacter; species Arthrobacter tecti. The sequence goes on from NZ_JBTNCT010000003.1 coordinate 86,957, forward strand.
TGCCTCACGCCGGCGTCGGCCGCGGCCTGCAGGGTGTTCTGCGTGCCGGTCACGTTGGTGCGGTGCATCGCATCTTCGTCGCGGTTGGGCTGGATAGCCCAGGCCAGATGTACGACGGCGTCGGCCCCCTTGAGCGCCTCGGTGAGGACTTTTCGGCCGGCATCGGTGCCGACGTCGGCGGTGTGCCACTCAACCCCGGTGTAGGGAGGGTGCTCCAGTGACGGCTTGCGGCGGGAGACGCCAACGAGGGAGATGTCCGGATTCTCCTGGCGAGCCTGCTGGAGACGTCGCAGGACCGCCGTTCCCACGTTGCCGGTTGCTCCGATGACAGCGATGCGCATTTGCGACCCTTCGATTGGCTGGAAAGTCTCTGGCGGCCTGAAATCCACACTAAACGCTCGACCACCCATTGCAATACTAAGTATCCTTATGGTTCGGTGGAAGAAGCGGATCCTGAACCGGAGGTGGAAGGTGAGCACAAAAGATCCAGCACAGGCGGATTCAGCGGAAGAGGCCACACAGGCCAAGGCGGCATCAAGTCCGCACCCGGATGATTCCCGAAAACCCGATACCCCAACCGATATCAAAAAGCCCGCGTGGGGATATGTCCTCAAACGCACAGTCAGCGAGTTCAGCCGTGACCAGTGCACGGACCTCGCCGCGGCGCTGACGTACTACGCAGTGCTGGCGATCTTCCCCGCGCTGCTGGCCCTCGTCTCCATCCTCGGATTCTTCGGGCAGGCTGAAGCGACAACGGATGCGGTGCTGAATATTCTCGCCAACGTCTCGCCCGATGCAGAGACCACGCTCCGGCAACCCATACAGCAGTTGGCGTCATCCGACGCCGCCGGTCTGACATTCGTCATCGGCATCCTTGGCGCCATCTGGTCCGCTTCGGGATTCGTTGGCGCTTTTGCCCGCGCAATGAACCGGATGTACGAGGTGGAAGAAGGGCGCCCCTTCTACAAGCTGCGCCCCGTGATGCTGCTGGTCACCGTCGTCGTGCTCCTTCTGGTGGTGTTGATGGCGCTGCTGCTGATCCTGTCCGGCCCGGTTGCGGAGGCGGTCGGTAACGCGATCGGTCTCGGCCCTACCGCCGTCATGATCTGGAACATCGCCAAGTGGCCGGTCATGGTGTTCTTCGCGGTGCTGATGATCGCCGTGCTCTACTACGCCGCACCCAACCTCAAGCAGCCCAAGTTCAAGTGGGTGAGCGTCGGTTCGCTGATCGCACTGGTCGTCCTGGCAATCACCACCGCAGGGTTCTCCCTCTACGTCGCGTTTTCGGACAGCTACCAGCGAACCTACGGGGCAATAGCGGGCATCATCATCTTCCTGCTGTGGCTCTGGCTGGCTAACCTGTCACTCCTCTTCGGTGCCGAGTTCGACGCCGAACTTGAGCGCGCACGCGAACTGCAGGCCGGTATCGAGGCGGAAGAAACCGTGCAGCTTCCCCCGCGGGACACCAAACAGGCGCGTAAAAAGCGGGACAAGCAGATAGAGCTCGTGGACAAAGGCCGCGAGCTGCGCCAGAAATACCGTCGCCAGAAGGAAAGTCGAGAAAGGATCAAACCATGACCCACATCGCAGACATGATCATCGCCCACCCAAGGCCGTCCGGACACCTGCAGGCGGGCGACCTCGCAGCAGCCATCGAAGCCTGCCTTGACTGCGTCGCCACCTGCGGCAGCTGTGCCGACGCCTGCCTGGGCGAGGAGAACATCGCCGATCTGCGCCATTGCATCCGGACCGACCAGGACTGCGCGGACATCTGCCTCGCTACTGTGCGAATGCTGCAGCGACAGGGCGGGCACCATCCCGGTGTGCTCAAGCCGCTCCTCGAAGCGTGCCTGCAGGCCTGCCGCAACTGTGCCGAGGAGTGCGAGCAGCACGCGTCCATGCACGATCACTGCCGGATCTGCGCCGAAGCATGCCGCCGCTGCGAAGCGGCCTGCCAGGCATTGCTTGAGAGCCTCGCTTAGGAGCCTAAGTAAGCGAACGACGACGGCGGCCGCCTCCCCAGGGCGGCCGCACCGCCGTCGGGCTTTATCAGCCTGTTGACAGTTCAAGAATCTAGGGTGTGAGCATGAGCGAATCCGAGCACAGCACCAAGGGTGCCTACGTGGACTCCGGCAAGGAGTTCAAGCGCGACACGAACTACATCGAGACCCGCATCACCCGGGACGGCGCGGACGGGTTCGCTGTTGAGCCGGGCAGGTATCGGCTCATCGCGGCGCGTGCCTGCCCGTGGGCCAACCGGTCGATCATCGTCCGCCGACTGCTGGGCCTGGAAGACGCCATCTCGCTCGGCACGCCCGGCCCTACGCACGACAAGCGGTCCTGGACTTTCGACCTGGATCCGGGCGGCAAGGATCCGGTGCTCGGAATCGAGCGGCTCCAGGACGCCTACTTCAAGCGCGACCCAGAGTACCCCCGCGGGATTACGGTGCCGGCAATCGTGGACGTGAACACCGGCGCGGTGGTCACCAACAACTACCCGCAGATCACGCTCGACCTCTCCACAGAGTGGACCGAGTACCACCGGGAAGGGGCCCCCGAGCTCTATCCTGAGGACCTGCGCGAGGAAATCGACACCGTGAACAAGCGGGTCTTCACGGAGATCAACAACGGCGTATACCGGTGCGGCTTCGCCGGATCCCAGGAAGCGTACGAGGACGCCTATGACCGCCTGTTCACCGCGATGGACTGGCTCGAAGAACGGCTGGCGGGCCAGCGTTACCTCGTGGGCGACACCATCACCGAGGCCGACGTGCGACTGTTCACTACACTGGTCCGGTTCGATCCGGTGTACCACGGACACTTCAAGTGCAACCGCAACAAGCTGACCGAGATGCCGGTGCTCTGGGGGTACGCCCGTGACCTGTTCCAGACCCCCGGGTTTGGCGACACCATCGATTTCGACCAGATCAAGAAGCACTATTACGTGGTGCACGAGGACATCAATCCCACCGGAATCGTTCCGAAGGGGCCCTCGCTTGAGAACTGGCACTCGGAGCACCAGCGGGAGCGCCTGGGCGGAAGCCCATTCGGACGCGGGACGCCGCCAAGCGCAGCACCGTAACCTCTGAACTTTCGTGCACGTCTGGCGGCTTCGAGGGCGGTGAACTCGCCGGAGGTGCACGAATCTTCCGAAGAAATAGAGTACAGAACCGTTTCTTAATGCCGCCCTGCATAGGCTAGCCTTACTTAAGTCCGAGCTCGACAGACTTGAAGGAGGCAGGCATGGCCATCGACGCCGCCTTCCCTCGGACCCTCGAAGCACGCGCCCGTAAGCGGCCCGGAGCGCGGGGACTGAAGCTGGCAATCGCGTCGCTCGTGCTCCTACTCGCAGCACTCGCATCGTTGGCAATCGGCGCCCGGCCCATCAGCATTGAGACTCTCTTCCAGGCACTCACGGCGTTCGACCCCGCTAACGGGGACCACGCCGTCGTACTCTCCCGTGTACCGCGAACCATTATCGGTCTCCTGGTGGGAGCGGCACTCGGACTCGCCGGTGCAGCGATGCAGGGCGTTGCACGCAACCCGCTCGCAGATCCAGGCATCCTGGGAGTCAACGCCGGCGCAGCGCTCGCCGTGGTAATCGGCATCTTCGTCTTTGGCGTCACCAACTTCACCGGCTACATCTGGTTCGCGTTCCTCGGCGCAACCGCCGCCGCAGTGCTGGTGTACGCCGTCGCCAGTCTCGGGCGCGACGGCGCCACACCGGTCAAACTCGCGCTCGCCGGTGCCGCGCTCTCGGCGGGCATGGTCTCGCTGCTCAACGCCGTGCTCGTCTCCAGCCAACAGACCTTCGACACCTTCCGCTTCTGGCAGGTCGGCTCGGTCTCCGCGCGCGGGTGGGAGGTCATCGGTCCGGTAATCCCGTTCCTCGCCGTTGGTTTCCTGCTCACGCTGCTCACCGGGAAGGTGCTCAACAGTCTTTCCCTCGGCGATGACATTGCCCGCGGACTAGGCCAGAACGTTGTCCTGGCTCGTGCGCTGACCGCCCTCGGCGTCGTCATCCTCTGTGGGGCAGCGACGGCGACTGCCGGCCCGATCGGCTTCGTCGGCCTGGTCATCCCGCACGTTGTCCGCGCCTTCACCGGCCCGGATTACCGCTGGATCCTGCCATTCTCAATGATCCTGGCGCCGGTCCTGCTGCTCGTCGCCGACATCATCGGCCGCGTCATTCTGCCCCCGGGCGAGGTGCAGGTGGGTATCGTCACCGCAGTCATCGGCGCCCCGGTCTTCATCTGGCTGGTACGACGCCGGAAGCTGGCACAGCTATGAATCTCACCAAAGCCCCCGTTGAGTGCTTGGATAATGGCGGAATACGCCTGCCAAAGCGCCATGATCTCAGCAGTCAACGCGCGGTCAAGATCAGTGCCCTCGTCTTCGTGATCATTGCCCTCAGCGCGGTCACCCTCCTGCTTGGCCGTTATACGGTCACCATCCCGGACTTCTTCCGCATCCTCGGCGGTGCCGACATTCCCGGCGCCAGTTTCATCGTGATGGAGAACCGGCTTCCCCGCGTCATCATCGGCGTGCTGATCGGAGCGGCGTTCGGGGTGGCCGGCGCAATCTTCCAGACCATGCTGCGTAACCCGCTCGCCAGCCCGGACATCATCGGCATCAGCTACGGCGCCAGCGCATCGGCGGTGTTCGCAATAGTGCTGCTCGGTGCATCCGGCCTGGTGCTCTCAGGATTCGCGATGATCGGTGCCCTCGCAGTAGCCCTGGCCATCTACTTCATCTCCCGACGCGGGGGAGTGGCCGGTTACCGGCTCATCCTCGTTGGAATCGGCTTCTCGGCGGTCCTCCAATCAGTGGTCAGCTTCCTGCTCACGCGAACCGACATCAACGTCGCCTCCGACGCACTGGTGTGGCTGAACGGATCACTGAACTCCAGCAACTGGGACCGCGTGAGCGTCCTGGCGCTCGCGCTGGTTGTCCTGGCGCCCGCCGTCGTCGTACTGTCCCGCTCGCTGCGTGGGCTGGAACTGGGCGACGACACCGCAGCCGGTCTCGGCGTCAACGTGGAACGTTCACGGCTCTCGCTCATTGTGACAGGTGTCCTGCTGGCGGCGGTTGCGACGGCGGCCGCCGGGCCGGTCTCCTTTATCGCTTTCCTCTCCGGGCCGATCGCGCGCAGGTTCCTGAACGGTCACCGCCCGTTGCTCACCGCGGGGCTGGTGGGTGCGGTGATCGTCCTGGGCGCGGATTTCACGGCCGCCAACCTGATTCCGGGCGTAACCCTCCCGGTGGGAGTGATCACGGGCGTGCTCGGTGCGCCGTTCCTGCTGTGGCTACTTGCAACATCCAACCGATCTGGCCAGGGAGGCTGACATGAGGTTGAACGCCAAGAATCTGACTCTCGCGTATGAGGACCGCCGCGTGGTCGAGGATCTCACGGTCGAGCTGCCCGAGGGCAAGGTCACCGTCATTGTCGGCGCCAACGCGTGCGGCAAGTCCACGCTGCTGCGCGGCCTCGCGCGGCTGCTCAAACCGGCGTCGGGCTCGGTATTGCTCGATGGAAAGAACATCCACTCCCTGTCCACCCGCGCCGTTGCCAAAACGCTTGGTCTGCTTCCGCAGACGCCCGTCGCACCGGACGGCATTGCCGTTTCCGATCTCGTGGGCCGGGGCCGCTACCCGCACCAGGGCTGGTTCCGGCAATGGAATCCCGACGACGACGCCGCTGTCGCCGCCGCGCTGCAGGCCACGGACACGCTGGAACTCGCGGGCCGGAACGTGGACGAGCTTTCGGGTGGCCAACGTCAGCGGGTCTGGATAGCGATGGCACTGGCCCAGCAGACCGACATTCTGTTGCTCGATGAGCCGACAACCTTCCTGGATGTCTCGCACCAGGTCGAGGTGCTTGACCTCATCACGGACCTGAACCGCCGCGCCGGAACCACAGTCGCGATCGTGCTGCATGATCTCAACCTCGCGGCACGGTACGCCGATCACCTGATCGCCATGAAGGGTGGACGCATTGTTGCGCAGGGCGCTCCCGCGGACGTGGTGACGGAGGAGACCGTCGGCGAGGTGTTCGGGCTGCAGTCCCGCGTCATCGGGGACCCCGTTTCAGGCACGCCCATGGTTGTGCCGATCGGCCGTCACCACTCAGCGTCCGAGCGCACAACCACAACAGAGACCAACCCGGAGCAGAACCCGGGTTTTTTAGCGAACCCCCAGGACGGGATTCGAGCACTGACCATGGAGGCAGCATCGTGACCGAAGTGAGCACAAGGCGCCAGGGGCGCACTGGATCCCGCGCCAGCACAACCACGGCCCAGGGGACGGTGTCGGCGATCAAGGCGTTCGACGTCGTCGTCAGCCAGGTTGAGCGCATCAGCGCGAACTTTCAGCGGATCACCTTCGGTGGAGCCTGCCTGGGGGACTTCGGTGTGCAGGGTTCCACGCTGGATCTCCGGATCAAGGTCATGATCCCGCCCGCAGGCAACGGGGGTGTGGACATCGGCGCACTGATGGCCGACGGCGGCAGCACCTGGTACCAGCAGTGGCTCGCCCTGGACCCGCAGGAGCGCGGTGACATGCGCACCTACACGGTCCGCGAATCGCGCTGTGACAGCCAGGTTCCGGAGTTGGACGTGGACTTCGTCATGCATTTCGACGCCGATGGCAAGGGCGGCCCGGCGTCGTCGTGGGCTGCCACTGCCGCACCGGGCGACCGGGTCTGGCTGATTGGCCCCAACGTACACGCCGCGACGTGCGCAACGGCCGGTGCCTACGGCGGCATCGAGTGGCGTCCGGGTCTGGCGCAGAACGTCCTGCTGGCCGGCGACGAGACAGCCGTTCCGGCGATCAGCGCCATCCTCGAATCGCTGCCGGAAGACATTGCAGGCCATGCTTTCCTCGAGGTGCCTGACAGTTCGGACATCCAGGACATCCAGACGCCCTCCGGCGTCGGCATCAGCTGGCTGGTGCGCAGCGGCCGTCCGCACGGTGAACTGCTCGACGCCGCCGTCCGCCAGACGATCAAGGTTCCGGGTTGGGTGTCCCTCTCGGCGCCGTTCCGAGTCGCTCTCGGCGCGGATACGCCTACGGCCCAGGCGCTGAGCGCTGCGGCAGGCGGAGCTGCAGGGCCGGAGCCCGAAGAGATCGACATCGACAAGACGATCCTCTGGGAAACTCCCCAACTGCTCGACGCCGCTGCCCTCGACGGTTCACTGAATCCGGACAAGCCATCCGGCGCGCTGCCGTTCTACGCCTGGATTGCCGGGGAGGCCGCCGTCGTCCGTGGACTGCGCCGGTACCTGGTGCGGGACGTGGGCATTGACCGCAAGCAGGTTGCGTTCATGGGGTACTGGCGGCAAGGTAAGGCCGAGCTGTAGGCGGTCCTGTCTCCCGAAGACTAAGCAGGCCTGCACCTAATCGCGTGGCGGTGGCTAGGAACCGTCGAAGACCTGCACGTAATCGCGAGGCCGGAACCAGGCTTTACGGCTCGGGGTTCATGAGGATCGCCGGGTCCTTCTTGCCGTAGGGCATACGCAGTTTCAGCGAGTTCGGCTCCACGCGGAAGGCCATGTGCCTGCCCCTGCCCAGGGCGTCGCCGTCGAGCTGGATCTCCAGTGGCGTGTCCACCTCAACTTCGGCCTCCTTGCACTGGAAGTACTCGAGTGAGGGGTCCTTGCCCTTGCCGCGCGCCACCAGTTTCCCGAGCACCGCGAACCAGCCGAAGGCTCCGCTCGGCGCGACGGTCATGATGTCCAGCAGCCCGTCGTCGATCTTCGCGCCAGGGAAGATTTCCAGGCCGCCCATGATCTTTCCGCAATTGCCGCCCATCACGCTGCGGAGGCGGCGCGTCATGCGCTTCCCGCCGTCAAGCGTGATCTTCACCTTCGACGGCTTGCCCTGCAGGTTGCGGATACCGGCGTCGACATAGGCAAGCCAGCCCACCTTGTCCTTCAGGTCATCCCGGGTGTCGGCCATGATCGACGCATCGAAACCCAGTCCGGCCATCACCAGGAAGACGTGGGCGTCCTGGGCCCGGTCCACGTTCACATAGACGACGTCCACCTGCCGCTCCGTACCGGTCAAAGCCGCCTCGACCGCCGAGCGCGGATCGTCAACGTCGATGTCGAGGTTGCGGGCCAACAGGTTGCCGGTGCCGAGCGGGAGCAAGCCGAGGGCCGTCGTCGTACCCGCAAGTTCCTCGGCTATGCACCGTACGGTGCCGTCGCCGCCGGCGGCGATAACGACGTCGACCCCCGCCTTGAGTGCCTCCTGCGCCTGGCCGTGACCCGGGTCATCCTCCGTAGTCTCCAGGATCAACGGTTCATCCCAGCCCTCGGAAGCGCTCAGTTCCGCGACAATGCCGCGGATGTCTTGCTCGGTGGGTTTGACCGGGTTGAGGATCAGGGCGGCGCGCTTGCGGCCTGATCCCGGCTGTGATTCTGCTTGTGGCTCCGGCAGGGATTCGGGCATGCTGATCTCCTCACGAGGTGCGATTCGTAACCGAGCTTAGCGTCTGCGCAGGCCGCGTGTGCCGTGCGCCCCCGCCGACTATGCTGGTTGGGCGAAAGCAGCGTCCCGGTACTCATCGGATGCCCGTAGGAATCGCCGTATAGGAGGAGTCATGACGAAGGATCAGAAGCCGGCCGACGAGGCCGCGCAGGAAGGCAACGATCTCGGCGGTTCGCCAACCTTCCCCAACCCGCCCTCAGCCCAGCCAACCGGCGATCCGGCTGGGTTCAACGGCTCGTTCGGCGAGACTGAGCACCACACCCAGCACGAGTACGACGCCGGGAACCAGGGCCCGAAAGAGGACGGCGACAAGGACGAGGAGAACTAGGCCTGGTGGAGTACACCCAACGGTATGTCGCGCTCGGCGATTCATTCAGTGAGGGCGTAGGGGACTGGGATACCGGGTGCCCCAACGGTGTGCGCGGCTGGGCTGACCGTGTGGCGGAGCAGCTGATCCTCGCCGACCCGTCCTGGGGGTACGCCAACCTGGCCATCCGCGGCCGCAAGATGCGGCAGATCCTGACCGAGCAGGTCGACGCCGCGCTGAAGCTGCAGCCCACCCTGGTCACCATCTATGCGGGCGCCAATGACATCCTTCGGCCCTCCATCGACCTGGACGCGCTGATGGCGGAGTACGACGCCGGCATCGCGCGGCTGCGCGGGTCCGGTGCCGCTGTGGTCCTGTTCACAGGGTTCGATTCCGTGAAGTCAGCCGTGTTCGGCAAGACCCGCGGGCGGACCGCGATCTACAACGAACTGGTGCGTGAGATCGCGGACCGCCACGACGCCGAGATTGCCGATTACTGGCGGATGCGCGAGTTCCAGAACTGGGACTACTGGGACGTGGACCGGATGCATATGGCCACTGCCGGTCACACCCTGATGGCGGCGCGGGTCCTGGAGGTGCTGAAGTCGGCGCACAGTATCGAGGTGCCCGAACTCGACACGCGGCCGGCTCGCTCACGCCTGGCGCAGATCAAGGAAGATGCTGTGTGGGCACGGGAATACCTCGCCCCCTGGGTGGGGCGGAGGCTCCGCAGGCAATCCTCTGGCGACGCGCTGACGGCGAAGTACCCGCAGCTGGTTCAACCCGTGTGGAAACCGGCCACCCGCAGCGCGGTGTGAGGAATAACATAGCGACGCGTGCGCTCCGCGTCGTCATGGGGATGCGCAGGGTTTGAACCGGGGCACGGAGCACTGATTCCGGCGGTCCATTCGGATTCGTGAGGCTATTTCACTAAAATTGAAGGTCTGTTTTGCGGGCGATGACCCGCGATGGATCTCGGTTCCAAGCAAATGACCTCACGAAAGGCCCAGATGCCCATGGACAACCACTATTCCACCAAGACGGCAAAGGGCGGATCCGCCCGGCGCTTCGGGAAGCGCAAGCTCGCCGTCGACGACATTCAGGTAGTTGAGAAACCAACGCTCCGGAAGGCGGTCGGCGGCACCGTCGTGGGAAACACGATGGAGTGGTACGACGTCGGCGTCTTCGGATACCTCGCCGTCACCATGGGTGCGGTGTTCCTGCCGCAGGCCGATCCCGCAGTCCAGTTGCTGTTTGCCCTCGGCACCTTTGCGGTGACGTTCATCTTCCGCCCGCTGGGCGGTGTTGTCTTCGGTTACATCGGCGACAAGATCGGCAGGCAGAAAACCCTCGCCTGGACACTGATCATGATGGCGGCCTCAACCTTCGCCATCGGCTTGCTGCCGGATTACGCGGCGATCGGGTTCCTGGCACCGGCGCTCCTGGTGTTCCTGAAGATCCTGCAGGGCTTCTCCACGGGTGGCGAATACGCCGGCGCCACGACCTTCGTCAGCGAGTACGCACCGGATAAGCGCCGCGGATTCCTGGCGAGCATCCTCGACCTGGGCAGCTACCTGGGCTTCGCTGTCGGCGCCGTTGTGGTCTCGATCCTGCAGGTCACCCTCGGTCAGGACACCATGGAGGCCTGGGCCTGGCGCATTCCGTTCCTGATCGCCGGCCCGCTTGGCCTGATTGCCATCTACTTCCGGATGAAGATCGAGGAGTCACCGGCGTTCCAGGCAACGCTCGACGCCCAGGAGGAGGGCGCCAAGGAAGCCCAGACCAACGACGACGCCGTCTCGCACGGCCCGCTCGGAATCTTCCGCCGCTACTGGCGCGGCATCGTCATCGCGATGCTGCTGGTCGCCGCGGCGAACACGGTCGGCTACGCGCTGACCTCCTACATGCCGTCCTACCTGACCAGCGTCCTCGATTATGATCCGCTGCAGGGGACCGTCCTCACCATTCCGGTCCTGGTGGTCATGGCGTTGTGCATTCCGCTTGCGGGCCGTCTTTCGGACCGCATTGGACGCCGTCCCGTTCTCTGGATCGGTTCCGGAAGCACCATTGTCTTTGCAATTCCGGCGTTCCTTCTGCTCCAGGTCGGAGCAGTCTGGTCCACCCTGCTCGGGCTTGCCCTGGTGGCGTTCCCTGTTACCTTCTATGTCTCGATCCTCGCGTCGTCGCTGCCCGCCCTTTTCCCAACCGCCAGCCGGTACGGGGCCATGGGTATCGCCTACAACTTCGCGGTTGCGATCTTCGGCGGCACCGCGCCGTTCATCATGCAGGGTCTTGTGGATCTGACCGGCAATGACATGATGCCCGCCTACTATCTGGTGGCCACATCGGTTGTCGGCGCGGTGACGGTGTACTTCATGAAGGAGTCCGCCCGTAAGCCGATGCCTGGTTCCATGCCCTCGGTGGACACGGAGTCTGAGGCAAAGGCGCTGGTGGCCAACCAGCACGAAAACGACCTGCTGGACTACTCGGAGCTGCCGCTTGACCTGGAGGCTGACGGCGAGCGCAAACCGGCAGGCGTCTGAGACGGACCGCGCGCCTTTTATGCCAGAATGACCGGTATGACAGGCGCGCGGTGGTTGGGTCCAGCGGAACGGCAAGCTTGGCTCGCTCTCTATGCGGTTGCCACCATGCTGCCGGGGACGCTGGATGCTGATCTAAACAGGCGCGCCAAGATCACGCTGTTCGACTATCACGTGCTCGCCATGCTCTCCGAAGCGGGAGACCATACCCTTCCCATGAGTGAACTGGCGGGGCGTTCGAACGCATCGCTGTCCCGGCTGAGCCATGTGGTCACCAAGCTTGAGGGCAGGGGCTGGGTCAGGCGAAGCCAGAGCACCCGGGATCTGCGTGTCACCACGGCCACCATCACAGGGGAGGGCCTGCGGAACCTTCAGCTTCTCGCCGTGGACCACGTGGAATATGTGCGCCAACTGGTGTTCGATGCGCTTGACGAGAGGGACGTGATTGATCTGGAAAGGATCGGGAAGAAGATCCTCGCCCGCCTGGATGAGACGCACTGGATCCTCCAGCAGTCGGCGCCGGTGGTCTCGGTGTGAAGACGCCGTCCATCCTGGCCATCATTCTTGCAGGCGGCAGTGGAGGGCGCCTGGGGTCGCTGACCGACAGGAAGGCCAAACCCGTTGTCCCGGTGGGCGGAACGTACCGCCTGATCGACATTCCTCTGTCCAACCTCCACCACAGCCACATTTCCGATGTCTGGGTGGTGGAGCAGTACCAGCCCAAGTCCATCAACGACCACCTGGCCAACGGCCGGCCCTGGGACCTTGACCGGACCAACGGCGGACTTCGGGTGCTTCCGCCTTTCGAGGGCGAGCACGGTGAAGGTTTCGCCGAGGGAAACGCTGACGGGCTGTACCGTCAGGCCGAGTTCATCCGCGAATTTGACCCGGACCTGGTCCTTGTCCTCAGCGCGGACCACCTTTACCAGCTCGATTACCGCGACGTGGTGAAGACCCACCAGGACACCGGCGCTGTGCTCACCATGGTGGCCAAACAGTACGACGGCGATGCCTCCGCACACGGTGTCCTCGAGTCTGCGGACGGCCTGGTTACCGGTTTCGAGTACAAACCGGAGAAGCCGCGGACGGACATTGTGGCCGCTGAGATTTTCCTTTACTCGGCGGATGTGCTGCTGGACACGCTGCAGGAGTTGCACGAGCGGGAGGGTCAGCTTGAGGACTACGGCGATCAGTTGATTCCGCATCTGGTGGAGCACTTCACGGTTGCCGAGCACAGGCTCGATACCTACTGGCTGGATCTTGGCACACCCGAAAACTATCACCGGGCGCATATGGACCTGTTGGACGGCCGCGGCCTGCCCTTTGACGATCCCCGCTGGCCTATACTCAGTGCCAGCCCGAGGCGTCTTCCCGCCTTCGTCGGGGAGAGCGCCCGGATCGGTTCGAGCCTCGTTTCTCCCGGTGCGCGGGTTGACGGGACGGTGACCCACAGTGTTATCGGACCCGATGCCGTTGTGGAGGAGGGCGCCGTCGTCGTCGATTCTGTGTTGCTGGACCGGGTGAGGATCTCATCCGGTGCCGAGGTGCGTTCGGCGATCGTTGATACAGCGGCGGTTCTTCCGGCAGGTTTCCGTGGGGGCGAACCCGGGGTTGTGACTGTGGTCGACGCCGACGGCGTGCCAGAGTAGCCTGATTCGATTGGTCTTAAACCGTGCCACCTCCTAGAATGGAGGGGCATCAGATGGCGAAGCGTGCGCAATTGCTCCGGTTTTCAGGTTTATTCTTCCTGCGGCCGGTAGTTAGGGGCTCAGGTTGCGCAGGATAGCGCGTCTCCCCGGCGGTCTTACGGACAGTCATTACAGGGCGTCACTGATGGCATTCCATGGCAGGTAGCACTGTCTGCTACTTGCTTTATTCAATCTTTGGAGGATCGTCATGGCAGCTCACTGCCAAGTGACTGGAGCCGAGCCGGGCTTTGGGCACAGCATTTCGCACTCGCACCGCCGCACCAAGCGCCGGTTCGACCCGAACATTCAGAAGAAGCGCTACTGGGTACCGTCCCTGCGCCGCAACGTAACGCTGCAGGTTTCGGCCCGCGGCATCAAGACCATCGACGTCCGCGGTATTGACGCCGTGGTCGCTGAGATCCAGGCGCGGGGAGTGAAGCTCTAATGGCGAAGGACAAGGACGTACGTCCGATCATCAAGCTGAAGTCCACGGCCGGTACCGGGTACACCTACGTGACCCGCAAGAACCGCCGGAATGACCCGGACCGCATGGTCCTCATGAAGTACGATCCCAAGATCCGCAAGCACGTCGAATTCCGAGAGGAGCGCTAAACATGGCTAAGAAGTCAAAGATTGCTCGTAACGAGCAGCGCAAGGTCATCGTTGAGCGCTACGCGGCCAAGCGCCTCGAACTCAAGAAGACCCTTGTGGATGAGAACGCAACCGATGAGGCTCGTGAAGCTGCACGGCTCGGCCTGCAGAAGCTTCCCCGCAACGCTTCGCCGGTTCGCCTTCGCAACCGCGACCAGATTGACGGGCGCCCCCGCGGCACCCTCCAGAAGTTCGGCATCTCGCGTGTCCGCTTCCGCGACATGGCTCACCGTGGCGAACTGCCCGGCGTAACCAAGTCCAGCTGGTAAGCATTTAGTTTCACACTGGAGCGGCGACTCTCACGGGTCGCCGCTTCAGTCATTTAACGCCTCAGGCAAAACAGGTCCGCTGAAAGGACGCACGTTGACCAACCAGACCGTGCTCCGCCCGCCCCTGCTGCTGCTATCCGCGGGCGGTTTCCTCGCGGTCGCCACAGAGGTTCTCCCCATCGGTCTCCTGCCCCTGATGGCCGCGGACCTCGGCGTATCCGAATCATCAGTGGGCCTACTCGTGTCCGCTTACGCCGCCGTGGTTGTGCTCGCATCTATTCCGTTGAACGCCTGGACAAGTGGGGTTTCCCGCCGGCCGCTGCTGATAGGACTCCTGGCCGGTTACGGTGCCAGCAATTTCATGGTCTGCCTGGCCGAGAGCTACGCGTTCGCGCTGGCTGGAAGACTGCTCGCCGGTGCCTGTCACGCACTGTTCTTTGCCGTGGTGTTCGGTTACGCGTCCAGGCTCGCGCCGGCCGGACGCCTGGGCGCTGTGATTGCCCTGGTGAATGGTGGAAACGCGCTTGCGATCGCGGGCGGGGTGCCGCTGAGCACCTGGGTGGGATCGACCATCGGTTGGCGGTGGGCCTTCGCGGCCGCAGCCCTGCTATCCCTGATCCTCGCCGCCGGTGCCGCGCGGATCATGCCGCCGCTGGCTGGGTCAACTGTTTCAGGGGGTGCGCAGTTACGCGCTGCGCTGGCTGAGCCGGCACTTCGCAGAGTGATTGTGGCGGTGGTGATACTGATGAGTGCGCAGTTTGCCCTGTACACGTTCGTCACGCCACTGCTCCTCCAGGCAGGTTTCACGGAGAGCTCCGTGGGCATGGCGCTGCTGGCCTACGGTGCCGCCGGCGTGCTGGGCCTCATTGCGCTCGGCCGTTTCACGGATGCCAACCTCCGCCGCGCCCTCCTGGTGTCGATCGGGGTGATGACGGGCGCCGTCGTCGTTATTGCGCTCTTAGGCGGAGCGCCCGGGTGGACACTGGTCCTGGTGGTGGTGTGGGGAGTGTTCTACGGACCGGTGCCGTCCTATGTGCAGACCGCGGCGATGAACGCCTCGCCCGAACACCCGGACACTGTTGCGGCGATCCACAACTCGACCTTCAACATCGGGATCAGCGCGGGTGCGTTCATCAGGGCGCAGGTGGTGATCGGTTCTCCTCCATCCGGCATCGCGTATGTCACGGCAGCGCTGATGCTGGTGGCGTTCTTGGTGGTGTTGACCGGCTTCCGGACCGGATTTCCCCGTAGAATCCGCTGATTTCCGGGGAATTTGACCGGTTTTTGCTGTGAAAGGCCGTAATTCGCGCCAATCTGCGGGACTTTGGGGTTGAAGCTGGTAGGTTTTCCTCCAGAAGCTTCGCCATCAAGGTGGGGTTCTGCAATATCCGGACGAGTCCAGGAGGACACACATTGGCTAAGAAAGAGACCAAGAACCGCAGCGAACTGGTTGCAGAGGTAGCAGCAAAGGCTGACACCAGCCAGACTGCCGTGAACAGCGTGCTTGACGCCCTGTTCGACGTTCTCGCTTCCTCTGCCAAGAACGACGTCAAGGTCACCATCCCCGGCTGGCTTGCCGTTGAGCGCACCGAGCGTGCAGCTCGCACCGGCCGCAACCCGCAGACCGGCGAGACCATTGAAATCGCAGCAGGCAGCAGCGTCAAGCTGACTGCAGGCTCCAAGCTCAAGGCTGCCGTCAAGTAGGTTTCCTTCATCGAAGGCCGTCACCTGTCGGGTGGCGGCCTTCGCTGGTTAATGGGTGTGGCGTCCCACGTTAGTTGGCCGTTGTTCTACTGGGGGTAGACAATGGAAAGCGTGGCCACAACAACCAAGCAATCGAAGCCAGGCAGCGCAGGCACAGCACGCTGGCCAGGGGTCAAACCTGTCTGGCTGATTGTTGCCGGCGCCCTCGTGATCGTTGCGGTGGTCGCCGCGCTCACATTCTCCGGCGCGGCAGCTCCCCGGCAGCTCGGTGACCCGGGTGCGCTGACCCGCTGGGGTCTTCCACTGTCCAAGGCCGTGCACAACGTGTCAGTTGCCGCCGTCATCGGTTCATTGATCTTTGCGGTGATTATCCTGCCGAGGCAGGCAGGTAAGCCGGGCCGCAACAGCCGGGACCCGGAGGAACCCGAGCATCCAGCCTTCGCACGGACCATGGCGCTGGCTTCGGGAGCAGCGGTTACCTGGACGCTGGCGGCCCTGGCCGTACTGGTGCTCACCTATTCGGACGCTGCTGGCCTTCCCCTGAGCAGTGACGCCGCATATACACAGGGACTGGCCTCCTACCTCACTGACTTCGACACCGGGCGCGCGTGGCTGTCCACGACCATGATCGCGGCCGTCGTCGCAACCATGACGTTCGGGGCCCGCTCCAGCATCTGGCTGGCCCTCACAACGGTTCTCGCCATCGGCGGACTGATGCCGATGTCGCTGATCGGTCACTCGGCCAGCGGTGACGACCACAACGCCGCCGTCAACTCGATCGCGCTGCACCTCGTCGGTGTCTGCCTGTGGGTGGGCGGGATCATTGTTCTCGCGGTGATCGGCGGAAAGCTGGGCACGCAGACCTCCACGGTCCTGAAGCGCTTCTCGGCCCTGGCCGGATTTGCGTTTGCGCTCGTGTTCCTCTCGGGCATCATCAACGCGAGTCTGCGCATCGGCAACCTCTCCCAGCTGAGCTCCGAGTGGGGCCTGCTCGTGACCTTCAAGGCTATCGCCACCATCCTTCTTGGCGGGATCGGCCTCATGCACCGGCAGTGGATCATCCCGCAACTGGACACCAACATGTCCGCGCGGCGCGTGCTGTGGCAACTCATCGCCGTCGAACTGGCCATCATGGGAGCTGTCTCGGGTGTCGCCGTCGCACTCGCACGGACGGCGCCGCCCCGCTCCGAAGAACTCCAGCCCGACGCCACTCCCGCCCGCATCCTGACCGGGTACGAACTTCCGCCGGAACCGACGGCGATGCGCTGGCTCACGGAGTGGCGCCCCGACTGGCTGTGGATTGCTTTCGCCGTGACTGTGGCCGTCGCCTACGTCCTCGGCATGGTCAAACTCCGGCAGCGCGGCGATTCGTGGCCGGTGCTGCGGCTGGTCTGCTGGCTCATCGGCCTAATAGCGCTCACGTACTTCACCTCCGGCGCTCCCGCGATCTACGGCATGGTGCTGTTCAGCGCCCACATGATCGATCACATGGCCCTCACCATGGTGGTTCCCCTCTTCCTGGTGCTCGGAGCCCCGGTCACCCTCGCGCTGAAGGCCCTGGTCCCACGCCGGGACGGTACCCGGGGTATCCGTGAGTGGATCCTGGTCATCGTGCATTCGCGTTTCTCCGTGATCGTCACGCACCCCCTTTTTGCGGCAGCGAACTTCGCCGGATCCATCGTGGTGTTCTACTACTCGCCGCTCTTCGGCTTCGCCTTGCGCGAGCACGTTGGCCACGAGCTGATGAACCTGCATTTCCTGCTGACCGGTTACATCTTCGTCCTGACGATGATCGGCACGGATCCCATTCCCCGACGCGCCGCGTACCCGCTCCGATTGCTGCTGTTGTTTGCCACGATGGCTTTCCACGCCTTCTTCGGCGTGGCGCTGACCGGCAGCACCTCGTTGCTCCAGGCCTCCTGGTTCGGCAACATGGGCAGGGAATGGGGGCCGTCCGCGATCGAGGACCAGCAGATCGGCGGAGCCGTGACCTGGGGGATCGGCGAGGTGCCGACGCTCCTGCTTGCGATCGGCGTCGCCATCATGTGGTCTCGCAGCGACACACGGGAGTCCCGGCGCAAGGACCGCGCGGCTGACCGGAATAACGACGCCGAGCTTGTTGCTTACAACGACATGTTTGCCTCGCTCGCCGCACGCGACGAGTCGGGACCGGCCCGGACGGACGCCCGACGGCAAGCGGAAGCAGGCCGGTCAGCGAAATCCGGACCGCACAATCCATCGACAGGAGATCCTGAATGACCGAAACCCCGCTCCGCGTCGGCTACCGGGTCCGTGCCTCCGAACTTGTCGGACGCAACTGGCTCAATACCGGCGGCAAGCAGCTCCAGCTTGAGGACCTGCGGGGCAAGATCGTTCTTCTGGACTTCTGGACTTTCTGCTGCATCAACTGCCTGCACGTCCTGGATGAGCTCCGCCCACTCGAGGAGAAGTATGCGGATGTCTTCGTCACGGTCGGTGTCCACTCGCCCAAGTTTGAACATGAAGCAGACCCCGTGGCCCTCGCCGCTGCCGTGGAGCGCTACGAGATCCATCACCCGGTCCTGGACGATCCTGACCTCACCACCTGGCAGGCATACACGGCCCGCGCCTGGCCAACGCTCGTGGTCATCGATCCCGAGGGCTATATCGTGGCGCACCTGTCCGGTGAGGGCCACGCAGCCGGGCTTGAGTCGCTGGTCGAGGAACTGGTAGCCGAGCACGAAGCCAAGGGCACGCTGCATCGTGGCGACGGCCCATACGTACCCGCCGAACCTTCTGCCGGCGACCTTCGGTTTCCCGGCAAGGTACTCGCGCTGCCGTCAAGCGGCACGTTCCTGGTCGGCGACAGCGGACACCACCGGCTGGTCGAGCTCGAAGCCGATCTGACCACGGTCCGCCGCACCATCGGATCCGGCACACGTGGCTTCGCGGACGGCAGCGCTGAAGAAGCCCAGTTCAACGAACCGCAGGGGCTGGCGCTCCTGCCGGCCCAGGTGGCCCGGAGGGTGGGGTACGACGTCGTTCTCGCGGACACCGTCAACCACCGGCTGCGCGGTGTGGCGCTGGAAAGTGGCACCGTGCGGACCATCGCCGGAAACGGCGTCCAACGGTTGCTGGATGCGGAAAACCAGGTGAAGGCCCGCCCGGTCGAGTTGCAGGAAACTTCCCACGATCTCGGCGGTGAAGCATCCGCTGAAATTCCCGACGACGCCGCGCCCCGCCTTGAAGACACCCATCTGGGCCTGGACGCAGTGAATATCTCCCTTTCTTCACCCTGGGACGTGGTGTGGTCCACCACCCTGCAGCGCATTGTCGTGGCGATGGCAGGTACGCACCAGATCTTCACCGTTGACCCGGCGAGCGGCTCTGTGGACATCCTCGCAGGTACCGGGCTGGAGGGACTGCTCGACGGCGATTCCACCGCAGCCTGGTTCGCCCAGTCCTCGGGTCTCACCGAAGACGACCACGGCAACCTGTGGATCGCCGATTCCGAAACGTCGGCTGTACGGGTACTGAGCTTCCTCACGGTCAACGGCCGTAACCGCACCCAGGTGCAGACCGCCATCGGTACCGGGCTGTTCGACTTCGGGTTCCGGGACGGCGAGGCCGGCCAGGCACGCCTGCAGCATCCCCTGGGCGTGA
This sequence comes from Arthrobacter tecti, assembly GCF_054511355.1. Taxonomy (NCBI): domain Bacteria; kingdom Bacillati; phylum Actinomycetota; class Actinomycetes; order Micrococcales; family Micrococcaceae; genus Arthrobacter; species Arthrobacter tecti. The sequence continues at coordinate 106,248 of NZ_JBTNCT010000003.1, forward strand.
CGGCGCTCCCGGACGGATCAATCGCCATCGCCGATACGTACAACGGTGCGGTACGGCGCTACGATCCTGCCACCCGGCAGGTTTCCACGCTGATGCGCGGACTTTCGGAGCCCTCCGACGTGCTGGTGGATACGGCTCCGGTGGAATCCGGCGGCGAACCGCTGCTCATTGTGGTTGAGACCAACAAGCACCAGTTGGTCCGTCTGCCCATCCCCAAGGAAGCGCTCGCCGTCGATGAGGGTGCGTCGCAGACGCAACGGCCGAAGACCGCCGTCGTACCCGGCGATTTTGCGGTCACAGTTCGATTCAGTGCGCCGAAGGGCCAGAAGCTCGACGACCGGTGGGGCGATCCGACCCAGCTGAAGGTCTCCTCCTCGCCGGAGTCGCTGCTGGTTTCCGGCGGTGGCACCGGTATGGGCCTTCAGCGGCAGCTTGTCCTGTCCGGTGACGTGCCCGAGGGCGTCCTGCACATCACGGCGCGGGCCGCAGCGTGTGACGGCGAACCGGGCGGAGAGATCCCCGATCATGCCGCATGCCACCTGTATCAACAGGACTGGGGCATTCCGGTGACGCTCAGTGCCGACGGCGAAACGGAACTGACGCTCGACCTCCGCGGCCTGGACTGAGGCTGCTGGAGGAAGGCTGCCGTCCCGATGGCCCCGCCGCGAGCGAAGCGAGCATTGGGAGCCAGGTAGGCGCTAGCGCGCTGAACGTGAGCAACCTGGACAGGAGCCGGTCCAACTTGGGCCCAAGTGAGGGAAATTCCGCTCACCGGCGTCTGGTTTGCTCCATGTGCGCGATCGCGGCTAGTACTCCACAACCGGCGTGACGACGATTTCCTCGTCAGTCACCGCGAGGCGTGCAGTGAACTCGAAGTCCTGCGGCACGCTGATTGGTTCGATGGCTCCCGTGAAGAGATCCTGCAGGCTCGTTTCCAACAGAACCGTGCCCCGCAGCGTGGAGATGACCCAGTTGCCGTTGTACGGCTCGATGCCGGCTGCGGGGTATTCCGCGATGGACCAGTTGATCGGCGCGGCAACCCGGTTCTCGGTCTGGAAGCCGAACGGGCAATTGGTCGGCTGGAAAACCGCCTGTTCCGCACAGGAGTCGAGGAAGCTCTTCAGCTGTGCGTTGACCGCTTCTACCAGCGCGGGCGTAGCCTCGGTTGCCAGGTTCAGGCTCACGGCACCTTGTTGCCGGTTCGTCACGGCAACCGTCTGGGCCGGCGCGGCGAAGTACTCGCTGGTGTAATGGGCTTCGACTCCGGCCGGATAGAACACCGCGAACTGGCTTCGGCCTTCCGGCACCACTACCCGGGTTCCGTTGAGCGTCGCCTCGTTCGCATTGATGACGGACACCTCAAGCGTGGGCAACGCTGCCGGCACAAACTCCCACCGGTTGAAGAACAGCCACTCCGTGCCGGTCTTCTCGAGCAGGTACGAGGACGTGTGCTCCGTGTCCCGGATGGTGTAGGTGACGTCGACCTGCATGCGGTTCTCGCCCGAACGCTGCGGATCGCCGACCTCGACATTCTCCATCCCGTCCACTGAACGCTGGAGCGCCGGCCCGTCGAGAAGAGCCGCATTGGCATCCGGAACCGTGGCGTTGAGGAGCCCCAGCGCCCGCTCTCCGTCACCCTCCCGGAGTGCCTCCAGATAGCTCTCCACCTGCTGGTGCGGCCCGAACACGTGGGTGTTCACGAGGATCACCGTTGCGATTGCCGCGACCACCGCGAGCATGAGCCCAAGCAGCCAGGCAGCCAGGACTCGTATCACGCGGGAAGAATGCACCCTCTTACGTTACCCAATGGGGGTACTGGTTCTACTAACGGCGCTTAGCACCGTGACGCCGCGCCGCCGGCGCCAGCCCAAACTACCAACGACGACGGCGCCGCTTGCGTTGGGTGCCGAACAGCCCGCGTACGAGTTCCACGCCGATCGTGCCCGCGACCTTCAGGGCAGCATCCACCATCTCGCGATTTTCCTGGCGCTGCTGGCCGCTGGGAGGAACCGGCGGCTGTGTCCCGGTGCGCTGAACCTGACCCTCGCCGGAGTGGGAGCGTTGCGGGGCCGAGTCGCCGCGCGGCTCCGTGGGAGGCCGCATACTGGGGCGTCCGAGAATTTCTTCCTCGATCCGCCTCGCCTCGGCGTCGATCTCCGCCTGCGACGGGACGCGACGCCCGGCGGGAGCCGGGGGCCGGGGACCTTGCTCCGAACCGGCACCCTCGTCTGTTCCGGCGCGCTCGTCTGTTCCGGCACGCGGGGCCGGCGTCGTCGTCGTTCGCGGCACCGGTCCGCTGTCCGGCGACCCGGAGAGCTTTTCGTAGGCTGAGTGACTGTCGATCGGTGTTCCGTACTCGGCGAGCAGCGGAGAGGCGGCCACAATCCCCTCGACCACGCCGGCCGGCGATGGTCCCATTGTGGACGTCGGGGAGAACATGCGCGTCCAGGCTACGGGCGTCGGGGCACCGTTCTCGTTCATCACCGTGACTACCGCTTCGCCGATGCCCGCTGAGGTCAGGACTTCCTCGAGGTCGTACGGGCTCGTGGGGAACGTCGACACTGTGGACTTGAGTGCTTTCGCGTCATCAGGCGTGAAGGCACGCAGCGCATGCTGGACCCGGTTCGCCAGCTGTCCCAGCACCTCCGCCGGAACGTCGCGCGGCGTCTGGGTGACGAAGAAGATCCCCACGCCCTTCGAACGGATGAGCCGGACGGTTGTCTGGATGGACTGCAGGAACGCCTTCGACGCCCCGTTGAAGAGCAGATGCGCCTCATCGAGGAAGAAGACCAGCTTCGGTTTCTCAGTGTCGCCAACCTCCGGTAAATCGGCGAAGAGATCGGCGACCAGCCACATCAGGAAGGTCGAGAACAACTGCGGTTTCTGCTGGAGGGTGGGCAGTTCGAGACAGTTGATGACGCCGCGCCCCTCGATGTCGGTGCGGAGCAGGTCGTCCGTATCGAACTCCGGTTCACCGAAGAACCGGTCCATTCCCTGTGCCTCGAGCGTGATGAGCTCGCGCAGGATGACGCCGGCCGTGGCCTTCGACAGTCCGCCGAGTTCCTGTAGCGCAGTCTTGCCCTCGTCGGATATGAGGAACCCGATGACCGCGCGCAGATCCGCCAGGTTGAACAGTTCCAAGCCAGCCCGGTCCGCATAGTGGAATACCAGTTGCAGGCTGGATTCCTGGGTTTCGTTCAGGTCCAGGACACGCGCCAGCAGCAGCGGTCCGAAGTCCGTGATGGTCGCTCGAATGGGCACACCCACACCGTCACCGCCGAGGGAGAAGTACTCCACCGGAAAGCTTGCCGGTTCCCACTTCTGGCCGACCGACGTCGTGCGCTTGCCAAGCTTCTCGGACGGGGTCCCGGGCGTAGAGAGTCCGGTGAGGTCTCCCTTTATATCGGCCAGGAAGACCGGAACACCCTGCGCGCTGAGCTGCTCGGCCATAACCTGCAGGGTGATGGTCTTACCGGTGCCGGTTGCGCCCGATACCAGCCCGTGCCGGTTCATCATCGCGAGCGGCAACCGCACGGCCGCGCCCTGATGCAGTTCGCCTCCCACCAGCGCCGCACCCAACTGGATAGAGGGTCCCTCGAAGGTGTAACCCGCAGTTATCCGTGCCGCATGATCCGCATCGTTGCCCGCCATTGTCACAGCGTACACACGTAGTTCCAAGGGCGTCTGGAACTACAAACAAACGACGACGCCGGCACCCAGGTTGGGTGCCGGCGTCGTCGTAGTCTCGGGGCTGGCTTAGCGCTCCGCGTTCCTAGCGCTTCGGAACTTCCCCACACTCGCTGCGCTCGTGCGGGTACCCCGCGTTCCTCAGCTGGCGGCGGCGTGGCTCCCGCCGCCGCCAGCGCTGTTGCCGGCGCGGGCCTCGTCGTCGGCCGCTCGAGCGTTCGCGATCTCCTCAGCCCGTTCCTCATTGGCCTCGGCGGTCAGCGCGGCGCCCGCTTCGGCGTCCCGCGTGAGGTTTTCACCGGTTTCAGCATCGAAGAGGTGGAGCTTGCGGGTGTCCACCCAGATCTCCGACTCCCGTCCGCCACGGATACGGCTTGCGGCGTCGAGCGTGACCACCACCTGGGGCCTGAGCTCGTCGGCATCCATCTCGCGTGCAAGGTTGTTGAGGAGCTCCCGGACCTCGGGCGCCGGGTCGAAATTGATGTACCCGTACTGCTCGTTGCCGAGCCACTCGGTGTGGGTAAGCGTGGCGGTGAAGGTGGATCCGTGCGGCTTCTTCGCATCATCCACGAGTTTCGCGTCCTCGAAGAACTCCGGCCTGACGCCCACCAGGACCACCTTGCGGCCCTCAGCCTTCACAGCGCGATCCTCGGGAATGTCCAGTTCGCCGAGGGACGTCTGCAGCTTCCCGTTCTCGATCGTCGCGGGGAGGAAGTTCATCGAAGGCGATCCGATGAACCCGGCAACAAACAGGTTCACCGGCTGTTCGTAGAGTTCCCGCGGCGAGGCGATCTGCTGGAGCTCGCCCTTCTTCAGGACAGCAACCCGATCGCCAAGGGTCATGGCCTCGGTCTGGTCGTGAGTGACGTAAACCGAGGTGGTGCCCAGGCGGCGCTGCATCTGCGAGATCTCCGAACGCATCTGCCCGCGAAGTTTTGCATCCAGGTTGGAAAGCGGCTCGTCGAAGAGGAAAGCGTCCGCCTGCCGCACAATCGCCCGGCCCATCGCCACGCGCTGCCGCTGGCCGCCGGATAGGTTGGCGGGTTTCCGCTGCAGGTGATCGGTCAGCTCCAGTGTGGCAGCGGCCTCCGTGACGAGCTTGTTCACCTGGTCCTCGCTGTGCTTGCCTTTCGCGAGGCGCAACGGGAACGCGATGTTCTCGAACACTGTCAAATGCGGGTACAGCGCATAGTTCTGGAACACCATGGCCAGGTTGCGGTCACGTGGTGCCTTGGAGTTGACCCGCTCCTCATTGATGTAGAGGTCGCCGGAGGTGATGTCCTCCAGGCCTACGATCATGCGCAGCAGGGTGGACTTTCCGCAGCCGGACGGGCCGACCAGGATGATGAACTCGCCGTCCTCAATGTCGATACTGATGTCATTGACGGCAGGGAAACCGTCACCGTACTTCTTGACGAGGTTCTTCAGCGTTATCGAAGCCATGTTCTTCTGGTCCTCTTCCTTCAGTTTTTTCGGGTCTCAGCCCTTGACTGCGCCCTGGGTAAGGCCTGAAACGATCTGCCGCTGGAAGAGCAACACCAGCAGCACAACCGGGATGGTCACAATGATTGCCGCCGCCGAGATGGCGCCGGTAGGAGACTCGAACTGCGAGGCTCCAGTGAAGAACGCCAGCGCCGCAGGAACCGGCCGGGCAGCTTCTGTGGACGTCAGCGAAATGCCGTACACGAAGTCGTTCCAGGCGATGAAGAAGGCGATGATCGCCGTCGTAAATACGCCCGGTGCGGCAAGCGGCACGATTGCCTTCCGGAACGCCTGCCAGGTGGTTGCGCCGTCAACCTGGGCGGCTTGCTCGAGTTCCCACGGGATCTGGCGGAAGAACGCTGCCAGCGTCCAGATGGAGATCGGCAGGGTCAGCGACAGGTACGGAATGATCAGGCCGATCCACGTGTCATACAGCCCGATGTTGCGCCACAGGTTGAACAGCGGAGTCACGATGGAGATGACCGGGAAGATCGACACGGCCAGCGCCGTCGTCAGGATGACTTTTTTGCCGGGAAATTCGAGCCGCGCAATCGCGTAGGCGCACAGGGTGGCCAGTATGACGGCGATGGCCGTTGCGATGAGGGAGATACCAATCGAGTTCCAGAGCGCGGTGAGGAACAGTTCCTGTGCGTCACCGACCAGGATCTGCTCGTAATTGTCCAGCGTGGCAGCGCCGGGGGAGGGGAGGAAGTTGCCGTTGGTGAGGTCGCCCGCCGATTTGAACGAGGTGGCGAAGATCGATGCCACAGGGAAGAGCGCGTAGATCAGAACCGCAATGGAGATGATTGTCCACCAGAGCTTTTCGCGGCCGGTCGATTTCATCGCTTTCCTCCTGTCGTTCCGGCGAGGTCAACCTTGAACACCTTGATCGCTACGAAGCTGATCAAGAGCACGCAGACGAAGAGCAGAACCGAAACCGCTGAACCGAGGCCTATTTCCAACCTGGTGATGGACGTCCGATAGGCGAGTAACGAGAGCACTTCTGTACCGTATTGGCCGTTGGTCATGATGAAAACGTTGTCGAATATTCGGAACGCGTCCAGGGCCCTGAACAGGACAGCGACCATGATCGCCGCCTTCATGTTCGGGATGATGACCTTGCGCATCTGCTCCCACCATGTGGCGCCGTCCACCTTGGCGGCTTCCGTCAGTTCATCCGGAACCTGTGCGAGGCCAGCCAGCAGAAGGAGCGAGATGAACGGAGTCGTCTTCCAGATCTCGGAGGCCATGATCACCGGTAGCGCGGTGCTCGCCTGGGCGAACCAATTAAGGTCCTGGTCAATCCCGGGGACCCAGTCGAACCAGCTATTCACATAGCCGGAGCTGATGTCGAACGCATAGAACCATGCGTAAGCCGAGACCACGGTGATGATGCCGTAGGGCACCAGGATGGCGGTCCGCAGCCAGCCGCGCACTGCCTTGAGTGCCCGGTGCATCACCAGTGCCAGTGCGAACCCGAGCACGAGTTCGACGGCGACAGTCACGATGGTGATCAGCACGGTGGTCCAGAGGTCGCGCCACCACACAGGGTCGCTGAGGATCGTCACATAGTTCTGCAGGAAGATGAATTCGCGCTCATCAGGTGCCGTCAGGCGGAACGCGTAGAGCGAATCGAAGAATGCCTGCATGATCGGGTACAGGGTGACCGCGAGCATGATTATGAATGCCGGCCCAGCAAGCATCCAACCCAGGCGGCGTTCCGCCCTGGCGCGGTCGCTGTAGTCGTTGTTGCGGTTGTTTTTGCCGTTGGCTTTCATCGCCTTCGGGTTCTTGGTGATCGTGCTGGTCACAGCAGTCTCTCCCCTCTCAGCACAGCGGTGATGAACTCCGCCGATTCCTCCGGTGTGGTTTCCGGATCCACCTCATCGGGCGGAGTCCAGGTTTGCTGCAGGCCGCTGGAGATCTCGTTGTAGAAGGGGGTCTGCGGACGGGGTGCTGCGATCTCGAGCGATTCGCGGATGGTCTCAGCCATGGGGAACTGTTCTGCGATCTGCGGATCCTCGTATGCCTCCGAGTTCGAGGGCGGGTTTCCGTTGGTGAGGAAATACTCCGTCTGGTTCTCGGGCTGCACGATGCACTCGATTGCCTGGTACGCCAGTTCGGGATTGTCACTTCCCGCACCGACTCCGAGGTTGATCCCACCCAGCGGCGGGGCTGTCTCCTGATCCTCGGACACCCGCGGATACAGGGCCCAGCCGATGTCGTCCAGGACCGACTGGTCCAGTGTGCCGTCCTCGACAGCTCCCTGTGTTGCCGGCCAGACGAACGGATAGTTGACCATGAAGGATCCGCTCTCGCCCTGGAAGAGGGTCAGCGACGTATTCTCCGTGGACGTCGCGAGGCCTGGGCCGCCAAGGCCCTCGTCGCCGATGGTTCCGACGATGCGTGCCGCCTCGCGGCCGGCGTCGCTCACCAGGCCAAGCTCGATCTCATCAGCCTCCGCTTCAGGGTTCTCGAGGATGGTGCCGCCCGCCGATTCGATCAACGAGTTGATCCAGACCGTCATTGACTCCGCCTGCGAGCCCTGCACACCCAATTCCACATCCTGTGCGGCAGCAACTTCCATCAGCTGATCCCAGGTCACAGGCTGCGACATGTCCAGTCCTGCTTCCTCGGCAACGGACTCCCGGTACCAGAGGATCTGCGTGTTGGCCCAGAACGGTACGGTGACCAGCTCGTCTTCGTACATCGCACCCTGCAGTGCGCCCTCGAGGGTGTTCTCCGTGGTGGCCTGAGCCGTTTCCTCGGGAACGGGCGCTAGGAACGTTGCCAGCTCGGGTACGAACGGCGGGTCGATGCTCATGATGTCCAGCGAGTCATCGCCGGCCGCGAGCCTGCGCGCCAACTGTTCGCGCTGCGCTGCGGCGTCGTTCGGAAGGAGGGACGTTTCGATCCGGTATTCGCCGTTGGCCTGCTCTGTGCAGAGCTGGGCAATCGCAGCCTGCCCGCCGGCGTCGGGATTGATATACCAGGTGAGCGTCGGGACACCGGAATTCGCTGGTCCGCAACCGCTCAGCAGGAGCGAAGTGAGCCCCAGCGATGCCGCTGCAACCGCGCCCGGCCGCCTCCTGGTCCGGTTCTTTTCCTGCCTCATACCCTTGCGGGCCCCGCGATTTCCCGGCATACGTACCTCGCCTCCACATCGAGCCTTGCCAGCCTGCGGCCCTGGGACTGATGCAGTCGCTGGGACCGGAAGCATACTTGTCTTCCTGACCATATGCCTTGAGTGGACAATTCGCTAGGACGCGGTTGGCGCGTCTGGGGAGCCTTCACCGGGAGGCATTAACGAATACAAGCGGGTCCGCATTGGGTACGGATCCGCTTGTACAGGGAGGAGCTTGTGTGAGGGCTAGAGAAGCGCTGAGTTATTCAGCGCGAATGGTGGACGCTCAAGGCCTTCGGTGAGGCCCTCAGCGGGATCATTGCCGAGTTCGATGATCCGGTTGTTTGAATCCACGTGCACGATCGTGGGGGTGTACGCGTGTGCCTCTTCGGTGGTCATGGCAGCGTAGGTGATCAGGATGACCGTGTCACCCTGATGGACCAGATGGGCGGCCGGCCCGTTGATGCCGAGGACGCCCGAGCCGCGCTCACCCGCGATGGTGTACGTTTCCAACCGTGCGCCATTGGTTACATCCACAATCGAGACCATCTCGCCGGGCAGGATATCCGCTGCCTCAAGCAGGTCCAGGTCAACGGTTACTGAACCCACGTAGTGCAGATCTGCGTGGGTGACCGTTGCGCGGTGGATCTTCGACTTGAACATCGTGCGATTCATCAGCGTCCAGTCTACGCTCGCCCCTTCCGTGCTGCCATGTGGGGTTGAGCACGTTGCTCACTCCTGGCGCGTCGGATCAACGGATTCGTTGACTCTGCGCCCACTGGGTTGGGTGGACCCACCGTCGTTTGGGGTCAGGCAACGGTTCCGTTGCTGCCATGCATTACGCGTCCGGTGCCTTTCGCAGGGCCCGGCCGAGGATCGCCGAGCTCAGCGCCTCGACCAGCTCCTGGTTCGCCAGCGGGTTGCTGAGCAGCGTGAAATCGACGTCGCCGAGCGTCGGGAGGTCAAACCGGTTGGTGACCTGCACCAGATCCTCGGGGATGAGTGATTGCGGAAAGACCGCCAGCCCGATTCCCGCCCGTGCAGCAGCGAGGACCCCGTTGATTTCGCGGGTGTTGCAGGTGATGCGCCAGGTTCTGCCCGCCTGCTCCAGCGCATCGATTGCCATCTGGCGGCTCAGGCTCGGCGCCTGGTAGGCGATCAAGGGGACCGGGGCGCCGTCGTCGAGCGTTGTTTTTCCGTGGCCGGCCCAGACGAGGCGGTCGCGCTGAACAAGGGTGCCTTCGCCCGTGCCGGTCATGTACTTGATGAAAATGAGGTCAAGCTGCCCGGCCCGCAGCCTGCGCAGAAGGGGAGGGCTCTGGGAAACGGTGAGCTCGAGGTTGATCTGTGGATAGAGCTGCCGGAAGTGGCGGAGGATGCGGGGGAGTTGCGTGATGGCGAGGTCATCGGCCACGCCGAAACGCAGCCGCCCGCGCATTGCTGAGCCGGAGAAATAGCTGAGTGCCTGTTCCTGCGCAGCGAGGATGGTCCGTGCGAAACCTGCCATGGCATCGCCGTTATCGGTAAGGCGAACCTCACGGGTGTCGCGGGCAATCAGCATTCGTCCGGCCGCCTTCTCCAGTTTGCGCACATGCTGGCTGACGGTCGGCTGGCTGAGGCCCAGTTGGGCTGCCGCGCCGGTGAAGCTCTGGGTTTCAGCGACGGCGAGGAAGGTCTTGAGCTGCAGGGAATCGAACACTTACTGTCCTTCGAAGGAGTCATTACGTTCCTCAATAGTACTTATAGGCTCAATAAGCTTCGTGAATGTCCACGTTGATGGCTAGCGTAGAAGGTGCATCTCAATCAGGTAACAGTCCCATCAATTCAGGAAGACACCTTGGCACCCCCACCCCCCTCCGCGCCCGCCGGAGATCCCACACTGACCGCCCCGATCCCCGTAACCACACAGCGCCCAGCCTGGCGCGACACCTTCATCTCCCTACGAATCCCCAACTTCCGTCTCTTTGCAATCTCCCACCTGGTTGCCGTCGTCGCACTCTGGATGCAGCGCATCGCCCAGGACTGGATGGTCCTGCAGCTCTCGGGTTCCGTCACGGCCGTTGGTATAACCGTGGCTCTGCAGTTCGCTCCCATGCTCCTGCTCGGGCCTTGGGGTGGCGTGGTCGCGGACCGCTACTCGAAGCGGACGCTCCTCATGATCACCCAGAGCGTGGCAGCCCTGATGGCAACGGCAATGGCCGTTCTGGCACTGACCGGCCTGATCCAGGTGTGGCACGTTTACGTCATCGCCTTTGTGATCGGCCTCGTCACCGTCGTCGATGCTCCGGCCAGACAGGTCTTCGTCAACGACCTCGTTGGTCCCACCTACCTGCGCAACGCGATCAGCTTGAACTCCTCGGTCTTCCAGCTCGGTGCCATGGTTGGACCTGCCGTCAGCGGCATCCTCATCGTGGCTGTCGGCGGCGGCTGGGCGTTCGCCATCAATGCGCTTGCCTGCACTTATACCGTGTTCACGCTCTACCGACTCCGCACTGACCAGCTGAACACCACGGCGCCTGCCCCACGAACCAAGGGGCAACTCCGGCAGGGCGCCCGCTATCTGGTCAGCAAGCCGCCTATCTTCTGGTGCACGGTCGCCGCCGGGTTCGTGGCCATTTTCGCGCTGAGCACGCCGGTACTCATGGCTGCCTTCGCTGACAATGTGTTCCATTCAGGCGCTGGAGGTTACGGGCTGCTCAACACGGCGCTGGCAACCGGAGCGCTGGTGGGCGCACTCGCCTCCACCCGGCGCACACAACTTCGGCTGCGCGGCGTGCTGGGCGGTATGACGGCCTTCGGCGGATTCATGGCACTGGCTGCGTACGTTCCGAACCAGTTCGCCTTCACCGTGCTGATGTTCTTCGCCGGAGTCGGAAGTCTCTGGTTCGTCACCGGCGCCAACCAGTTGGTCCAGGTTTCCACGAACGTGGCGATCAGGGGCCGGGTGATGAGCCTCTACATGATGGTCCTGATCGGAGGACAGGCCGTGGGCGGACCGATGATCGGCTGGCTGGCCGAGAACATCGGGGCGCAGACCACCCTGCTCATCGCGGGAGGCGTGCCTGTGCTCGCAGCGGGGGCTATCGCCGTCGTGCTTGCCCGGCGCGGTCAACTCACGGTTCGCTTCCGGTGGACTCCGGCACCACACGAACGACGCCGGCTGGTTGCAATCGTGCCGAAGGTACAGGTCGGTTAGTTCGGGCCCATTCCTGCACGGTTGATGGGATATCCCGTCGAACCCGGATTCTCAATGGGAATGTCCGGACTATCGGTAGCCGCTGAATTCGATGGGATATCCCACCGGCGTTGTCGCTGGGATATCCCATTGCCGCGTACGGTGAGCTGCATGAGTGTGCTCCTGGTTGTGGTTCTGTTCGCCGTTGCCGCGCTGGCCGAGATTGGTGGCGCCTGGCTCATCTGGCAGAGCATCCGCGAGGGCCAGCCGTGGTGGTGGGCGGGACTCGGCGTCATGGCCCTCGGCGCGTACGGTTTCGTGGCTACGCTGCAACCCGATGCGAATTTCGGCCGCATTCTCGCAGCCTACGGCGGCGTGTTCGTCGTGGGTTCCCTGGTCTGGGGGATGGTGCTCGACGGCTTCCGACCCGACCGCTGGGACGTGATCGGCTGCGCCATCTGCGTGGCGGGTGTTGCGGTGATCATGTTCGGGCCGCGCTCGGGAGTTGAGTGAGTGCCTGAGCTGATGCAAATAACCGTGGAGCGGGCGACGGGAATCGAACCCGCGTATCGAGCTTGGGAAGCTAGCGCTCTACCATTGAGCTACGCCCGCACAGCGGCCTGAACCGCTCCATAAACACTACAACATCCCAACGGCGCCGATGCTCCATGACCGGCCAAACGGCAGGCCGCTACTACTCGTCGTCTCGCGAGCTCCCGCCCTGTGGCCCTGCAGCGGATTCATCCTTGGCGCGCTCAACCAACTCCTTCCACGGCCCCTGAACGGCACTCTCGGTCACGGTGACTTCCCGGTACCCAACGCTGATCCGGTACACGTAGCGGTCGCGTTGGGCATCATCGTTGGTGTGCTCCACCTGGTCCAGCAGCGGCAGCCACCGCTCCTGCGCTTCGTCACTGCTCACCTCAACGCTCCAGGTTCGGGTGATGCCCGCAAAACCGCCGGAACGCGAGACCACAATCCGGGTCACAGCACGCCCACCTCCCGCCATGCGTAACCCACAGCCTCAGCTTCGGATGAACCCTCGCCGTAGCGCTGCACCGCGGCGTCGACCGTTACCCGCGCGAACAGCGCGAAATCACAGTCCACGGGCACTTGTCCCCCGGTCGCGGCGTCGTACCAGACCTGTCCAACGCCTTCCCACGCGCGCCCGCCGAGCCGCGTCGCGGCGATGTAGAAAGCGTGGTTCGGAATGCCGGAGTTGATGTGCACGCCACCGTTGTCCGACGTCGTCTCCACGTAATCGGCCATCGTGCCGGGCTGGGGATCCTTGCCCAGCACGTCGTCGTCGTACGCTGTGCCCGGCGCCTTGAGCGAGCGGAGCGCGCGGCCCTGCACCTTGTCCGTGAAAATCCCTTCGCCCACCAGCCAGCTCGCGGCATCAGCCGATTGCCCCAGCTCACGCTGCTCCACCAGTACACCGAAGACATCCGAGATGGACTCGTTCAACGCCCCGGCCTGGCCCTGGTACCGCAGGTTCGACGTGTACTGGGTGAACCCGTGCGTCAGCTCGTGGCTGATCACGGTGATCGAGGAGGTGAAGCGGCCAAACACCTCACCGTCGCCGTCCCCAAAGACCATGCGGGAGCCGTCCCAGAACGCATTGTCGTATGCCTCGCCGTAGTGCACGGTGGCGTTGAGCGGATGCCCGGCGTCGTCGATTGAGGACCTGCCATACACCTCGCCGAAGAGGTTGTACATGGCACCCAAGCCGGAGTAGGCCTCGTCCACCGCGACATCGCCGGTGGGTGGATCCCCCTCCCGCCGCACAGCCTCGCCGGGCAGCGTCTGGGTGCCGCCGGCGTCGGAAATAGTGCGGCGGAGGGCGAGGACGACGGCGGTGCCCGCTCCGCGCGAAGGCTCAGTGGGTGCGGCCGCACGGGCGGCACGCAACGGATCGAGCTGTACCAGTGCCCGCCGCGCCGCAGCAGCCGCCGCCTGATGGTCGGGATCTTCCAGGCTTGCGAGCCTGGCCAGCAAATACGGTGGAACGATGCTGCAGTGCATGTGCTGTGGTTCTGTTCGGCCCATACGTCCTCCTGAGGTTGGGTCAAACGTAGTGGCCGCCACTGACGGTTTCAATGGACCCCGCTGAACCTGCCGGGTCGCTACGCTGATAACCATGAGCGTCGAACGGAATACCAGAGAACTCGAAGAGGGCATCGAGAAGGATTTCTCAGGGAGAATGACCTACGGCTCCTACCTGGCGCTCGATCAACTGCTCAGCGCGCAGCATCCCGTGAGCCGGCCCGAACACCACGACGAGATGCTGTTCATCATCCAGCACCAGACCTCCGAGCTATGGTTGAAACTGGTGCTGCACGAGCTGGGTGCCGTGCGGAAGCGCCTGCGGGAAGATGATCTGCGGGCAGCGATGAAGGGCATCGCCCGGATCAAGCACATCCAGCGCTCCCTGACCGAGCAGTGGTCCGTGCTGGCGACGTTGACGCCGTCGGAATACGCCGAGTTCCGCGGCGCACTGCAGGCGGCCAGCGGTTTCCAGTCCTACCAGTACCGTGCGGTGGAGTTCCTGCTCGGTAACAAGAACGCCGGGATGCTGCAGGTGTTCGAGAGCGATCCCCAGGCACTGGAGCTCCTGTCCGGTCTGCTGGGCGAGACGAGCATCTACGACGAGTTCATCCGCTACCTGCACCGCCGCGGATACGCCGTTCCGGCCGAACTGCTGCACCGAGACGTCACACAGGCCCACGAGTTCAACCCCGGCCTGGTCCAGGTGTACAAGCTGGTGTACGAGCACGCCGCCGAGCACTGGGACGTCTACGAGGCATGCGAAGAACTGGTGGACCTGGAGGACAACTTCCAGCTCTGGCGGTTCCGTCATCTCAAAACCGTTGAGCGCACCATCGGCCACAAGAGCGGCACGGGCGGCTCCTCCGGCGTCGGATTCCTGCAGCGGGCGCTGGAGCTGACCTTCTTCCCGGAGTTGTTCGCCGTAAGAACGGAGATCGGGAAGTAGCCGGTGCGGTATTTTTAGACGGTGCTGATCTCCGACCGTGACATCCGAACCGAAATTGCCAACCGGCGCATCGCGCTCGATCCGTTCGATCCCGAGATGGTCCAGCCCTCGAGCGTGGACGTGCGCATCGACCGGTTTTTCCGCCTATTCGACAATCACAAGTACGCACACATCGACCCTGCGGAGGACCAGCCGGAGCTGACCAGGCTGGTTGAGGTCGCCCCGGACGAGCCGTTCATCCTGCACCCGGGAGAGTTTGTCCTCGGATCCACCTATGAGCAGGTGACACTTCCCGACGACGTCGCCGCCCGCCTCGAGGGCAAATCCTCCCTTGGGCGGCTCGGCCTGCTGACCCACTCCACCGCCGGTTTCATCGACCCCGGGTTCTCCGGACACGTCACGCTTGAGCTTTCCAACATGGCAACCCTGCCCATCAAGCTGTGGCCGGGGTCAAAGATCGGGCAGCTCTGCTTCTTCAAGCTGACCTCTCCCGCTGAGCACTCCTACGGTACGGGTGCGTACGGCAACCGCTACCAGGGGCAGCGCGGCCCGACGGCGTCGCGGAGCCACCTGAACTTCCACCGGACCTCCATCCGCGACGAGGCCGGCGCCGAAGTGCCTGCGTCAGTGCCCCACGCGTAAATCCCTCACGTTCCGCCGCCACTGTGGGGGAGCAATCTGGACAAAGGTGAGGAGCATTTCCCTCACCTCAGTCCACTTTGCTCCCGGGCCAGTCCAGCTTGCTCCCGTGTAGTCAGGGCGCGGGTACGACGGCGGGAGCCACCTTCGCGGGCGGCTTCACCGGCAGCAGCACCAGTAGTCCGGCCAACAGCACCACGAGGATGCCGATAATGCCGAAGCGCTGCTCACCGTAAATGCCGATGAAGAGCGAGAACAGGGCGGGCGCGAGGAAGCTGACGGCCCGGCCGGTGGTTGCGTAGAGCCCGAACATCTCGCCCTCCTCGCCCCGCGGGGAGAGCCGGGCGAGGTATGCCCGGGAGGACGCCTGCGCAGGGCCGACGAACAGGGTCAGCATCAACCCGAACACCCAGAACGTCGTGTCGCCGGTCCACTGGACGCCGAAGACCCCGTAGGTCGATGCGCCCAGCACCATGACGGCAGTCCCGGCGATGAGCAGCCCGATCAGCGAAACGATGATGACCAGCTTGGGCCCGACGCGGTCGTCGAAGAACCCGCCGATCACCGCACCGATGGCGGCGATCACATTCCCCACGATGGCGAACAGGATCACCTCGCTGAGTTCAAACCCGAATGTCCCGGCAGCGATGATCCCACCGAAGGTGAAGACCGCAGCCAGGCCGTCACGGAAGATCGCACTTGCGAGCAGAAAGAAGATGGTGTGCGGGCTGGTCCGGTAAATCGCCTTGATGCGGCGGAAGAGCAGCTCATAGGAGGCGAGGAACCCGAGCTTGTCCGCACGCTCCTGGCGGGGAATCTCGGGCACCGCAAACATGACCGGAAGCGCGAAAGCCAGGAACCAAAGCGCCGAGAACACAGCAACCAGGCGGATGTTCAGGCCGTCGGCCGTGTTCGATCCGAACCAGTCAACCACCGGCTGCACAAACGCGATCAGCACGATGATCAGCGCAACGATCCCGCCGACGTAACCCATTGCCCAACCGAATCCACTGATTCGCCCGACGCTGTGCGGTGTGGAGATCTGGGCGAGCATGGCGTTGTAGTTGACCCCGGCAAACTCGAAGAAGATGTTTGCGGCCGCGATGAGGGCAACGCCGAAGATAAGCAGCTCGGGCCTCGGAAAGACAAAGAAGCACATCGCGGTCAGGAGCGCGACGACGAGGCTGTTGACTCCCAGCCAAAGCTTCCGGCGGCCTCCGACGTCGGAGCGTTGTCCGGTCACGGGAGCAAGCAAGGCAATCAGCAGGCCGGCAACCGCAAGACCCCAGCCCAGCACTTCGGATGCGTAGGTCTCGCCGCCGAAGGCATCAGAGGTCAGGTACACGGTGAAGACGAAGGTGGTCATCACCGCGTTGAACGCGGCCGATCCCCAATCCCATGATGCCCAGGCAAGCACGGGCTTGGTGAGAAGACGTGCGGTGGGCTTTCGCGATGCCGTGCTCATAGGCTGCATGCTATCTGCTGAAGGCGTACAACAGGTTGAGATCCGGCTTTATTCCCCGTACCCACCTCATCTGCGATGGGCTGAACGGGCCGGGGCACAGCGTATTCCCCGGGTAGAATGGACACAAGCCCTTGACCGTCAGCTGACCGTCTCGTCTTGAAGAGAGATCAGGAGATCATCGTGCTCATCGTACTCGTCGCGTTGTTTGCGATGGCTATGATCGCGCCCCTGATATTCCGCCGGCTGGGCCGCTCGGCGTTCTACATCCTGGCCGCAGTGCCGGCCGCCGGATTCGCCTGGCTCATCGCCACCTTCCCTAATTACACGGCCGAAGGCCAAACTGCCGCCAACGGCCACCCCAACGCGCCGCCGTCCGTCGTCGTTCCCTGGATTCCGCAGCTGCAATTGGAACTGGCCTTTCGGATGGACGCCCTGTCCGCTGTACTCAGCATCCTCGTCCTCGGTGTCGGCGCGCTGGTCCTTTTCTACTGCGCGCGCTACTTCAAGCAGGATGAACCGAACATCGGCCCGTTCGGCGCGCAACTGCTTGCCTTTGCCGGCGCCATGTTTGGCCTGGTCATCGCCGACGACCTCATCCTGCTCTTCATCTTCTGGGAACTGACCACCGTGCTGTCCTACCTGCTGATCGGGTACTCAAGGCACCGTCTGGCCGCCAGGCGGGCAGCACTGCAGGCCCTGATCGTGACAACCCTCGGCGGGCTGACCATGCTGGTGGGGCTCATCCTGCTGGGCCAGTCTGCGGGAACCTACCGGCTCTCGGACATCCTTGCCCGCGCGGAGACGCTCACCGGAACGGCTGTGGATGTCGCGATCGTGCTGATCCTGGTCGGTGCCGTGTCCAAGTCCGCGCTCGTGCCGTTCCACTTCTGGCTGCCCGGAGCCATGGCGGCGCCCACCCCGGTCAGCGCCTATTTGCACGCCGCGGCCATGGTCAAGGCCGGCATCTACCTGATTGCCCGTCTCGCGCCCGGATTCTCGGACAGCACGGTGTGGTTCGTCCTCGTGATGACACTGGGGCTTGCCACCATGATCCTCGGCGGCTGGCGGGCGCTGCGCCAACATGACCTCAAGCTGCTGCTCGCCTACGGGACCGTGAGTCAGTTGGGCTTCCTGGCCATGGTGGTAGGGCTCGGCGGGCAGGACGGTGCTCTGGCCGGCCTTGGCCTCCTGCTTGCCCACGGTTTCTTCAAGGCCACCCTGTTCCTGGTGGTCGGCATCATTGACCACCAGTCCGGCACCCGCGACATCCGCGGGCTGTCCGGGCTCGCCAGGTCAGCCCCCGTACTCGCCGTCGTCGCTGCCATTGCCGCAGCATCAATGGCCGGCATTCCACCGCTGCTTGGCTTCGTGGCCAAGGAATCGGTACTCGAAGCGTTCGTTCATCGGGCTGAGGAAGGCCCGGCGGGTGTTGTCCTGCTGGTCGGCATTGTGCTCGGTTCCATCCTGACCTTCGCCTACAGTGCGCGCTTCGTGTGGGGAGGCTTCGGCGCCAAAGGCGGCGAGCCTACGCCGTTCAAGCGGGTTGAGCCGTCCTTCCTGTTCGCGCCCGCACTGCTTGCCCTCGCATCGTTGGTCTTCGGGCTCTGGCCCGCCCTGCTTGATGCAGCGATCCAGCCGTACCTCACCACCTTCCCGCCGGGGGAGCAGACGCCGCACCTGCTGCTCTGGCACGGCCTGAGCCCGGCACTGTTCCTCTCGCTCGGGACCATCGCCGGCGGCACCGCCCTGTTCCTGCTGCGTGAACGGTTCGAAGCAGTACAGCTTCGGCTCGCCCGGAAGACCGACGCGGAGAAGACCTACAAGGACGTCATCGGCGTGCTTGATGATGTCGCGGTGTGGATCACGGGCCGCACCCAGCGTGGTTCGCTGGCGTTCTACCTGTTCGTCATCCTGTCCATGGCGATCGTCACGCCGCTCTCGGCACTGATCTTCTTCGACGCGCCGGTGCCCGATAAGTGGCACCTGGCCGACTCGCCTGCCCAGGCCATTGCCGGCGTCGTTATTATTCTCGGTGCCTTCGCCGCACTCCGCGCGACCAAGCGGTTCATGGCCGTCATCATGGTTGGGCTGACCGGCTACGGGATCGCCCTGATCTTCGCAATGCAGGGCGCACCGGATCTCGCGCTGACCCAGTTGCTCGTCGAGACCATTGTGATGGTCGCTTTCGTCCTCGCGCTGCGCTCCCTGCCGGCGCGGCTCTGGCAGCGCGAGCCCGGGCGGAAGTACCGGGTCCTGCGGGCTGTGCTCGGGATCTCGTTCGGCCTGGTGATGGCGGCAATTGCGATGTCGGCGATGGCCTCCCGCGTTGCCGAGCCCATTTCCCTGAGTTACCCGCAGTTGGCGTACGACGACGGCGGCGGCGCGAACATTGTCAACGTCACCCTGGTGGACATCCGGGCCTGGGACACCTTCGGGGAGATCAGCGTCCTGGCCATTGCCGCGACGGGCGTTGCCAGTCTAATTTTCGTGCGCGGACGCAGCGACGGGCGGGTGCGCGCGAACAACATCGAGACCGGTTCGGTGGACCGGAACCAGGAACCGATCGCCGAGTACGGCCGGGAGGCGGCCGCGCTTGAGCTGGCCAAGAAGTTCGCGACGTCGGCCAGGGACGCCTGGCTGGTCGCGGGCCGGACACTGGCGCCTGAACGCCGCTCCATCATTTTCGAAGTGGTCACACGGTTGCTGTTCCATTCTGTGATCATCTTCTCGATCTACCTGCTGCTGGCAGGTCACAACCTGCCCGGTGGAGGCTTCGCCGGCGGGTTGATGGCCGGGCTCGCGCTCACCATCCGGTACCTGGCCGGCGGACGGTTCGAATTGGCCGAGGCCACGCCGATCAGTGCCGGACTCCTGCTCGGTGCGGGGCTGGCAACAGCGTCCCTGACGGCGATTGTTCCGGTCTTCCTGGGCGGCGAGGTGTTCCAGAGCGCGATCATCGAGACAACCTGGCCGGTCTTCGGCGACATCAAGTTCGTGACCTCCACCATTTTCGACATTGGTGTGTACATGGTGGTGGTGGGGCTGGTGCTGGACGTTCTGCGCAGCCTTGGATCCGAGATTGACGAGCGCAGCGAAGGCAAGAACGAAACCAGGCCGGTAGGCATCGACGCGCTCAAGGAAGAACAGCGCTCCGAGCCGGGAGAAGAGGTGGTCCGGTGAGCGTCAACATCACCCTGCTGGTGGTCATGGCAGCACTCTTCGCAGCAGGCATCTACCTGCTGCTCGAGCGCAGCCTCACCCGGGTACTGCTCGGGCTGATCCTGCTGGCGAACGGTGCCAACATGCTGCTGCTCTCCGCGGGGGGATTCGCTGGGGAAGCGCCGCTGTACGCCGCTGATATTCCGGCAGAGGAATACAATGACCCGCTACCGCAGGCCCTCATCCTGACCTCGATCGTGATCTCCTTCGCGGTCACGGCGTTTATGCTCGGCATCATCTACCGGTCCTGGGTCCTCGGCCGCCAGGACGAAGTACAGGACGACATCGAAGACCGGCGCGTTGCATCCCAGAGCAGCTTCGATGCTGAGGATGACGCCGAGGTCCCCCTGGAAACCACAGAATTCACGCCGGTCGAAGAAGCAGAGGAAGCGCCCGGCGCGCAGAGGCACCTGACCACGAGCACCGAGGAGGAGCGATGAACATAGCCAACCTCGCGCCGCTCGCGGTGGTCCTGCCGTTCCTCGGTGCGGCGCTTGCCTTCGTGCTTATCCGTCACTCCCGTTCACAGCGGGCCGTCAGCATCACCACGCTCAGCGTCACTCTGCTGATTGAAGTATTCCTTTTGGTGAATACCAGCACTCAGGGCACCACCGCGGTGTTCGTGGGGAACTGGGCCGCGCCGTTCGGTATCACTATGGTCGTGGACCAGTTCTCAGCCCTGATGCTTGTGGTGTCCTCCGCGGTGAGCCTGGCGGTCCTTATCTATGCGACGGGTCAGGGCATGACCGATGGGGACGAAGACGGTCCCATTTCGATTTTTCACCCGACATATCTGATTCTGGTCGCGGGTGTTTCCAATGCCTTCCTTGCCGGGGACCTGTTCAACCTGTACGTCGGGTTCGAGATCCTTCTGACCGCGAGCTACGTCCTCATGACCCTTGGCGGCACCACCCCGCGCATTCGCGCGGGGGTGACGTACGTCGTCGTCAGCGTGGTCTCCTCGATGCTGTTCCTGATCAGCATCGGCATGATCTATGCCGCGACGGGCACCATCAACATGGCGGACCTTTCGCTGAAACTGGCGGACATCGACCACGGCACCCAAATGATCCTGCACCTGATGCTGCTGGTCGCGTTCGGCATCAAGGCCGCGGTGTTCCCGTTGTCCTTCTGGCTGCCCGACTCCTACCCAACGGCGCCTGCACCGGTGACTGCGGTGTTCGCCGGACTGCTGACGAAGGTGGGCGTCTATGCGATGGTCCGCACCGAGACGTTGCTGTTCCCCGGTGACCGGATCAACACGCTGCTGATGGTGGTTGCGCTCCTGACTATGGTTGTGGGCATTCTTGGTGCCCTCGCGCAGTCGGATATCAAACGTATGCTTTCCTTCACCCTGGTGAGCCACATCGGGTACATGGTGTTCGGCCTGGCCGTGTCCACCGTGATCGGACTCGGGGCGGCGGTATATTACGTCGCGCATCACATCACCGTGCAGACCAGCCTCTTCCTCGTCACGGGGCTCATCGAGCGCCGCGGCGGAACCGCCAACATGGACAGGCTTGGTGGCCTCGCGAAGATTTCACCGCTGCTCGCGCTGCTGTTCTTCATTCCGGGCATGAACCTGGCCGGAATACCGCCTTTCTCGGGCTTCCTCGGCAAACTCGGCCTGCTGCAGGCCGGCGTCGAACTCGGAACGCCAATTGCGTACGTACTTGTCGGGGCGGGCGTCCTCACCAGCCTGATCACACTGCTGGCCATCGCACGGGTATGGAACCGTGCCTTCTGGCGCAGGCCGGAGGACGCCACCCACCCCGATCCGATCCTCCTCGTGAAAAAGGAGGACGGCTCAGCGATCAGGACATCCAGCCGAGTCACGGCCCACAGCACCGGCCGGTTCGCAGGCCGCAAGCCGGTACACCTCCTGCCGCGCACCATGGTGGGTCCGACGATCGGGCTGGTTGCCTTGGGCGTTGCTCTGACGGTGCTGGCCGGACCGCTGTTCACGCTCAGTGACCAGGCAGCGCAGCAGATGCTGGAACGCACGCCCTACATCGACGCCGTCCTGGGCGAGGGAGCAATGGAAGAAGCCGAGGCGACGCCATGATCCGCCAACGAATACCTCTGCGCGTTGAGCTTCCCCTACTGATCTGGCTGGTCCTGGTCTGGGGCGCGCTGTGGCAGGACTTCAGCCTGGGCAACCTGGTCTTCGGAGCGATCATCGCGTTTGCCGTGGCGAATCTGCTTTACCTGCCTCCGGTGGAGCTGAGCGGCCGGTTCAACCTCTTCTACGCTGCGGGTTTCGCGGGACGGTTCCTGTACCAACTGGTGGTTGCCAGCTTCCAGGTGTTCTGGCTGGCACTCACCAAGGGTCCGCGCCTCAAGAACGCGGTAGTGGCGGTACGGCTACGCAGCCCCTCGGATTTGCTGGTGACGGCAACCGGACACGCGATCTCGCTCATTCCCGGCTCGCTGGTGGTGGAGGTGGACCGATCGACCTCCACTCTCTACCTGCACTGTCTGAATGTGGTCACGGCCGAAGACGCCGAGGAGATCCGCCGGAACGTCCAACGGACCGAAGAGTGGCTGATCCGCGTCATGGGATCCCGTGAGGATCTCGCGAACCTGCGCGCGGGTGGTCTGCCCGTCAGTGACGGAAGGGAGCACTCGTGAGTGTTGTGGTCGGCATCATCGCCGTCATACTCGGCGTTGCAGCGCTGTGCGCCATCTACCGGGCGGCCGTGGGCCCGTCGATCCTCGACAGGGTGCTCGCCGTCGATGTTCTCCTGGCGATTGTGGGCGGTGCGCTGGCTGTCGACATGGTGTTCAACCGCCATACGGACAACCTGGTGCTTCTCGTGGCGATCTCGATCATTGGATTCATCGCCTCAGTGACTGTGGCACGGTTCGTCACGGACAGGAAGTGACGCAGATGGACACGTTGCTCAACGTCATCACTGCCATCCTGCTGCTGGGAGGGGCACTAATGTCCTTGGCCGCCGCCGTCGGGCTGTTGCGTTTTCCGGATTTGATGAGCCGCATGCATGCCGCGACCAAGCCGCAGGTGCTGGGCTTGCTGCTCTTTTTGCTGGCCGTCGCCGTGGAACTGCGCAGTTTGGCGCTGGTTCCCGTACTGATTGTGTGCTGGATCTTCCAGCTTCTGACCGCGCCCGTTTCTGCCCACATGGTGGGGCGCGCCGGCTACCGGACCAAGCACCTGCGAAAGGACCTGCTCAGCATGGACGAACTCGACGAGGTGGTTGAACGCGCGGCCACCCGGCGTCGGGAAGGGAACGGTGCGCCGCCGGGGGACTGACGCCTTCTAGGTCAGGTGGCGGGTGCGCTGGTAGCGGTGGATCGCTTTTTGCGTGGTGCGGTTGGTCAGTACGCGGATCGTGGTGCTGACCGCACCTGAGATCACGGCGAAGACCAGCGCCGAACGAAGACTGTTCTCCAGCCCTTCCTTGTCCTTGGGCGGCTCGTTTCCGGTGACGCGCTTCCAGATGAGGTCGACCAACTGGGTGCCGATGAGCCCGGAGACAATTCCCAGCCCTACGCCCATCAGTTTGAAGATCGAATTCATGGTGCCCTCCTTCAGTAGGCTTACCTTCTGTAACTAAGCCTACTGGCAGGGACCCGCGTCGAGCGAAGCGACCCTTCGGGACCAACGCCGCACCCGTGAACCCTGGTCCGGGTGTAATGTTGGTATCGCTCAAAACAACGACAGGGGAGCGCCGCCACTTGTGGTGGGCGCTGAGAGTGCGGAACACCGCAGACCCTCGAACCTGATCCGGCTAGTACCGGCGAAGGGAGTCGAGTTCTCAGGGCTGCCGGCGGCTTGCCGGGATGCCTTCCCCTCCTGTACTCAGGAGGATTCACCCATGACTACTGCACAGTCATCGAAATCATCATCAACATCCCGCCGGCGCTACGAGTGGCGCGTCGTGGACATCGTCGTCGCCTCAGTGATTGCGGTTGCGGTCGGCGTCGTGTTCTTCGCGTGGTCCGCCGGTTACAGCGGTATTTCCGCCCTGACCCTTGCGTATCCGCCGCTTAATGGGTTGTATTCGGGCGGCTGGCTGATTGCGGGCGTGCTCGGCGGCCTCATCATCCGCAAGCCGGGAGCGGCGATCTACTGCGAGGTTGTCGCCGCTGCGGTTTCTGCCCTGATCGGTACCCAGTTTGGTGTTGCCGTGCTCTTGTCCGGACTCATCCAGGGCATCGGCGCGGAGCTGATTTTCGCACTCTTCCTATACAAGCGGTGGAACATCGGGGTGGCTCTGCTGGCCGGGCTGAGCGCGGGTCTCTTCCTCGCAGTGAGCGAGAACATCATGTACAACGCCGTCTGGACGCTGGATCACAAGCTCATGTACGGGGTCTTCGCCGCCATTTCCGGTGTGGTCCTTGCCGGCTTGCTCCCCTGGCTCGCCACACGCGGCCTCGCGAAGACCGGCGTGCTTTCGTCCTTCGCTTCCGGCCGGACAGCCGACGTCTAAGGTGGGCGCATCCATTTCAGCCAGCGGGTGGGGCTGGCGGCATCCCGGCCGCAACCGCTGGGCTGTGCGGGACATTGATCTACGTATCGAGCCCGGTGAACGCGTACTGCTGCTCGGTGCGTCCGGAGCCGGAAAGTCCACGCTCCTGCATGGCCTGGCAGGTGTGCTGGGAGATCAGGATGAAGGGGAGCAGTCCGGCGAGCTGACGATCGACGGCAACAACCCGGCTGATGTGCGCGGTCGGTCAGGCCTCGTGCTGCAGGACCCCGACACCCAGCTGGTCCTTGCACGGGTGGGGGACGAGGTGGCATTCGGCGCCGAAAACCTGGCCGTACCGCGCGAGGAGATCTGGCCGCGGGTCACCCACGCACTGGACGACGTCGGCCTCGACGTCCCCCTCAACCACCCCACGACGGCGCTCTCCGGCGGGCAGAAGCAGCGGCTCGCCCTGGCCGCAGTGCTTGCCATGCAGCCCGGGCTTCTGCTGCTCGATGAGCCGACCGCCAACCTGGACCCTGCCGGCGTGCTGGAGGTGAGGGACGCCGTCGTACGCGTCCTTGACCGTACCGGCGCCACGCTCGTGGTGGTGGAACACCGTGTGGAGGTGTGGGCCGACGTCGTCGACCGCATCGTGGTGCTCGACTCGAACGGCGGCATCCTCGCGGATGGAAGTCCCGACGTCGTCCTTCAGCAGCAGCGCACCCGCGACCGCCTCATCGAAGCCGGTGTGTGGGTGCCGGGCCACCATCCGGCCTTGCCATTGCTGGAATCGAACGCCGGGGCGGACCTGCTCGAGGCCCGTAGCCTTTCGGTGGCGCGGGCAAAACGCGGACCGACAGTGCTCGACGGCGTGGAACTCACCCTCCAGGCCGGTGCTGCGCTCAGCGTGCTCGGCCCGAACGGAGCGGGCAAGTCAACGCTCGCGCTCACGCTGGCCGGGCTGCTCCGGCCGCGCGGCGGAACCCTCTCGGCGCTTGATCCGCTTTCACGCGGCGCCGGGGAGAAGCCGCACGAGTGGAAGTCGGCCGAGCTGGTCAGCCGGATCGGCACGGTCTTCCAGGAGCCCGAACACCAGTTCCTCACCCACACGGTGCTTGAGGAACTTGAGTTCGGGCCGCGCCGGGTCGCGCGCTTTGAGGAGGCAGAGGTACGACGCCGGGTGGACCCGATCGCTGAACGGTTGCGCCTGACCGGGCTGCTCAAGGCCAACCCCTTCACGCTCTCGGGCGGTGAGAAGCGGCGTCTCTCGGTTGCCTCGATGCTCGCCGGCAGCCCCGACATCCTCATCCTCGATGAGCCCACCTTCGGCCAGGACGCGAACACGTGGGCGGAACTGGTGGCACTGCTCGCCGAAGAGATAGCGGGCGGAACCAGCGTCGTGTCGGTCACCCACGACCGCGACTTCACAGCCGCGTTGGGGTCCCGCACGTTTGTGGTCGGCGGATCCGCTGTGAAGGTGTCAGCATGAGCACGGATGTCCTCACCCCGGAACTGACCGGGCGGCTGCTTCCGAAAGCCAACCCGCTCTCCAAGTTGTTCGCGGCAACCCTGATCACGGTGGTCGTGATGCTCAGCGTGGACTGGGCGAGCGCCGGCGTCGTACTCCTCAGCGAACTCCTGCTGCTGCCCCTGCTGGGGATCAGCGCGCGGAAGCTGTTCTTCCGCGCCTGGCCGTTTGTGGTTGCAGCGGCTGTCGGGGCGTACGGAACTGCGCTGCTGGCCGAGAAGACCGGCCGCGTGCTGTTCGAAGCCGGTCCAGTCCTGTTCACCGAGGACTCGGTCAACGCCGGGCTGGCGATCGGACTCCGGGCACTGGCCATTGCACTGCCGGGCCTGTTCCTGCTCACCACCACCGACCCCACCGATCTCGCGGACGCCCTGGCGCAACGGCTCAAGGCGCCGCACCGGTTTGTCCTCGGGGCGCTCGCCGGGATGCGGCTCGTCGGGCTTCTGTTCGAGGAATGGCGCACGCTCGGCCTCGCCCGTCACGCCCGCGGCGTGGGCCACGAGGGGAATCCGGCGGCACGATTCGGGAACTTCCTCGGGCAAGCCTTCGGGCTCATGGTTCAGGCCATCCGAAGGGCCACCCGGTTGGCTGTGGCGATGGAGGCCCGCGGTTTCGGGGCCGGCCCGCGCACTTGGGCGAGGGAGAGCACCTTCAGCAGGATCGATGTCGGAGTTGCACTGTGCGGTCTGTTGATTGCGGCTGTTGCGGTGACCGCTGCCGTGGTGGCGGGCACTTGGAACTTCATCCTCGGCTAGGACAGTCCCTGTTCGGATTGCCCGTGCAGGTGCATCATGAGAGGAGGCCGCAGGCTTTTCCCAACCTCGCCGCGCATGAATAGGTTGTGGATGGTCCAGCAGAGTCCAGGGGCGGGAACCGACGATGGGCAATGGTCAGGCAGATTGGCTGAGCAGCATCAACGACAATCACCTGCGCGCCTTGAGGGGATTCGTCCGGAGGCTCACTGGAGACGCTTTCCTTGTCGACGAGGTAGTGCAGCTCACCCTGCTGCGTGCCTGGGAGCATCCGGTCACGCGGGGGCACACCGAAATGGAAATCCGCGCATGGCTGTTCGCGGTCGCGCGGAATGTGCTGGTGGATTCCTTTCGTTCCGCCTTCCGCCGGCATGAGTTCGACGTTGACGTGCTGCCGGAAACGGCCTCGAACGACGACGTCGAGCAACTGCTCACCTCATGGCTCGTCTCCGATGCACTCAGCGAACTGACGCCCGAGCATCGCGACGTGGTCCTGCATTTCTACTTCCGCGGCGAAACCACAGCCGAGATTTCACGTGCCCTCGCCATCCCTGAGGGCACCGTGAAATCCCGTCTTCACTATGCACTGCGGTCCATGAAAGCTGCGCTGCTCGCCCGGGACGTGGTGTCGGGAAGCTAGGGCGGCTACTGGATCATGGTGCCATCCGGGGCAACCACGTACCAGACTTCGTTGACGCCCTGGCCGTTGGTGTCTCCGGGGGCCTCGTCGTTGGCGAAGTAGTAAATCGGCATACCGTTGATGGTCACCTGCAGTTCGCCGTCGGGTGTTTCGATGGTGCCCAGTTCGCCGGTGACTCCTTCCGCCTCAGGCGTCTCGCTGTCAGTGAGTACCGGCGGCCACGCCTCCAGGCACCCTCCCTCACAAGCGCTGACGCCGGAGTCCGCCTCATCGTTGGTGAAGTAGTAGACCACCATTCCTTCGGCGTCGACAACCACTTCACCGAGGTCCGTCTCAGCGATCCCGAGCGGCGTGCCCATGGTTCCACCGGCCTCCCCGCCTTCGGTCGGCTCCTCACTCGTGGGCTCCTCGGACGGCTCCTCACTCGTAGGCTCCTCGGACGGCTCCTCGCTGGTGGGCTCCTCGGCCGCGGGAGCGCTGGTGGGCTCCTCGGAAGGCGAATCGGAGGAACCGCAGCCGGTCAGCGCCAGAAGACAAATGGCGACGACGGCGAACAGGACGCGCATTGCTTTACTCATGTTGATACCTCCCGTGATCACCCCACGGACACCCGGGGGATGGGAGCGGCCACTCGACCCCTCTGCTCTCTAGACGCGGGCAAGGGCCGAAATGGTTCAACGCTGAGACAAATTCACAGCCGAATCACAGCTTCAGGACGCGGCGAGCGCCTTTCCGAGGTCGTTCTGCAGGTCGGTGACGTCCTCAAGGCCGACCGACAACCGGATCACGCCGTCGGACAGCCCGATCGCGGCGCGTCCTTCCGGGCCCATGGCACGGTGGGTGGTGGTCGCAGGATGGGTGATCAGGCTCTTGGAGTCGCCGAGATTGTTCGAGATATCGATGATGTCGAGGGCATCCAGCAGCGCGAACGCGGTTTCCTTGGCGCGGCCAGCCGGTGCATTCAGCTCGAACGTAAGCACGGTGCCGCCGCCGGACATCTGCGACGCTGCGAGACTGAACTGCGGGTGCGATTCCAGCAACGGATACCGTACCCAGTTCACAGCGGGCTGTGCCTCCAACCAGCGTGCGAGCGTCAAAGCTGAGGAGGAGGAGTGGTTCACGCGAAGCGACAGCGTTTCCAGTCCCTTCAGCAGCGTCCACGCGTTGAATGAGGACAGCGCGGGTCCGGTATGGCGCATCAGCGTCTTGACCGGCCCCTCGATGAACTCTTTCCGGCCGAGGATCGCCCCGCCAAGCACACGGCCCTGCCCGTCCATGTGTTTGGTTCCGGAGTAGACGACGACGTCGGCACCGAGTTCGGTGCACCGTTGCAGCAGCGGGGTGGCGAACACGTTGTCCACCACCACCTGCGCGCCTGCGGCATGCCCGAGTTCGACGACGGCCCGGATGTCCACGATCTCCTGCATCGGGTTCGACGGCGATTCGAAGAACACCGCCGTGGTGGGAACACTCAGTGCCTCTTCCCATTGGGCAAGGTCCCAGCCGTCCACGAAGACCGTTTCGACGCCCCAGCGCGGCAGGATCTCGTTCAGGATCACAAAACAGGACCCGAACAGGCTGCGTGAGGCCACCACCCGGTCGCCGCTGGCCAACAACGCCCCGAGCGCGGTGAAAACGGCTGACATGCCGCTCGCCGTGGCGAAGCAGGCTTCCGCACCTTCGAGCAGCCGCAGACGTTCCTGGAACATTGCGACGGTGGGGTTGCCGTACCGGGAGTAGACGAACCGGTCCACATCGCCGGTGAACGCAGCCTCGGCAGCGGCGGCGGAGGAGTACACGAATCCTGAGTTCAGGAACAGTGCCTCCGACGTCTCCTCGAAATTCGAACGGGCTAGCCCGCCGCGCACGGCGAGGGTGTCGGCCGCCCAGGCGGCGACGTCGTCGTCCGGCCGCTGGACAACGGGGTAGCCGCCATTGCCGGGGATCGGCTCGGAAGGGGTTGCGGGGGAGAACGACGACGGCGTGGACTCAGTCATCTGCCTTCCCTTCCTTGACCCCGGCGGACCGGGCATGAACGGTGGTCGCCAGACCGCTGGCGCGCCAGCCGCCGTCAGCTTCGAAACCGTGGAGCACGTTATAGACCGTGTGACCTGCGGCAGTGGCACTCTGCGCTGCTGCGACCGAGCGGACTCCGGAACGGCAGATGAACAGCAGTTCGCGGCCCTTGAGGCCGTCCAGCTGGGAAACGAAAGACTGGTTCCGAGTGCCATCTGTTCGGTTCCACTCGAGGAACAGGGGAACGGTCCCGGCGTCGGTGAGGTCCGGGACGCCTACCGTACGCCACTCTTCGACGGTGCGGACGTCAACCAGGACGGCACCCTTGCTGACGCGCTCCACCGCCTGACGGGGTGTGATGTCACCGGCGTAACCGTTGGCGGGCCGGGGCGTATGTGCTGACTGTTGTGACACTGTGTCTCCTCACGCGTGCACGCTGTTGATCCTTGGAAAGCTGATCCTTGTGCCGAGTATTCACCTGAGGCACCCCGCCGTGATAGAGGGTTGCCGGCCAGCAAGTCAGGGCTTGGCGCTGGCGCTCGTTACTCCCGACTGAACGTAGCACCGGCTCCGGCGACTCTGCCACGCGCCGTCGTAATGTGCAGTAATGCGGCGTCGCCTGTCCGCAAAAGTGCCGCTGTTGCGCGGGTTCGTGGTGACGTCCCCACGATCCTGCGAATCGTCGGCGCGTTTGTGGGGCTAGGAGACGGATTCCACGAGTGCAGACAGCTCGGCCGTGAGGTCCGGCGACATGGTTACACGTTTGCCGTCGAGCGATTCGACCTCCGCCAGGAGCCGCACGCTCGAGATCAGCCACACGCCGTCCGATGCGAAGAGGTCGGCCGGGATCAGCGGCCCGTAGCCGAGTTCCCAACCGGCGTCGCGTGCTGCAGCGAACAGTGCGCCCTGCGAGGTTCCGGCAAGGATCCCGCTCTCCAGTTGCGGCGTGATCAGGTGTTTGACGCCGTCGATCACGCGGGCGATGAGGACGGTTGACGTGGGTCCCTCCAGCACCTTGCCGTCCGAGGAGGTGAAGATGACGTCATCCGCACCCTGCGACTTGGCGTAGCGCAGGGCCGCCATGTTGACTGCGTAGGAGAGGGTCTTCGCGCCCATGAGCAGCCAGGGGGCGCGCTGGGCAACAGCGCTGTCGTAGCCGCGGTCGAGGAGCAGGACGGCGAGGCGTTTGCCCCGAAGGCCCTTCGGAACAGGGGACACCTGGACCCAGGCGGTGGCTTCCGTGCCGCCCTCGACGCTCGCTTCAACCCCACGGATCGCGACGAGCTTGACCACGAGTTCGCCGTCGTCGTCCGTTTCCTGCAGCGCCGTGCCGATGGCACGTTCCCACGCGTCCGAGACTGGGACTTTCAGTTCCAGCGCCTCCGCCGATGCCGCCAGCCGGGCCAGATGCGCCTGCAGCTTGCGGGGTGTGCGGTTGACCGCGAGCATCGTCTCGAAGATCCCGTCCCCGCGGGTGATGCCGGTGTCGGTAACTTTCAGCTGGGGGTGGGAGGCATCGGCGATGCGGCCGTCAGGCATCGCGGGGTCCAGGAACACCAGAACTGTCATGGGGTCAAGCCTAGTGCGGCGAGGGCCCCGCGCCGAGCGCCGGCGAGGTGGGAAAACCAGGACGCGCGTAGTGCCGGAAACCCCTGATCGAGCGGGCGATGACAACGGATTCGCGATCGATACCCGTCCGCAGCGCCCGCTCGAGGGAGGCTCACTCCGGGAACGTCGAGCCCAGCGCCGAGAGCACCCCGAATGCCTTGGTGCGCACTTCGTCCCACTCCTCGGCGGGGTCCGAGTCGGACGTGATGGCCCCGCCCACGCCGAGCGTGAGCCGGGTGCCGTCGTCGTCGTTCTCCATCACAAGGGTGCGGATGACGACGGCGAGATCTGCCGCCCCATCCAGCGAGAAGTACCCCGCGGCACCTGAATACACCCCGCGCGGCGCAGCTTCGAGCCGGTCGAGGATGGCCATGGTGCTGATCTTCGGTGCGCCTGTCATGGATCCGGCGGGGAAGGCCGCTGCCACCGCCTCCGCGCGTGACGATCCTGGCCGGAGCCGCGCGTCGATCGTGCTGACCATCTGGTGCACGGTTGCGTAGGTTTCGATGTCGCACAGGCGGCTGACCATGACCGTTCCCGGGACCGCAAGGTGGGAGAGGTCGTTGCGCAGCAGGTCCACGATCATGATGTTCTCGGCGCGGTCCTTGGTGCTGGTCTGCAGCTCCGCCCTCAAAGCGGAGTCTTCAGCGGGATCAGTGGAGCGGCGGCGCGTGCCCTTGATGGGCTCGGCGCGCATGCCGCCGCCTGAATCGAGCCGCAGGAAACGTTCCGGCGACGTACTGGCAATCGCGAATCCAGGAAACGCGAAGTAGTGCGCAAATGGTGCGGGACTGGTATTTCGAAGCCGAAGGTAGGTCTCCAGCGGATCCATCGCCTGGGATCGCGCCGTCAAGGCCGTGGTCAGGCATACCTCGTAGGAGTTGCCGTCCGCGATTTCCGCCTTCGCTTCCCGGATTTTCGCGAGGTACTCCTCGCGGGTGTCCCTGACTGTGAATTCCGGTACGGGCAGTGGCGCTGGGGTATCCAGCGGCACAGCGCTTTCCAGTGCGACGGCGCGCGCGCGTTCCAGCCAGGCGTCGGTTTCGGGGTCACGGGAACCGTCGCGGAGCGTCAGGAGGTACACACGCCGATCTTCGTGATCCATTACGACGGCGCGGCCCGCGAACAGGAGTGCGGCGTCCGGCAGTGAGCCGGTACTGACGATGCGACCACCGGTTTCGCGTTTGAGTTCGTACCCGAGATAGCCCAGCCAGCCGAGCGCGAACGGGCCCGGATAGTCCGACGGCGGACGGACGGCACGCCGACCCCACACCCCGTCCAGCCAGCGGAAGAAGGGCCCGGCGCTTCTCGCGGTGACCGGGCCGCTGCTCACGCGGGTGATGCCGTCGGTGTGCTCTGCAACCTGTCCGAAGCGGCCGCCGTCGTCGGCCAGGACCGAAAAGCGGCTCCGGTCCCGCGGGTCTTCCAGCGTGGAGCTGTCCAGCCAGGCGGCCGCGTTGGACGCCCCGTAGATGCCGGCGAACAGCTCGGCTCCGTCCGGGTAGGCGTCCACAGTCTCCACCTGCAGCGTGAGGCCACGCCGGGCGGCACGCTCCATCGACATCAAGGACTCACATTGCGGAAGGCCGGTCAGGGCAAGCCGCACGCGTTGCGGAAGTGAGTCTGCCGTGTGGCCGTGCACCAGGATGTCCGCACCAGCGGACGGATTGTCGGCGCGTAGCCACCGCTCCTCCTGGTCAGCCCAGCGCTGCCAGAAAGGGGCGTAGGCATCGCCGTCGCGGGTCAGCGCGCTGGTGCGGCGGACGTCGTCGTCGGCGTCGATCCAGATCGCCACGTCCAGCAGGTTCCGTGCGGCAGCGCAGGAGGCGCCAACCCCTTCCACGATCACAATGTCTGCAGGGTGGGTAAGCCGGGTGTCGCCGTCGTCGTTCTTTGTCCAGTCCCAGGCCGGCCACTGCGCGGTAGCTCCGGACGCAAGGGGAGTGAGCACGGAACGGACGTAGCGGTCCATTCCATCGGCCAGCCCGTCCCAGCCCGGATAGAGGTCCTCAAGGTGGAAGAGGCTGACGCTGTGGTGTTCGCGCAACAGGGTTGCAAGCTCAACGGCCAGCGAGGTTTTTCCCGCACCGGAACGGCCGTCAATGGCGATAACCAAAGGAACGATGGCGTGGGCGGCTCTAAGTGCCATGAGGGCTTTCGGTCTGGGTTCCGGGCGTTCTTACGAGAAGGCCAGCAGCGCGCCTACGGCTACAAATAGTAGGCCATACGTCATGTTGACCACTATTTGTCCAGAAATCGACTCACTGGCCGGCCAGATCAGCACCCTTACCGCCCGCATGGGCCAGTTGCTCGAAGACATCGTCACAACCGATAGCCCCACCACCGGCGGGCCGGACACCGTGGAACGCCTCGCCGAGGTCCCTGAATGGCCGCCCTCGTAGCTCAGAACATCCTCGCCGAAATCGGCCTGGACATGACCCGGTCTCCCACCACCGACCACCTGGTGTCCTGGGCGAAACTGTGCCCACGCACCATCCAGTCAGGCCCCGTGACCCAGGGCGGCAAGACCGGCAAGGGCAACCCCTACCTCAAGAGCGCTCGGTGAAGCCGCCGCCGCGGCCGCCAAAACCAACACTTTCCTCGGCGAACGCTACCGGCGCATCGTCAAATGCCGCGGCAAACTCAAAGCGCTCGTTGCGGTCGCCCGCTCCATCCTGGTCATCGTCTGGCGCTTGATCGCTGACCCGTCCGCCCGCTTCTGTGACCTCGGCTCCGACTACCACGCCAGCCGCATCATAAACGACGCGCTATCCGCAACCACGTCGCTCAGCTCGCCGCGATGGGCCACCACGTCAGCCTCCAACCCGCTGCCTGAACCAACACTCGCATCATCGTAACCAACCCGGCCCGGCAAACCCCACCGGGTCCTGCCGCCTGCAACTCACCTCTGGCGTATTTTGCGGTCAGTTCTTTGTGATAAAAGTCGCCGCGCCGGGCGAATCGGAAGTAGTACGGATCACAGGACTTTGAAGAGGCCCTGCTATTTGTCCTCTGCAGCCGAGCTGCCGACAGACCCACCCAGCCCGAGAATGTCACCCGGATTGTAGTAGGGGCCGGCACAGCCGCTGTGGGTCAGCGCAGGGCGGTGACCGAGGCGTACCTGCCGTACTGCTCGCGAATCACCTGTTGAGTATTCGCTGGGAGTTCGGTCACCGTGGATACGGGCCATTCCGGTTTCTTACCGGTTAACGCCCACGCCGCTTGTAGTGCTGCACCGTTCGCCACGTACTCGCTTGGGGTGGGCATGGTCACCGGGGAGTCGAAGACCTGGGCCGCGATGGCTTGGACAGCAGGGTTCTGTGCCGCGCCGCCGATCAACAGGACGCGTTCCTCGCGCACACCTACGCGGCGCACTTCGTCCAGTCCGGCGGCCAAACCGCACAGCATCCCTTCAATAGCCGCCCGCGCGATGTTCTGTCGCGATGACGAGGCTAAGGACAATCCGTAAAAGCTCGCTGTAGCATCAGGGTGGTTTGGAGTCCTCTCGCCTTCAAAATACGGAATGAGGACGACGCCGCCGGCCCCTGGTTCAGCGGCTAAGGCCAGCCCGGCCATCTCATCATTGTTCACACCGAGGATGCCGGAGATCGATGACAGGATTCTCGCGGCATTGAGGGTGACCGTAATTGGCAGAAAGCCACCGCTTGCGTCGGCGAAGCCGGCCACCGCACCTGTTGGGTCAGTGATCCGGTTATCCATCACCGAGAAGACTGTGCCGCTGGTGCCGATGGAAACCACAACGTCACCGCTTTGCGTGTTCAACCCCAATGCCGCCCCCGCGTTGTCACCGGCCCCGGCAGCGATCAAGATACCTTCGGGGGTGTTTCCGGCAGCCTCATTCGGACGGAGGATCCGGGGAAGGACCGCGGGATGACCGAGAGCCCGCTCGAACAGCTCAAGGTCATAACCATCCGTATCTGGGTTCCAGTAAGCGGTCCCGCTGGCATCGGAGCGATCGGTGGTCAGCTCGTCGAGTACTGGGCCATGTTCGCTCTCGGGCGACGGCCCGAAGCCACGCAGCCGCCAACTGAGCCAATCGTGGGGGAGCGCTACAGCCGCTACCCGCTGCGCATTCTCGGGCTCAAACTCGCGGAGCCATCGCAATTTAGCGGCGGTAAACGAGGCAACCGGTACAACGCCAGTCCGCTGCGCGTACGCTTCCGCTCCGAGCTCTTCTGTTAGATCCCGCGCGGCCTGGGCGCTCCTAGTGTCGTTCCAGAGCAGCGCGGGGCGGATTACGCGACCGTCCGAGTCAAGGGCCACCATTCCATGCTGTTGCCCACACACTGCGAGAGCCTCCACACCGTCGAGGCCACCGGCGGACCGGGTTGCGTTCTGCAATGCCAGCCACCACGCGTCAGGGTGCACCTCGGTCCCGAATGGATGGGAAGCGCGGCCCTCGGATACAACTGCTCCACTGTCGCTGTCTTTAATGACTAGCTTGCAGCTCTGCGTAGAGGAGTCCACTCCAGCAACCAACGTCATGATGCAGGCTCCTCGGTGGCCTCACAGGCCCGCCGCTCGGGAATCGGAGCCAACAGCGTCTCGGCCACGGTCAGCGAGCTCCCATCAGATGCTCAACCGCCAGCTGCTGAAGCCGAACAAAGCCAAATCCTTTGCCGTTGAAGTAGGCATCAGTACCGAAGTCCTCATACGCGCTGTGATCCGCAATGAGATCCTTATATGTCTCGCCTGAGAGGAGAGTGGGCTGCGCCAGCTCATCGACGCGTGAGGATACGAGCGCCTCCTGGACTGCGGGATCAGCCCGGAATTCGGCTGCGCGCTCCTTGAGGAGCAGGTACATCCTCATGTTCGCCGCGGCAGAGTCCCACACACCGGTGATGTCCTCGGTCCGCGATGGCTTGTAGTCGAAATGCCGGGGACCGTCATAGGCCGGCCCGCCATTGGGACCGCCGTTCTCCAAGAGATCAACCAGAGAGAAGGCGTTCTGAAGATCGCCATGGCCAAACACTAAATCCTGGTCGTACTTAATGCCGCGCTGGCCATTGAGATCGATATGGAAGAGCTTGTTTTGGTACAAGGCTTGGGCAATGCCTGCGGTGAAGTTCAGGCCCGCCATCTGCTCGTGGCCAACCTCGGGATTAACGCCGACCAGCTCGGGGCGCTCCAGCGTATTGATGAAGGCGATCGCGTGGCCGACCGTCGGGAGGAGGATATCGCCGCGCGGCTCATTGGGTTTCGGTTCGATCGCGAAACGCAGGTCGTAGAACTTGTCAGTTACGTAGTCGCTCAGCAGATTCAACGCCTCCCGGTATCGTTCCAGCGCGGAACGCACATCTTTCGCGGAGTCATACTCAGAGCCCTCCCGTCCGCCCCACATCACGAAGGTCTTCGCCCCTAGCTCTGCGGCGAGATCAATGTTCCGAAGGACTTTTCGCAGTGCGAAGCGCCGCACACCGCGGTCATTGGACGTGAAACCGCCGTCCTTGAAAACGGGCGCGCTGAAGAGATTGGTCGTGACCATGGGTACTTCCAGACCGGTGTCTTCCAGCGCACGCTTGAGCCTGTCCACCTGGCTTTGGCGGTGGGAAGTCGTGCTTCCGAAGGGGAACAGGTCGTCGTCATGGAACGTAAGCCCATAAGCACCGAGGTCTGACAGCCGATGGACTGCCTCCACAACGTCCAATTCGGGGCGTGTTGGACCGCCGAACGGGTCCGAACCGTTGTAGCCGATGGTCCATAGTCCGAAGGAGAATTTGTCGTCGCGTGTTGGCTGAGTTGCCATTGTGGGCTCCATATTCACGATGGGAGTAAAAAGTTATGTCTCTCAACATATTCCCTCACTCTGGATGCGTCAATGGTCAATCGGCGAGAATCTGTATATATAGAGGCGAGGGAGCCGCCCCCAGTAGCTAGAACGAGGCAGAGTTACCTTCACTACCGACGCGATGCGTGACTAACGGTCATATAAGTGGTTGCCTACAACATACGGCCAGGACTAGTACGGTGTGGGCGCAAGCACGGGAGTGCTCTGTTTAGCCGAAGGTCGTGGCCGAGACTCCTTGCATGACCCGGGACGAAGTTTCCCGCCGGAATGGCAAGTCGACCCGGGGGTCAGCGGCAGCCAGCGATCTTTTCATCGGTGGCGCATTCGACTGGCTAACCCCCGCCTTCCCTGTGCCATGGGCCACAGTTCCGTAAGGATTCGCGGTCAGGGACGGTGGACGGGGGCGTTTCGCCGGAAAAGTACGGTGCTTGTGGAATCTTCAAGTTTATTAAGTAGTGCGTGTCAACAAAGGATCGCATGGGAGAGCGCGGAATCAAGTAATGCAAGCCGGGGGGCGGTGGCGGGCGCGAGGTCGCAGAAGGGTGTGTCCACCGTCTGTGCGGCAGCGTCTGTGCACTTCCGCATCGTAGATGGCCGCCGGCAAGGTGCCCATGATCGCCTGCTTTCAGCTGATTCGGCCTTTTAACCGCTGGTGACGGAGAAGCGTGCGCCCTCTTGCGAAGACTGCGGGTGAATCGATTCCATCTCGCGAGTTGGTGCTGTTCTGGGCGTACCCATTGATTTTGTTGTTTACCCAGACTATATTGGCGGATACACGTATGGCGACGTGATGGAAGTCACCCCAACGTCCCGCAGTCACCATTTCAACGAGGAGAAGGAGCGATCGACTGTGACGCAACTCCCAAACGAAAACCCGCCAGCCGCTTACTTGCTGGACGTAGAGAACGTAGTCAAGCAATACCAGGGTGTGACGGCCCTCGATGGTGTGAATCTGAAGGTGGGCCAGTCAGAGATCCACGCTCTGCTTGGTGGGAACGGAGCGGGCAAGTCGACCATTATCAACGTTCTCTCAGGGGTTACCGTCCCCGACGCAGGGTCGATCAAGCTCGCCCGCGAAAAGATCAACATCCGCCGTCCCAGCGATGCGCTCGGATATGGGATCACCACTATCCACCAGGAGCTCTCCTTGGTTCCGGCGCTCACAACTCTGGACAACATCTTTCTTGGCCGCGAAATGAACTCCCGCATCCTTGGCCTCAATATGAAGCTTGATCGCCGCGCTATGCAAGAGAAGGTGCATACTCTCGCAGCGGAATTCGGTTTGTCCCGGGAAGACCTCCAGTTGCCCATTGAGGAGTTTGGTGCGCTCAAGAAGCGTGTGGTTGAGATTGTCAAGGCGCTTGCGTTTGACGCACGCGTACTCATCCTGGATGAACCTACGTCCGGCCTTGAGGAAGAGGAACGGTTAAACCTGTTTGGCCACATGCGTAAGCTGCGGGACCGTGGGGTCTCCTTGATCTGGGTGACACATCACCTCGAAGAGATCTTTGGCCTCGCCGATAAAGCAACTGTCTTCCGGGATGGAAAGGATGTGGGCAACGTTTCCGTTTCGGAGACAACGGTCGACCAGCTCCTCGAGATGATGTTTGGAGTCGCTGCGGTGGAGTTCGGCGCGACCGACCGCGACACCCCCCACGCGGACTCTATCGGAGCCGCAGGGGAAGAGATCCTACGAGTGTCCGGAGTGAACCGTGGGCACGTGCTTAAAGATATTTCCTTGTCCGTGAGGCAAGGCGAGATTCTTGGTATTTCAGGATTGGCGGGCGCCGGGCGAACTGAGCTGGCGCGCGCGATCATGGGAATAGACAAGATCTCAAGCGGGAGCATCCACCTTAATGGCCGTCCCGTCCGGCTACGCAACTCCAGTGCGGCTTACCGGCATGGCCTCGCTATGCTCCCTGAAGACCGAAAGCAATTGGGTATTCTCCCGGAGTTTTCGGTGGCCGAGAATATTTCCCTTGCAAGCCTGCCATCGGTTTCTAAATTCGGTTTCGTCATCAATGGGCGGAATGAGGAAAAGCAGGCGGATGACTACCGGAAGCGGCTCGCCATCAGGACGCCGGGTGTGAAGGAAAAAATCCGGAACCTGAGTGGAGGCAATCAGCAGAAGGCGATTGTTGCCCGCTGTCTGAACACCAAGCCAACGTTGCTGATCTTTGATGAGCCCACCCAGGGAATCGACGTGTCAGCCAAGGTGGAGGTGCACAACCTCATCCGCGACTTTGTGCGCAACGGCGGAGCAGCAATCGTCATCGCATCAGAAATCGCGGAACTCGTCGAATTGAGCCACCGTGTGGTCGTTATGAAAAAGGGTCGTCTAGTGGGTTCGGTCGAAAACCTG
Organism: Arthrobacter tecti; assembly: GCF_054511355.1. Taxonomy (NCBI): domain Bacteria; kingdom Bacillati; phylum Actinomycetota; class Actinomycetes; order Micrococcales; family Micrococcaceae; genus Arthrobacter; species Arthrobacter tecti. Next base: position 145,182 of record NZ_JBTNCT010000003.1, read on the forward strand.
CCCGAGGCGCTCGCCAAAGGACGACTCGAATCCGTTAAGCACAAGCTACTTGCGCTCTCCGCAGGCAGGACTGAATCATGAATTTTCGAAGCTTCACTTCACGGGCCTTGTCCACCACCGGCGTTCCCATCCTTATTGCCCTCATCGTTGTTGTCATAGTTTTCCAGATCACGTCTCCGGTATTTCTCGAGCCGACCAGCGTGCGCAACTATGTCACCAACGCCATACCGATCCTCCTCATCACTGTTGGTGTTGCCATTGTCATTGTGGGCGGTGGAATCGACTTATCGGTGGGCACCGTCGCCGGGCTGAGTGCGGGCACCACCATGTGGGCGTTGGTCAATGGTGCTCCGACCTGGACAGGGGTTCTAGTGGGAGTGGGAACCGGTCTGGTGTTTGGCCTCTTCAACGGGTGGATGATCACCAAGTTTGGCATCAACGACTTTATCGTCACCTTGGCTACGCTGAACATAGCAGGTGGGCTGCTCATAGTCCTTACTCAACAGGTTCCACTGCAAGGGGTGACCACTCCGGGCTTCTCCGAGTTGGTCTACGGGAACTTCCTAGGCATCCCCAGCGCCTTCTGGATTGCGGCGGTTCTCTTTGTACTCATGCAGTTCTTCCTCATCAAGACTGTGTACGGCAGGCGCATTTTTGCGATTGGAATTGGTCCGGCAGCTGCGAACGTAGCCGGTGTCAACGTCAACCGGGTGCGATTGGGAACCTTCGTGATCTCTGGCCTGCTGGCCGGAGCGGCTGGCGTGCTGCTCGCCTCACGCCTCGGAGCGGTACAGGCCTTTCTAGGGAACGGCTACGAATTCACGGCCATAGCGGGCGCCGTGCTCGGCGGGGTTAGTCTCGCAGGCGGACGGGGCTCGGTCTGGGCAGCCGTGGTGGGCGGCCTGCTCTTGGCAACGCTGCAGCAGGGTCTCCGCCTAAACGGCGTGGATCCTGTCTACTTCAGCATTGTCACAGGCCTGTGCATTGTTGGCGGCGTTGTCTTTGACCGCAGAGTCCAGCAGTACGGGGTAAACGCCACTCGCCGAAAGAAACCCAATGCGAGTTCGGCAGTTCCTCCCACATCACGGGAGCCGGAGCCGGGGAACCAATTGCTTAATTCAGGGAAGAAGGACTGAACCGTGTCTGAAAGAACCACGCAGAAAAAGTTCACCTTGGCTGATCGGTTAACCTCCAGGCTGCTCGTGGATCCCACACTGGGCGTGCAGGCGATGCTTGTGCTCGCCTGCATCATAGCTGCCTTTATGCTTCCGGTGTTCCTCAACCCTTCCAACCTCTACAATCTCATCAACAGCAGTTTGACCGTCATGATCCTCGCCATGGGAATGACCGTGGTGCTGATCTCCGGTGGCATAGACCTCTCCATCGGAGCGGTAATGGCGCTTTGTGCAGGAGTCGCTGCCAAATGCATGACATTTGGGATGCCGCTGTTCGCCGCCTTTATTGCCGCTCTGCTCGTAGGAGCGCTTGTTGGAATTGGTAACGGGCTGCTCATTACCAAGGTCGGCCTCCCAGACTTCATTGCCACATTCGCGATGCTGGGCTTTGCCAGTGGAGTACTGTACATCTGGACTCAGGGCGTACCGATCATCGGTTACATGGTGCCGGAATTCTATGTGGTCGGCGGGCTAGACCCTCTGGCGGGATCAGTGACACTTCCGATGGTAGTGGCGCTCATCGTGGCGCTTGTTCTCGGGGGCATTCTCGGTTCCACGCGTCTCGGAACACACCTTTTCGCAGTGGGAAGCAGCCGAAGCGGCGCAATGCAGTCCGGTGTGCGCGTGGACCGGGTCCGTGTACTCGCCTACGTGATCAGCGGTCTCACCGCCGCTGTGGCAGGCATAATCATGGCGGGTAGAAACACGACCGTCCCCGCTGACCTCGGCACCGGATACGAAATTCAGGCCATCGCCGCCGCAATTATCGGTGGAGCTGCACTCAGTGGAGGCAGGGGCCGGATTCTTGGTGCGATTCTTGGAGCTGTCACGCTCGCCGCAACGGTCAACATCATTAATCTGGTGGGCGTTCCGTCCAGCTATCAGGACATTGTCATCGGCGCCATTCTCGTGTTCGCGGTGCTGGCAAACCGGATCAGCTCAATCGTCAACGCGAGAGTGCGTCAAAAGAAGGCGATCGCTTTGGAAGCGGCGACTGCTTAACAAAACGTCCACCGGGCTTCATCAAGGCCGGTACTCAATTGAAAAACATGGTTACCAAGAAGGAGAAAGAAAATGACTACAACCGACGTTACGCGACCTAGTAACCGTCGCCAAAGTAGGCGCGCGAGGTCAGCCATGCTGTCCGGGGTCTTCGCAGTGGCTTTGACGCTGACTGGCTGTACAACTGTCAACTCCTCGACCGAAACGGAAGGTGGCGGAAGCGGAACCACAACCGGATCAGCGGAAGACGCAGCCATCCGGGAGTTGGTGGACGGGAGAACTTTGACCGTTGGTTTCGCGCCGCCGATCCTTTCAGAGTTCTACACGCAGGTCGAAAAGGCCGCCTTCAACAAGATGAAAGAGTATGAGGACCGCTTCGGCGTCCAATGGGAGTGGGAGCGTCAAGGAGCGTTGACGGACAACCATTCCGGCACGGAAACTCTTGGAATAGTGCAGGGCTATATAGCCCGCGGATTCGATGCGGTGTTTGTCTGCTCCGCGGCGAACGCAGCAACCATGCAGGATCTGTACGCGCGGGGAAGCGAAGAAGGCGTGAACTTTTATCAGTTCAACTCCACGGAGGAACTTGATAATCCTTCACAGGTTGACGACCCCTCGGGCGGACTGGCCACAGTGTCCAACATCGGCTACGACGATCGTTGGCAGTCCGGCTACCTTGCTGGCAGGTACATTGCGGAGCAGCTCGGGGGTGAAGGTGAAGTCATTACGATCATGGGACCGTCCGGCTCGGACTGGACCGAGCTTCGTTCGCATGGCTTCCAAACGGCCATCGAAGAGTATCCAGGACTCACCATTGTTGGTACGGCAGATGGCGGCTATGTTCGGGATCAGGGTCTAACGGCAGCCCAGGACCTCCTCACAAGGTTTCCCGATGTGGACGCAATCTATGGTGAGAACGAGGACATGGCTCTAGGTGCCTCGCAGGCTATCGACGCTCGGGGATTGGAGCACTGGGACGGGGAGTCCGGGATTATCACAATTGGTGCGGATGGTCTCGTCTCCGGCATGGAAGCGATCAAGAACGGCACACTCACCGCGACGGTCGACGTAAACAGTGTGGAGATGGGCCACAGCATGATCGAGACGCTTTTCGCCCACGAAGTGCTCGGTCAGAAAGTCAACCAGTTCGTCCGGATTCCCACTGGGGTAGTAGACGAGTCCAACGTTGATTGGCATCTGTCCAAGATCCAAGGCGCGCTTCAGGGCCCGGGAAGCTACTAGGCGCCAAACCGAAGCACACATCTCCAATTGCAGGTCACTGCAAGACCGGGACCAGCCGGGATTGCAGTGACACGCCAGTGAGCAGTATCAAACAATACGCAGAAAGGTTCGCACCATGACGAGTAAGCGAATTAACGACGCAGTCGACGTCGTAATCGTCGGGCTGGGAGCTGGTGGCGGCCCGGCTGCCAAAGTTCTCAGCGAAGCAGGGTACAAAGTGGTCGGGTTCGACAAGGGCCCGTGGCTGCGCCCGCAGGAACACTACTCGGGCGACGAGCTGAAGTATCAAAACCGCAGCTATTTGTGGCCCGACGTCAACCTGATGCCACGCACGGTGCGGAGTGACGCCAACTCAGAGGCGAGAATATTCAACTTCTCTCCGGTTCCATCCAACGTGGGCGGCGGCACAAGTCACATGGCGGGTTGGACTCCCCGTCCCAGGGAGTCCGACTTCATCTTCCACTCTTTGCACGGCGACCTTGAGGGCGCAAGCCTGGCTGATTGGCCATTCCGGTACGAACATCTTGAGCCATACCTGACCAAGGTGGAGTGGAGTTACGGGATTTCTGGGCTGACGGGTGCCGAAAAGGGGGCCGGATTCCGCAGCAAGCCCTACCCCAGTGGTCCATTGCCTCCCACCAAATTCGGCAAGAAGTTCTATGAGGGTGCCAGCAAACTTGGTATCAACGCATTCCCATTGCCAATGTCGCACCTAACGGAGGGCAATGCACTTGGCCGGCCTGCGGTTAACCGGAGCAGCTTCTGGAACCAATACGGCGACCCGACACAGACCCGCTCCAGTGTTGCAACCACGTACATCCCCGAGGCGCTGGCAACAGGGAATTTCGAAGTGCGTGCGGACAGCTTTGTCAGGGAAGTGAAAGTTGGTAAGGACGGACGCGCCACAGGTGTGGTTTACATCGATACCGATGGCACGGAGGTAGAGCAGGATGCGACGGTTGTCATCCTTGCGCTCGGGGCAATCGAGTCCGCGCGGTTGATGCTCTTGTCGAAGTCAACGCAGTTCCCCAACGGTTTGGCGAACGAAACCGGACTGGTGGGCAAGAACGCCACCTTCCACGAGTACATTTTTGCCGTCGGATTGTTCGATAAGGATCTTGAGGAGCCACTGAACGGCTGGACCGGCAATTACCAAAGCGGCGGGTCCATGCACTTCTACGAGACGGATGAGAAGCGCGGGCACATTGGTGGCGGCATCATCGCCACTACGCAGATCGGCCAGCCAATCAACGCCATTATGCCCGGCCGGCCAACGTGGGGAAGCGCCATGAAGGACGCCGATAGGGATTACTTCAATCACTCCATGAAGATCGGCTTCATTCTCCAGGACATGCCACAGGAGACCAACATGGTTGACCTCGACCCGACGGTCAAAGACGCATGGGGTCTTCCGGTCGCCCGTATCACCAACAAACCACATGCAAACGACATAGCAATGAGCAAGTGGCAGATCGACAAGAATGTCGAAATCCTCGAGGCTGCAGGCGCGGCACGTACCATTCCGGTCTATCTCGGCGAGGAGTTCACAGGCAACGCCTGCCATCAGCAAGGCACGGTACGAATGGGTACCAACCCTGCTAAGTCGGTTCTCAACGAATGGGGTCAAGCTCATGCAGTAGACAACCTCTTTGTACTGGATGGAGCAGGATTCCCCACTGCGATGGGTGTCAATCCCACCCTAACCATCATGGCGCATTCCTGGCGTTGTGCCGATTACATCGCGGGTACCTACCTCAAAGGACGTTCAGAACGCTTGACGTTGTCCCCGATTAAGAACTCATAGAAAAGGAGATGAAATGATCTCGAAAGCCGATTGGGAGATCCTCCCGATCACCATCGATTCCAGTTCAGACGAAAAGTTGTTCTTCACCGATCATGAGTGGGAAACGATCGAAGCGGCTGCCTCCAGGATCATCCCCACGGACCACGATCCCGGCGCGCGTGAAGCGAGAGTCATTGTCTTTATCGACAGATACCTTTCCGGAATCGACTATCACTACGCCTCGGCTGACGGCAGCGGATTCCTGATGATGGCCGACAAAGACGCACGTGCCGCGCGGGCCCGTAACTCAGATATGCAGTTCCTTTATCGGGAAGGAATCAAGAAACTGGATGAATTGGCGCGCGAATTAAGGGCGGATTCGTTCAAGAATGCGACGGAAGATATCCAGGATGAAGTGCTTGAGCAAATGAGTGGCCAACCGAAGCCAGCGCCCGTCTCTCTGACATCCAAAGATGTGTATTATTCCCGGCTGCAGGGAAATACGGACGAAGGTAAACCCTTCTTCGAGACGCTTTGCTTCCATGTCCGCCAAGGATTCTATGCTGACCCGGTGTACGGCGGAAACAAGGACGGCATTGGATGGAAAGTAATCGGCTTCCCGGGTCCAAAAAGTTTGCGCGACACCATGGACGGTACTTACAGCACTGCGGATCATTTCGTCCAAGAACACGAGTGGGAGGAATTGCTGCTGGACTTCAAGCATCAGAAGGAGGACAGCTAGGTGAATTTCAAGTCAAGTCACATCAAGAAACAGTAATCAAAAGCTTTCGCGCCAAAGGTGTGCGGGCGAAATGAAAGGAATAACAAATGACTGCCTTTGAAGACAAACTCAACAAGTACGTTGATCGCTCTAACCGTTTTGTGCCTGAGACTATCAACCTGAATAGAACGGTCATTCATGCATTGGACATCCAGAACCTCTGCCTGCATCCGGACGGTGCCGACTACGTTGAAAGTGTTGGCGGTGCACCATCAGGACAGGAATCGCTTGTCCCGGCGAAGAAGATCCTCGACCTAGCACGGTCAAAGGGTATGAAGGTGACCTGGTCCTTGTGGGGTATGGATCCCAACGGCGCGGACCTGGGAATCTGGGGACTGAAGTACCCATCGTGGAAAAGCCCGGACTCCCCATTCAACCACGGAACGTGGAATGGTGCTCTATGCGACGGGTTCGAGCCACAGAAGGGTGAACCCGTCCTCAAGAAACATCGCAACAGCAGCTTTTACGGAACGGCGTTCAACGAGTACTTGACGCAGGATGATGCCGAGTACGTGGTGATCATAGGCTCCTCCACGGGAAACTGTGTTCCCACTACCGCGCGTGATGGTTTCGACCGCGGTTACAAAGTGATCGTGGTAGCTGACGCCGGGACTGCCATTCCAGTGCCCACGCCCGGTCAGAGCCGAAAGCAGGACGAAGACACTACGCCGGAAGGCTATGGACAGTACTGGGAGTCGCTCCGCAATATTCAGGCACAGTATGCAGAGGTGATGTCCAGTGATGAGTTCGCTGCGCTGATCGAGCGGTCATCTGCCGCCGGCGCCGAATCGACCCAGTTCGCTGGAGCGTCCGCACAGTAGCTGCAAGCCGCTTGGACGGGCCGCAATCGGTGCAACTTCACTGATAAACCGATTGCGGCCCTTCGGGGTTCCGCCCTTACCGCAGCCCACGGCCGGAACTCAGCCTTGCATTCGAAAAACAAAGGAACATTCCGTGGCGAATTATCGAATTAGCGACACTCGGGCGTTTGGCCGTGTTGGCTGGTCCACTACGCTCGGTGGATTTGGCTCGGTGGCCTTGGGAAACATGGGAAAGGAGGTCCCCACAAAAGATGCAAGGGCGCTGGTGCGTCACGCTTGGGACTCCGGGGTGCGTCTCTTCGACACTGCTCCAATGTATGGTCATGGCCTAGCTGAATACAGGCTGGCTGATGAGTTGATTGACAGGAACCGTGATGACTACGTATTGATTACGAAAGTCGGCCGTACTCTCCATCCGGCGGCGAAGGGTACGTTCGATTCGGCTCCTTGGCAGAACACTCCGGCCATGCGCATGGAGTATGACTATTCCTACGACGGCGTGATGAGGCAGGTGGAAGACAGTCTGCAACGGATGGCAACGGATCGCTTCGACGTGTTGCTGGTCCACGACGTCGACCGTTGGACGCACGGCACCGAACAACCCCGCCGCTTCCGAGAAGCAATCGACGGGGCATTCCAGGCCCTGTTGAAGCTGAGGAATGAAAAGGTGGTGGGCGCCATCGGCATCGGCGTGAATGAAGTCGATGTCTGCATTTCCACCGCGCGCGAAATTGACATTGACTGCCTGCTTATCGCCGGAACCTACAACATCCTGAACCAGCAAGCAAATGAAGAATTATTGCCGATGTGTGAATCACGAGGAATTGCCGTCATCAATGGCAGGGTCTTTGGTTCGGGCATCTTGGCAACCGGATCCACTCCGCGTGCACGTTTCGACTATGCGCCCGCCGACAAAGCCAAGTTGGATAGGGTTCGGGGTTTCGAGAATGTCTGCAGTTCACATTCAGTTCCCCTTGGGGCTGTCGCTCTTCAATTTGCCGCCGGCCACTCAGCCGTGGCGAATATTTGCCTCGGCGCAGGCAGCATACATCAACAGGAACAAAATTATCGCTGGCTTGAGCAGGATATCCCCAACGATTTGTGGTGTGAGCTCAAAGATTCAGGCCTGCTGGATTCCTCAGTACCCACCCCGGCTGGGCGACTCTTGTAACTTCCCACCGAAGATTGGATAGAAAATGATTAATGAGGCAAAAGACATTGCGGCAGCAGCTGAAGAGGCGGCTATCGCCACCGGAATCCGGGTTGTCGTAAGCGTTGTCGACGTGCACGGCAATCCGGTGTTGCTCCATCGGATGGATGGAGCGCCTCTCCACTCTCTTGAGATGGCATTCCGCAAGGCCTACACAGCGGCATCGTTCGCCGTCGAAACAGTGACCTTGACGGAGCTGACGCAACCTGGACAGTCGCTCTATGGTCTGGCGGTGAATTCTGGAAGTAAAATCATTCCATTCGGAGGAGGCGCTCCAATTGAGTTGAATGGCGGAAACAGGGTGGGCGTCGGAATTTCAGGAGGCACCACCGAGGAGGACATGCACGTTCTGAAGGTGGCGCTGGCATCCCACAGCTGACAGAAACAGAAAAAGGAAGCACCACCAAGCCGTTGGCCGGCGGTGGTGCTTCCTTTTTCTTACCGGTGCGGCTACCGAAAGAGGGCGGCCGATTGGATGCGCTCGAGCACTTTCACCACTTCAAGGGCATCTCTCGGATCAACAGGAGCCGGTCCCGTCCCCCGGACAGCTTCCGCCACTCCTTGATAGAACGCTGGGTAATTGCCGCGCTCTGTTGGCACGATCACAGGCGGTTGTACCCGCGGGGCAGCCGCGCCAAGTGTTCCCCAGGTCTCCTCGGGTTCCAAGCCGTACCCACTATCGGTGGGTTTCATTCCGGCGGTCAGCGCCGATTCCTGCCCGTCCAAACCGTAAGACACGTATGCGCCGCGCGTTCCGAGCACACGGAACCGAGGGCCCGGGATCGCGCCCAACCGGCTCATCCAAAGCCGGGAATGAACGCCAGACTCGTGGATGAGCTCAATCGAACTTACGTCGTCGTTGCCGCCGCCCTCACGCACCGTGCGAAGGTCAGCATGAACGTCCGCAACTGGACCAAAAAGCACGAGCGCTTGATCGATGAGGTGGCTGCCCAGGTCGAAAGTGACTCCCCCTCCTTGCGAGCTCGGCATGGTGTCCTGCCAGCGGCCCACTACATTCGGTGCCCAGTGTTCAAAGCTGGACTCAAACTGGTACACGTCGCCGAGTTCGCCGCCCGAGATGACCTTGTGGACCGTGAGGAAATCACCGTCCCATCTTCTGTTCTGGAAGACAATGAGGGGACGACCCATTTGCTCGGCCTTCTCAATCAACTGAAGTCCGTCGGATTCCGAAGGCGCAAATGGCTTATCAACGACGACAGCAAGCCCTGCATCTAGGGCGGCGAGTCCCTGTTCAAGATGGGTGTGTGGGGGCCCTGCGAGCACCAGAAGGTCCAGTTCGGAGAAGTGACTTTCAAGTTGGTTGGTCGACGCAACAATTTGAACGTTTGGGAAATCCGTCTTGGCATCCGCGGCGCGCTCTCGATTGCCGGTCACTATGAAGTCCAAGGAAAATTCCTTGTTTGATCCTATAAACGGGCAATGGAAGACCTTCCCCGCCAAGCCGTATCCGATGACGGCTGTCCGGATTCCTGCTGTCTGGCCTGAGTGGCTCTTGTGATTTGGCATAGTGGAAGACTACGCTGAAGGTATAATTTGTTCAAGGAAAAGACGAATTGATGGAGCGGTCACGGCGAGGCAAGCCTCGACCAGACTTCGGGTGTAGATAGGGTGACGTGTGGAACACTGCCAACCCGAGGGTCCGCAGTCCCGGCCGGCAGGAACGCCGGTCCCAAGAGTGTAGGCGGTTGGAAGATGGGCCATGCAGCACCGCAATGCCCTTATCGCAGCGAAAACTTTGATATGGAAACGCTATGTCCACTAATGAAACCGAAATTCTGAATAACCACTTTGTGGGGCTGACCGCCCCACGCTTGGGAAATAATCTCGATAGCGTGCGTCAACACAACCTGTCGACAATCCTTGAGCTGGTGCACCACTCGGGGTCAGTGCCCCGTTCCGAGCTAACGCGGAGAACTGGTTTGAATCGGTCCACCATCGCGGCGCTTGTCGGTGAGCTGTTGGACCTTGGATTGGTGATGGAGGCCAGCCCGAATTCGACTAGCCAGGTGGGTCGGCCGAGTTCCGTGGTGCGTCCCAGCGCAAACACTATTGCTATCGCGGTCAATCCAGAGCTGGACGCCGTCACTATCGGAATTGTCAGCTTGGGCGGAGTAGTGCGTAAGCGCATCCGATACGAGACCGAAAAGCCACCTAGTGCCCGCGAAGCGGTAAACCTCACCGCGGCCATCATCGAAGGAATGCGCAGCGGGCTTGATGCCGAAAGCCGCATTGCCGGTATCGGAATCGCGGTTCCCGGGCTTGTCCGTAGCCATGATGGGCTGGTCCGCCTCGCTCCGCATTTGGGCTGGACCAATGAACCAATGGCCGACATGCTTTCTGCTGCCACCGGGTGTCCGGTATGGGCCGCCAATGATGCGAGCCTCGGCGCTCTAGCCGAGCGGACGTTCGGCACTGGTAAAGGCATTGACGACATGATCTATCTCAATGGTGGTGCGAGCGGTATCGGCGGTGGCGTCATTTCTCAAGGCGCCGCGCTTGGCGGGGCAGCGGGCTTCGCCGGAGAACTCGGTCACTTGCGGGTAAGAACCGCAGGCACGCCGGACGCGGCAGGCCTGCACGGCACTCTGGAGTCTGAAGTGACCCGAGAGGCGTTGCTCAATGCGCTGGACATGGCATCGGCGGATGTGGACGAACTGGAGGAGGCGCTGCTGGCCTCGACGTCTCCCGAGGTTCGCGCAGTGGCTGAGCGCCAGTTGGACTTCCTGGGCACTGCTCTTGCAGGCGCCATCAATATACTCAATCCGCGCCTGATCATTCTGGGTGGCTTTCTGGGTTCGTTGTATGCGCTCGATCCGGGTCATCTTGACCGCGTGGTAGCCCGGGAAGCCCTTCCTGCCCCGTTGGAGAACGTGCAGATCTCCCGGCCGAAGCTTGGTGCTAATTTACTCATGGTCGGCGCCGCGGAACTCGCTTTTTCTGCCATTTTGGCTGACCCGGCCGGGTTCATGCAGGCACACTCCGCCTGACGGCGACGCGGTGCCGTCACGTTGCTGAACGCGCCCGTTGAGCTGATCAGCTGCCGACAATTCAAGCTACGTAAGATAGGTTTCCACGGTAACAAAGGTGAACCCCTGCTCGGTTCGACCATGGGCCGCCAAGCCGTCCAAGGCATGGATGTCGGCGATCCTTTACGCCGCCCGCCTGATCTTCGTGACGCATACAAGGGTGTCATCCGGTCGGTTCTGAACCGCGCGCAGCGGTCCCCGATCATTATGTTCTCGGTACGGTCCTTGGCGCTGGTCTGCAGTTCCTTCCGGAGTGCGGCGTCCTCGGCAGGATCGGTGCTGCGTACGCTAATGGGCTTGGCGCATGCACCCGCCGTGTCCAGCCTGAGAAAACGCTTCGGCGAGGTGCTCGCAACTGCGAACTGCAACCTGTCCGAAGCGGCCGCCGTCGTCGGCCAGGACCGAAAAGCGGCTCCGGTCCAGCGGGTCTTCCAGCGTGGAGCTGTCCAGCCAGGCGGCCGCGTTGGACGCCCCGTAGATGCCAGCGAACAGCTCGGCTCCGTCCGGGTAGGCGTCCACAGTCTCCACCTGCAGCGTGAGGCCACGCCGGGCGGCACGCTCCATCGACATCAAGGACTCACATTGCGGAAGGCCGGTCAGGGCAAGCCGCACGCGTTGCGGAAGTGAGTCTGCCGTGTGGCCGTGCACCAGGATGTCCGCACCAGCGGACGGATTGTCGGCGCGTAGCCACCGCTCCTCCTGGTCAGCCCAGCGCTGCCAGAAAAGGGGCGTAGGCATCGCCGTCGCGGGTCAGCGCGCTGGTGCGGCGGACGTCGTCGTCGGCGTCGATCCAGATCGCCACGTCCAGCAGGTTCCGTGCGGCAGCGCAGGAGGCGCCAACCCCTTCCACGATCACAATGTCTGCAGGGTGGGTAAGCCGGGTGTCGCCGTCGTCGTTCTTTGTCCAGTCCCAGGCCGGCCACTGCGCGGTAGCTCCGGACGCAAGGGGAGTGAGCACGGAACGGACGTAGCGGTCCATTCCATCGGCCAGCCCGTCCCAGCCCGGATAGAGGTCCTCAAGGTGGAAGAGGCTGACGCCGTGGTGTTCGCGCAACAGGGTGGCAAGCTCAACGGCCAGCGAGGTTTTGCCCGCACCGGAACGGCCGTCAACCGCGATGATGAGCGGGACGACGACCTGTGCAGGCGTGGGTAGCATGGGCGGCTTTTACTGGATGAATCTCAGGCGAAAGCCAGCATCACGCCGACCGCAATGAACAGCACGCCGAAGATCCGGTTGAGGATCTGCTGCCCGCGTGGCCCGCTGGTGAACCGGCTGAACGAGCGTGCGGCGGCGGCGAAGAACAGCCACATCACCAGCACATCGATGGCAATGACTGTTCCTGCGAGCACACCGTACTGTCCCAGCAAGGGTTCATCGAGCCGGATGAACTGAGGGATGAATGCAAGGAAGAAGACGATCGCCTTGGGGTTCAGGAGGTTGACCCAAAGCCCGCGACGGAACATGGATGCTGCGCCCTCCACGTAGAGCGGCCCTGCCTGCTCGGTGGGAATGGGCGGCTGCAGGAACTTCCGGATGCCCAGGTACACGAGGTATGCGGCACCCGTGTAGCGGATGACGTTGAACGCGATGGGAGAGCCTGCGACCAGCAGCCCGACGCCTGCCGCCACCACCGCGATATGGATCAGCAGCGCCGCCTGTTGGCCGAGAACGCCCCAGATCGAGCGGCGGAAACCCACGGTGAGCGAGTTGCTCATGGTGTTCACGGCCCCCGCTCCGGGAGTGAAGCTGATGAGTGCCTGCGCGCCAACCAGCGCAAGCCAAAGCGAAAGAGTCACTGAACAATCTTAGGGGTGGCTGCGCGGGCTGCTTTCCACCAGTCCACGGTCGCCGCGGCGCCCTCTGACAAAGGGGTGGGTTGTAGCCCGAGGAGCGCTACGCTGCGGGTCGAGTCCATAATGAACGGATCTTCGAACTGGTAGAGCATCTCCGCCAGTTCCCGCATGTCGACCGATACCGTGCCGAGCGCCCGTACCATCCAGCCCGGAATCGGCTTTATCCGCGGTTCCGGCACGCCAGCAGCACGCGCGTACTCTTGCGCAATCTCACGCTGGGTGGGAGCTGCGGTGGTGGGCGCGTGCAGTACCGAGTTCCACAGGTCCTCGCGCCGGGCTGCCGCGATCATCGCCGCCGCCAGATCCGGAACGTACGTGAATGAGTGCGGTGCATCAGCGTTTCCGACCGGCCGGATGGTCTGGCCCGCCAGTACCCGCGGAACAACACGCTCGCCCGCATGCGACATCCGTACCCGCGGACCATAGAAGTCCGATGCCACCACACTGACGGTCACCGCACCGGACTCATGGCGCGCCCTCAACAGCCTGGTCCGCACTCCGCGCTTACCTCCGGTAGCGGCGCGCGGTGAATCCTCGTCCATCACCTCGTCCGGCCTGCTGTACGAATACAGGCTTTCCGGAAAGACGACGACGGCGCCGGCATCCTTGGCCGCCTTCAGCACCACCTGCTCGGCTTTCGGGAGTTCGGCTTCCCACGCGGCAGTGCGATAGGCCGATCCGTGGATGCAGTGGAAGACGGCCTCGGCCCCGTTGAATGAACTCTGCAGTTGGCGCGGATCGGATACATCGAGTCGGACACGCTCGATCCCGGGCAGGTCCGGACCGCTGCCGGAGCGGGTGAGGATGCGCACACTGTTGCCCTCGGTTACCAGTTGCTCCGCCACCGTCCAGCCAACCGGGCCGGCCCCGGTCACCACGTAATTGCTCATTCTGATCGCTCCTGTTGTATGGGTATGAAACTGAGAGCACTGCTCTCCCAAATAGGATGGACCAGCTTGGTTTCCCTGTCAAGAGCGGTGCTCTCTAAAGTTGACGCCGCTCTCGATATCGGACAGCATGGGCTCATGGCGCCTACCCCTCGTGAACGCGCGCGAGCCCAGACCATGGAAGACATCATCAGCATCGGTCGTGCCCACCTTGCCGTCCACGGCGCCGCAGCGCTTTCTCTGCGTGCCATCGCCCGGGAGCTTGGACTCGTTTCATCAGCGGTGTACCGGTACGTGAAGAGTCGCGACGAACTCCTCACGTTGCTGGTGGTGGATGCCTATACAGAGCTTGGCGACGAGGTGGATGGCGCGGTCGGGCAGGTGCCGGACTTGGATCACGCCGCGAAGTTCCTTGCCCTGGCCAGGGCAGTGCGGGCCTGGGCGCTGCGGGAGCCGGCCTGCTATGCGCTGCTTTTCGGCAGCCCCGTGCCTGGATATCACGCACCCGCTGAGCAAACCACAGGGCCTGGCACACGCGTCATCAGGACACTGGTACGGATTTACGATGACGCCTACCGGTCCGGACGGAGGGCCACGGCGCCAACCGGTGGCCGGGAAGACGTGCACGGACCGTTGACTGCGGACCTCGCGGGCATCAGGGAGGAGATGGTGCTGGAGGCGGATGACGAGCACATTATGCGGGGAACCCTCGTCTGGGCCGCCCTTTTCGGCGTTGTCAGCTTCGAGGTTTTTGGGCAGTACGGCGCCGGCACTTTCTCGGATCCCGAGCAGCTGTTCGAGCAGCAGTTGCGGGTACTGCAGGGGGTTGCCGGGTTCTAGACGTTGACTCGAAGACTTCAGGGCAACAGGTGGGTATGACAGCTACCAAACGGTGCTCAAGGATTCGAACTCATGCATGGCATTGTCGCTCGTGATAACAGTGGCACCCTCGACCATTGCCTGCGCCGCGATCAGGCGGTCGAACGGATCTGCATTGTTCCATTCAAGCGAGGCCGCGGTAAGGGCGTGCTCGGCTGTGATGGGAATCGTCAGGGGAGCTACGCGCCGTACGTGATGCTCGTATCCGATGAATACTCTGTCCAGTCCCGGAAGCTTTCCTTTCCGGTGCTTGTGAGCGAGTTCGTAAGCTGTGGCTGCGGATGCAAGGAGCGTTTCATCCATACTGCTGATGATCTTGCGTGCCTTGCTGGACAGGGAGCGCGGGCTGGTCATCGCAAAAAGCAGAGCCTGCGAGTCGATCAGATAAGTGGTCGCTCCCATTCGGCCAACTCCTCCCTGGTCATCGGTTCAAAGGCACTCTCGGGTACGTCGAGCGGGCCGAGAAAGCCGAGCGTTCGTTTGAGGGGACGCTCCATCTTGACCAGCTTTGCCACAGGCCTCCCGCCACGGGCGATGATCACCTCGTCACCTCGTTCAACCATGTGTAGCAGCTCGGACAGCCTGGTTTTTGCCTCTTGAACGTTGTACTGGCCCATGTTGACCAAGTCTACTTGGTCAACCTCTACGGCATAAGGTTCGGGCCAATAGTCGAATCCATCGGATGTGGTCATGAAGTAACGGTATGTATGCCTAAGCTCTCATGACACGAATCATGCGGCTATGTGGAGAACTCTCCCGTTTTTGCGCTGTTGGGGAGGGGGAGTGCGTTCCTATGGCGGAAAGATCGTATTCATCGGGGCGTAGCGTCGGAGGATTCTGATAGGAATGAATTCATGGAGAAAGCACTTGCCCCTATCTTCGACGACGATGGTACAGAAATTAGTCGTGATGTGTATTGGGGTCAGAAAGAACTCGGAACTGCGCTAGGGACGACCCCGGTGTACGTCGGTAGGTTGCTGCGCCTCGTAGGACTGTTGCGGCACGAACCCAAAGAACCAACGGCCGAAGCGCTCGAGAGCGGTGCCGCAATTTACGTCACCGTCGATACTGCTGATGGACCGCACCGCTATCCAAGGTGGAAAAAGGAAGTGGTGCTGAAGGTTTTGAGCCAAGCGTTAGAGGAACATCCGAAGCCGGCATCAGGAGCCAATCAGGCGCGTGGTTCCGGGCTCGCTCAAGATCTGTCGCAAACGATGGAGTCCAGGGTCAATGAGCTCGAGCGTCGCGTTGAATCACTGGAACGGCAGCTGATGAGGGCATCACTAGCAATGTTGGGGGCGAGCCATAGTCCGTAACGCCTCCGCGTCGTCCTGGTTGGCATGCTCGCTGGTCTGCTCTGCTTAGCCAACCTCCGGTTTGAAAGGTTCAGCTGCTGGCTGCGTGGCCGCGCGCCAACTCTTCCAGGACGTACTTGACGATTCCCGGGATGGCGGCTGAAATTAGCTGCCAGGTCTCTTCGAAGTCAGCCTGATCGCCGTACCACGGGTCGTAAATTCCAAGTTCGGACAACGGAGTGCCCGCGCTCGACGGATCAAACTCACGCAACATCCGCACCCTGCCCCGGCTCTCGCCGTCGGGCGCTTCAAGCCGCAGGTCCTCGTAGTGGTCCACATCCAGAGCGAGGAGGAGGTCCCGCTGCGTGTACCAGGCGGGATCGAACTGCCGGGCACGATGCATTTCGCTTGCCAGCCCGAGCTCGGTCAGTTTCGCCGCGGCGCGCTCGTCGATGGGATTGCCGGCCTCCCAGCCGGTAGTGCCCGCGGAGTCCACAACGACGTCGTCGGCCAGTCCCGCCTCTTCGAATGCGCGGGTCAGCATGATCTCGGCCATGGGGGAGCGGCAAATATTCCCCGTGCAGACGGTGACGATGCGGTACATGCCTCAATCCTAGGGTTCCTGCATCACGCGATGGGAGATACGGCCGGACGATCCCTCGCGGCTTTGAATTCGAAGCGACCTGCTCGGACAGAGCGCACCAAGGAGAGGTTGAGACAATCCCCGGCACAATAGTGTGAAAGCCGCAGACAATCGAGCTTGACCAAACCCGGACAGAACGCTCCGAAGCTAATCCTCTTCGAGCAGAGCCATCGCAGCACTGTGTCCGCCCAGCCCGCTGACGCCGCCACCGCGCTGGGAACCCGCTCCACACAAAAGGATGCGCGGATGGTCTGTCGCGACGCCCCACCGTCGGGCGGGCGTGTCCAGTGGATCGTCGTCGTCGGCGAACGGCCACGAAAGCGGACCGTGGAAGATGTTGCCTCCGCTCAGGCCCAGCTCACGTTCGAGATCACGGGTGGTCTTCGTTTCGACGCACAGTTCGCCCGACGGTCCAGCGAGAATGCAGTCCTCAATCGGTTCCGCCAGCACACTGTTCAACGAGGAAAGCACCGCTTGCTGAAGCGCTGCCCGCTGCTCGTCGTGGTCGGCCTCCCGAATCAACCGGTGCGGTGTCTGCAGCGAGAAGACCGTCAAGGTCTGGGCGCCCGCTTCACGCAGTTCCGGCGACAGGATGGAAGGATCTGCCAACGAATGGCAGTAGATCTCGATCGGAAGCGGATCGGGGAACCGCCCGGATTCCGCTGTGCCGTAGGCTTCCTCCAGCTGGGAATACAGCTCGTTGATGTGAAACGTGCCGCCAAAGGCCTGTTCCGGAGTCACCTGCGGATCTTTCAACTGCGGCAACCGCGAGAGCAACATGTTCACCTTCACCTGGGCCCCCTCAGCGACAGGGTGCGACGACGGCGCGAAGCCCGCGGAATCCGGCCCGCCCATCAGCCGTCCCAGCACGGTAGGCGTCACATTCGCGAGCACATGTTCACCGCTGAGGCGCGACGATGCGCCGTCGGCCTGTTGGTAGTGCACGACGCCGTTGGGTGCCACCGCTGTGACCTCCGCCTGGGTGCGGATCACGACGCCGGCCTCCCGGGCAGCTTTTTCCAGCGCCCCGGAGACTGCCCCCATCCCGCCCACCGGAACGTCCCAGTCTCCGGTACCCCCACCGATCACGTGGTAAAGGAAGCACTTGTTCTGCTGCAGGTCCTCAGCGTGGGCGCGGGCGAAGGTGCTGATCAGCGCGTCGGTGAGCAGAACCCCGCGAACAAGGTCCTGCTGCACGAACCGCTCGATCACCTCCCCGATCGGGCGTTCGATGAAGTCCTCCCACACCGAGTCATCGCCTACGAGGGCCCGGGCTTCTGAACGGCGCAGCAGCGGTTCTGTGACGGTGGGCCACAGTTTCTCGGCCAGCAGGGAAGTGCACGCGTAGAACTCGGCGAACCCGCCGGCGTCGGCGTCCGCGCCGATGCGCCTGAAGCTCCTGCGGGTGGCACGCCGGTCCGTGTTGTCGATGAGCAGCCCGGCGTCCGATCCGGGCAGCGGTGTGTAGGAGGAGTAACGCCGCCGCACCAGCTCCAGGTCGAGCTGCAGATCCTCGATGATCCGGCGCGGCAGGAGGCTCACCAGGTAGGAATAACGCGACAATCGCGCTCCGGTTCCGGGGAACGCCTCGGCAGACACCGCTGCGCCGCCCACGTGGTCCTGGCGCTCAAGCACGACGACGGACCTGCCCGCGCGGGCCAGATACGTTGCCGCGACAAGGCCGTTGTGGCCACCGCCCACCACAACAATGTCGAAATGTTCGGAATCAACCGCCCTGGATCGGCTCATCCGCTCACACTACTAGCACGTCGCACCTACCCCGGACTCGTTCCGCTCGCCCTCAGGACCCCTCGGCGCCAGCACGTCGCACCTACCCCGGACTCGTTCCGCTCGCCCTCAGGACCCCTCGGCGCCAGCACGTCGCACCTACCCCGGACTCGTTCCGCTCGCCCTCAGGACCCCTCGGCGCCAGCACGTCGCACCTACCCCGGACTCGTTCCGCTCGCCCTCAGGACCCTCGGCGCTAGCTTGCCAGGTATTACACCCGTACGAGGATCTCCCCGCACGGAATGAGGAACCAACCGTCAGTTGATTCTCCCCAGCGCCGCCACCCCGCGGCCATCCGCTCCAGCGCCGCGCGGTCTGCCAGGCCACGATCGAGGGTCTGCTCCGCGAATGCCGAAATCAGCACCAGCTCGGCCCATGCTCCCGCATGCCAGCGCCGTCGCTCCGGGGTTGCGTACAACCAGTTCGACGACGATGCCTCCACGTCGGTCAGGCCTGCTTCGTGCGCCCAGGCCAGGAGGTGCCGTCCCGCGTTGGGCTCGGCGCGGTTGCTACGCGCGAGCCGCTGGTAGGTATCCATCCACTCGTCCAATTCCGGGGTGGGCGGGTACCAGGCCATCGCATGAAAGTCAGCCTCGCGAACGGCGATGACGCCGCCGGGCCGCGTGACCCGCCGCATTTCGCGCAGGGCCGCCACCGGGTCTGTCAGGTGCTGCAGTACCTGGTGTGCGTGAACAACGTCCACGGATTCGTCCGGCAGATCGAGGTCATAGACGTTGCCGGTGCGAAAGGACAGATTGTCAATCCCCGCGTAGGTTCTTTCCGCTTGCGCAACGACATCGGCGGAACGGTCCAAGCCAATCACGCGGCCGGGATCGAGGAGTGCCGCGAAGTCGGCCGTGATGCTGCCCGGACCGCAGCCGACGTCGAGCAGGTCCATACCGGAGGAAAGATGATCGAGCAGGTAGCCGGCGGAGTCAGCGGCCCGACGTGCGGCGTGGGCACTGGTGACGCTCGAGTGATGACCGTGGGAGTACACCTCGTCGCTCATGGAGATGAGGCTACTCCGGCGGCTGGCCGCTCGCCTGTTGACGCGCCTGGACGGTTGCGTCGGTGACCCTGCGCATCATCGCTCCCAGTAACTCGAGTTCATCCTGGGAGAAATCCTCGAGTGAAAGTTCAACGCTACGCGCCAGCGGTGAGAAGAGGGCGGACCCCGTGGCAAGGGCCTTCTCCGTCATCTCCAGGTGTACTTGCCGGCGGTCAACCGAACTGCGCGCCCGCCGTACGTGACCGGCACGGTCCAGCCTGTCGACCAGGGCCGTTGTGGCGGGCGAGCTGAGATTCAGCGCCTGCCGGAGCACCCCCGGTGTCACTGTCACGCCTGCCCTCGCGGCACCCATCATGATCCCGAGCGCGTTGAGGTCCGTGCGGTGCAGGGCATCGCGGGCGCTGACGGTGTCGACATAGCGGTCCGTCTCGACCGTGAACTGCTGCAGCAGCGCCATTAGCTCCGGTAGGGCAGTGGGGGACATCTCTCACCTTCTTTGTGTCCAGATTAGGACATGCACCAAATATCTCCATGATGGATATAGTTGTTTGTAGAGGTAAATTGAGAAGGGCTGACATGTTCAACAGGAAATGGGTGCGGGCGGTGCTGCCGGCGTTCGTCGTGGTGCTGTGGTTGATCGGAGCGGGCTTCGGCGGTCCGACGTTCGGCAAACTCGATGAGGTCAGCAGCAATGACCAGGCGTCCTTCCTGCCCGCGAGCGCCGAGTCCACAAAAGCGGGGCAGTTACAGGAGGCTTTCACCGACTCGGGGGCGGTTCCCGCCGTCGTCGTGGTCGAATCTGACACCCGGATCCCGCCGCAGGAACTAAGCCAGTATGAGGCGCTCGCCGATACTCTCGCGGAGACCCCGGGGCTGGAGGCTGCTGCCGAGGGCCAGCCGGCCGTCGTCGGGCCTATTCCTTCCGGGGACGGCCTTGCCGTCCAGTACGTGGCGTCAGTGTCCGGCGACGCCGAGCTGGGCGAAGTGGTCAGCGAACTTCGCGCTGTGCTTCAGGCTGAGCTGCCCGACGGCGCGAAGGGTTACGTCACGGGACCTGCCGGGTTCACCGCCGACCTCGTGAGCGCCTTCGGCGGCATCGACGGGATCCTGCTCGCTGTGGCTTTGGGTGCTGTCTTCCTGATCCTGTTGGCCGTGTACCGGTCGCTGGTGCTGCCGTTCCTGGTCCTGTTCACCTCGGTGTTTGCGCTCGCGACGTCGATTCTGCTGGTCTATGCCCTCGCCAGCTGGGGGTGGATCCAGCTCAGCGGCCAGAGCCAGGGCATCCTGTCGATCCTGGTGATCGGGGCAGCAACGGACTACGCCCTCCTGCTGGTGGCGCGCTTCCGTGAGGCCCTCACCGAATACGGCTCCAAATGGGATGCCATGAAGGTGGCGTACCGCGCTTCGGTGGAGCCTATTGTTGCCTCCGGTGCGACGGTGATCCTCGCGCTGTTGTGCCTGCTGTTCTCGGACCTGAATTCAAACCGGAGCCTGGGACCGATCACGGCCATCGGCATTGTCTTCTCGTTGCTGGCGGCGCTCTCGCTGCTCCCGGCGTTGCTGCTGCTCTTCGGCCGGTCCGCATTCTGGCCGCTACGGCCCAAAGCCGGCACTCACCCCGCTGAGGCGTATGCGGAAAATGCGACCGGGCTGGAGGGCCTTCGCGGCATCTGGCTCG
Source organism: Arthrobacter tecti (assembly GCF_054511355.1). NCBI lineage: Bacteria > Bacillati > Actinomycetota > Actinomycetes > Micrococcales > Micrococcaceae > Arthrobacter > Arthrobacter tecti. Next base: position 166,276 of record NZ_JBTNCT010000003.1, read on the forward strand.
GGGTTGCGCGGCTGATCTCGCGCCATGCCCGGCCGGTCTGGATAGCGTCCTTCCTGGTCCTGGCGGCGGGATCGCTCGGTTTGCTGCAATTGCAGGCCAACGGTGTGCCCCAGTCCTCGCTCATCCTGGCACCGTCCAACGCCGTGGACGGTCAGGAAGCGCTGGCCCGCCACTTCGACGCCGGCGCGGGAAGCCCCGTCACGATCGTTGCCCCGGACGGCTCCCAGGATGCCGCTCTGGAGGTCCTCGAGGCGCAGGAGGGCATCACCGAGGCGAGCGTGACCGCGGACCCTGCCGGCGCCGTCGTCGTACGCGATGGCAATGTGCTGCTGCGGGCGACGCTCGCTTACCAGGCCGACTCCGCCGAGGCCGAGAACGTGGTGCAGCAGCTCCGGACCAGCCTGGATGCGGTCAGCCCCGAGGCGCTGGTGGGCGGTGTGACTGCGGTGGCGCTCGATACGAACGTGACGGCGCAGGCGGACCTGGTGAAGATCATCCCGATTGTCCTCGCAGTCATCCTGGTGATTCTCATGCTGCTGCTCCGCTCGGTGCTCGCGCCGGTGCTGCTGATCGGGTCCGTGGTGCTGTCCTATGCAACGGCACTCGGTGTCTCGGCGCTCGTGTTCAACAACATCCTCGGGTTCGACGGCGCGGACGCGTCGGTTCCGCTGTTCGGGTTCGTGTTCCTGGTGGCCCTCGGCGTGGACTACAACATCTTCCTGATGACCCGGGTCCGGGAGGAATCGCTGCGGATCGGCACGCGGCCGGGCATCGTGCGCGGGCTGGGCGTCACCGGTGGGGTCATTACGTCCGCCGGGATTGTCCTCGCGGCGACCTTTGCGGCGCTCGGGGTCATCCCGATCCTGTTCCTCGCGCAGATCGCCTTCATTGTTGCGTTCGGGGTTCTGCTGGACACCGTCGTGGTGCGTTCGCTGCTGGTTCCGGCGTTGGCCTACGACGTGGGCCGCGCCATCTGGTGGCCCTCCAAGCTTGGGAAGAACGACGACGACGGCGCGCGGCATCGCGCGGACACCCTCGCGGACGTTTCTGGGTAGAGGTATCCATCGACAGCCCCGCCGGCCCGCACCTAGTGTGAATGAGGCAGCGCATCCGGCGCCGCACGGAAGTGCCCGATGGGGGCCGTACAGGAGATCACGTGGGTACCGGCGACGGAATGTTGGGCGCAAACCTTGAGCAGCTCGAACGGTTGGCTGCTGTCATGGGCAGCTCGGGCGACAATATCCGAACCACCACACAGCACTGCTCCTCGATCCTTCAGGGCGTGCCCTGGCACGGGCCAGACGCCGCGCGTTTCCGGGAGCGCTGGGCCACCTCGCTTGCGCCGCGGCTGGTGGGTATCGCCGAGGCGCTGGCGCTCGCCGGCAGGACGCTGGTTGAGCAGGCCGCCCAGCAGGCGGGAACAAGCGACGATGACGGCGGCGGCAGCGGATCCGGGTCGGCAGGCGACGGCGGGCTGACGCCGCAGGAAGCTGCCGCCCGGCAGGAGCTCGAATCCCGTCTTGCGGACATGACTCCCGAGGAGCGGGAGGAGTACCTTCAGTCTGAAGAGTTCCGCCAGTGGATGCAGGAGAATCCTGAAGCTGCCAAGGCGGCCCTCGACGCGGCGTTTGATAACGGGGACTTGGTGGCAGACTCGGAGGCCTATGAGAACTTCCTGATCAACTACTGGAACGACAACGCTATGCGTGAAGCGGGTATCGATTCGGCGGCGTGGCGCCCCGAACTTGGAACCGAAGCCAATGCGGAGACCATCACCGAGGTATACGAATACTACGGACGGCTCTTCCTTGAAAACCCGGACCTGCAGTGGGCGGGAATGGCGAACATGATTGGGCCCTCCTTCGCAGGCGGGTTCTATGACCTCGACCTGATGCGGGACACTGCGCAGGCGGCGGGTGATATCCCGGACGACATCCCAATGCCCGACGACGTTCGCGAACGTCTGGACCAATTGGCTTCACTTCCCGATTCCGAGCTGGAATTCTACGAAACCGAGCTGCTGTCCATGCAGAAGGAAATCTTCCTTGACCAGGCGATGATGCACCAGGCCTACACAGAGGGCGGAATGGAACAGATCGAGCGCCTGGTGGAAGCCGGTTCAATGACACCAACAATGGGGCAGGCCTGGGCGGACATCGACTCGAGAGACCCGGCTCGTATTAGTCGCGGTAACGAAGCGCTTCTCGACCGCGAGCAGAACGAGATCATCGTCGACAACTATCAGGCCATGCAGGACCGTCAGGTTACCGGTGACGTGGTCACTTGGGGTTTGAGTCTGGTGGGGGAGCCATCGATTCCGGGTGCCAGGAGTTACCCGGAGATTTTTCCGGTAGACGGTTCAATCGAATCCCCTGGGCCGGAAACCATCTTCGGTCGCGACAATCCGGTGCAGGGTAGCGTTGACTGGACTACCGGTCTTCCCGATGGAAACATCGCAAACCAGGCAGACCGCTGGGCGCTCATCCAGCAGGACACCCTGCCTGCCTATCAGGAACTGCTCCGAACCAATCCAGAGGAAGCTGCGCGGATCGTGGAATCGAACTTCAATGACAGGCTCCAGGCCAACCGGCCGATCAACAACATAGATGAGATCACCGCGCGGATACTTGCCGGATTCGACGTTGAGGTCAACCAGTGACGCCTTTGCGCTCAGTTCGGCAGCTTATGGTGCCGTTGCTCCTTGTATTCACCCTCGCCGCCTGCGGCGCATCCGACGCCTCCCCAGGAGAAGAAACGACAGTGAAACTGACAGCAGCAGGTTCCTCGCCCATGGACGAGGCCGGTATTGAGGCGATCAAGGAGTCGCGCACGGCGACCTTTGATCTAACTGACGGTGAGTTGACCAGGGCCGATATAGGACTCACTGCGGATGATATCGCTCCGATGATCGCGATGGACGAGTCTGAACCCATCGCTGTCACGATCAAGGGTGCCAATGGCGAAACAACTATCGAGACGCCTACCCTGAAACTGTTTACGGCTTCCGGGTGGGACACGATCGACTACCTGACGCTATTCCGCGTTTTCGAGGACGACCAGGCGCTGGTTGCCGAAGTGAACGCGTCTGTCGAGAAGTATGGGGTTGACCCTTCCAAAGTCGAAAATTGGACCTCGAACGTGGAATCCAGTCCGGAAGACGCGCACGGTACCAACTTCCCGATTGGTTCCAAGCTTGGCCCGGGCGTTCAGATGGAACTGCACTGGGACGAGGGGGAGCCGCGCAAGGTTCTCGTCTACACAATCACACCGGCTGGATGAAAAAGGTTCCCGCACGGACGCCTACGGTCGATTGCAGTGACGGTCTTGTGCACCCTCGGCTGTCGATCAGAGCGGGTCGGTACGCTGAGCCAGGCCAGGGACGTCGGTCGGTCGGCGATCGAACGGCGAGAATCCCATTCGCTGAGTGAATCTTCGCTCCCAGCGCATCCGCGCCACGCCGATGTACACAACGAACACGCTGCCACCGATGAAGAACACTCCCGCAAGTACTGTCATACCGGCGCTGGCGGTTGAAAAGGACAGAAGCGTGATTCCGATGATGCTCAGAACCAGGAGGACGCAGCCGCAGAGGAGTATTGCAAGCGGCGAGCGGAAGGGGAACTGCACACCGTCAACGTTGGATCGGCGCTGCACGGGGTCATCCCGATGTGCCCACGCAAAGGGTTCCTTGAGCTCTGCCGGAACGTAGGGGTTCCACTGGCGCGGCGTGAAGTATCGGCTATGCATGTGGAACTCCCGGCGGCGCAGCCTCAGCGGCTTTCGGCAGTTGCGTCAGATGCTCCAACAGGCTGAGCAGCTGTGCCGTGCTGACGGCGGTATCCCGATCCTGATCCCCCGGTTCCCTCACGGTCGCCACATCCCAGTTGCCGTCCTCACCGGCTCTCACGAACAGATTCGCCTCATCGTCGAGCGTGTGCGAGCGCAGGAAAACGACGCTCTCCGGGCTGCGGCTGATGGTGGTTTTGATCGACTCAAGTAGGAGCTCCGCGTCGGTCCGCTCTGGATTCCTCACCACCACGAACCACGAGCTGAGAGCCCTCGGCTGAAATAGCGCGGACATCTGCGGCGCCTGAAGGTAGAGGGCGAAGTCAAGGGAGTCGCCGCGGAATATCCCGAACTGGGTCCACCGCTGCGCTGAGGCAAGAAGGTAGCTGACGCCGTTGGCAAGCGCCGTCGGAAGGACCTGGTCGCCTTCTACCCGGATCAGCCCGCGAGCGAGGAGCGAAGAGGCGCCAGCTGCAATCAGCCCGGGAGAAGAGGCCTCGACGCCCACAGGCATCACCTCGCGGGTTTTGTCGGCGCTCTTTCCTTTCCCCAAGGACATCAAGTACGAAATCTCAGAGATGCCGAACCCGGTGACCGCGTCCTGATCCTGGTCCGTATCCCCTTCGACGGTCGGAACCCGCTCGGAGGAAGTTGTCATTGCAGTTGCCTTTCAGTCGCAACGTTCTCACGCTTCATACTAAGGATCTTTAGAAGGGCCACAGTGCTTCGCCGGCCGCTTCCAACCCGTCGCCGATCGCTTCGACCCCGTCGCTCACAGCTTCTCCGACGTCTTCAACCCGGTCCCCGGTCCACTCCCACGCAGTGCTGATTCCCGACTCGATCGAATCCCAATTGTCATAAACCAGTTGGCCGAGCGCCATGCCGCCGGCAGCAACTCCAAGAACGAGGTTCGCCGGTGGCGGCGTGAAAAGTGCCGCGGTTCCCAGGCCGGTAGTGATGGCGTTGTAAACGCCGCGATCATAATTGCCCTGGGCGAAATCGTTGATGGTGGTGATGCCGCCGAGCACAACCCCTGCGGGCCCAAGGAATTTACCGGCCGTGCCTAGGGGGCCGGTGAGCCAGCCGACTCTTCCCGCTAGACCGGCATCGGGGATGACGTTGCTCAGTCGTTGCACTTCATCCGCCCATCCGGCACCGCTGAGCAGCCCGTCCAGGCGGGTCAGGTTGCGGGCGCGGTCCGCGACCGTCAGTGCGTCCTGCAAAGTGTCGAAGCTGCCAGCGAGTTGTCCCATCGTTTGCAGTCGCGCGATGGCAACTGGCAGGGCGGCAAGCCCGAGAGCCCCGTTGGCTAGATTGATTCCGTTCCAGATCGCATTCAGTGATCCGAGCAGTGGCGCGCCGGATGAATCGTCCGACGAGCCTTGTTCTGTCGGGTTTCCCGGCGCTCCGGAGGACCCCCCGGGGCCGCCCGTCGTCGTACCCGTATCGGATCCGCTGGTGCGCTCCTGCTCGTCGGCGTTCCGGCGGAGGTCGCGGGCAGCGGTGCTGAGCAGGGTCTGGGTGCTGAGCAGCCGCGTTCGGTGTCCGTTGTTCCATTCAGTCCGGAAACGGTCGGCGTCGTCGCCGCCCCAATAACCGGGCTGATTCACGCGGGCCGTCACAACACCCGCAAGCGTGTGAATGCGCTCCTGGGCGTCCTCAAAGTGCATCGCCAGGACGCGCAATTGCGCTACGTTCGCACCAACTATCTCGCCGGCCATATCCCACCCTCCAGGTCTGCTTCTCAAGATCGAGCCTAGGACCGAAGGTGAGCCGGCGCGATGGGGAGGGCTGCCCACCCGTACGCGGAGCGCACCTTGAGCGTTTCGCTGCCGGCACAACTGCCGCCGTCGTCGTTTTGGATAGGCAATTCGGCCTGCGGGAGCTGGAATTCTCCGTTCATTTCACGCACTTGAGTCAACCCCGCTCAAGTTTGGTTTGACACGCAACGCAGGCTGAGTATAGTTGAGTGCAGAACGCTCAATCTGGGCGGATTCCCTGACAACCCTGACCGATGGTTACCAATCACCGGCTCGTCGAAAGGAACACGCATGTCACGTGCAGTAGGCATTGACCTCGGGACAACCAACTCCGTTGTCTCCGTACTTGAGGGTGGTGAGCCCACCGTCATCGCCAACGCGGAGGGTGCGCGCACCACTCCGTCCATCGTCGCTTTCTCCAAGGGCGGCGAGGTCCTGGTCGGCGAGATCGCCAAGCGCCAGGCCGTCAACAACATCGACCGCACAATCGCCTCCGTCAAGCGCCACATGGGCACTGACTGGGACATCAAGGTTGATGAGAAGACCTACACGCCGCAGGAAATTTCCGCGCGCATCCTTCAGAAGCTGAAGACCGACGCCGAGAGCTACCTGGGTGAGAAAGTCACTGACGCCGTCATCACCGTTCCCGCGTACTTCAACGACGCCGAGCGCCAGGCCACCAAGGAGGCCGGCGAGATCTCCGGCCTGAACGTCCTGCGCATCGTCAATGAGCCCACCGCCGCAGCGCTCGCCTACGGCCTGGACAAAGGCAAGGAAGACGAACTCATTCTCGTGTTCGACCTCGGTGGCGGCACCTTCGACGTCTCCCTGCTTGAGGTCGGTAAGGATGAGGATGACTTCTCCACCATCCAGGTCCGCGCCACGGCCGGCGACAACCGCCTCGGCGGCGATGACTGGGATCAGCGCGTAGTCGACTTCCTGCTCTCGCAGGCAAAGGCCAAGGGTGTTGATCTGTCCAAGGACAAGATCGCGCTGCAGCGCCTCAAGGAAGCTGCGGAGCAGGCCAAGAAGGAACTGTCCTCGGCAAGCTCGACCAACATCTCGCTTCAGTACCTCTCCGTCACCCCTGAAGGTCCGGTGCACCTGGATGAGCACCTGAGCCGTGCCAAGTTCCAGGACCTCACCAAGGACCTGCTGGACCGCACCAAGAAGCCGTTCAACGACGTCATCAAGGAAGCCGGCATCAAGGTTTCGGATATCGATCACATCGTCCTCGTCGGTGGTTCAACCCGTATGCCCGCTGTGTCGGAGCTCGTGAAGGAACTGGCCGGCGGCAAGGAGCCCAACAAGGGCGTCAACCCTGATGAGGTCGTCGCTGTTGGCGCTGCTCTCCAGGCAGGCGTGCTGAAGGGCGAGCGCAAGGACGTTCTCCTGATCGACGTCACCCCGTTGTCCCTCGGCATTGAAACCAAGGGCGGCGTCATGACGCACCTGATCGAGCGCAACACGGCCATCCCCACCAAGCGGAGTGAAACCTTCACCACCGCCGATGACAACCAGCCGTCCGTTGCCATTCAGGTCTTCCAGGGCGAGCGCGAGTTCACCCGGGACAACAAGCCGCTGGGCACGTTCGAGCTCACCGGTATCGCGCCTGCTCCGCGTGGTGTCCCACAGGTCGAGGTCACCTTCGACATCGATGCCAACGGCATCGTCCACGTGTCCGCCAAGGACAAGGGCACCGGCACCGAGCAGTCCATGACCATCACGGGCGGTTCGTCGCTCTCCAAGGAAGACATCGACCGCATGGTCCGTGACGCCGAGGAGCACGCTGCCGAAGACAAGCAGCGCCGCGAGGCCGCTGACACCCGCAATGGTGCCGAGCAGCTCGCGTACTCGACGGACAAGCTCATCGCCGACAACTCGGACAAGCTGCCCGAGGAGGTCAAGACCGAAGTGCAGGCCGACGTCGACGCCCTCAAGAAGGCTCTTGAGTCCCAGGACAACGATGATGAGGTAAAGGCCGCCTTCGAGAAGCTCCAGGCGTCCCAGACCAAGCTCGGCGAAGCCATTTACGCGCAGGCCCAGCAGGAAGGGGCCACCGGCCCCGGTGCTGCACCCTCCGGCGCAACTGATGAGCCCAGCGCTGACGGCACCAAGGCTGACGATGAAGACATCGTCGACGCCGAGGTCGTTGACGAAGACGAGAAGAAGTAGCCATGCCGCACCACGGAAACGAAGAAGAGCACCAGGAACCGGTCAGTTTCCGCGACAACCGGAAGATCGACCCGGAAACGGGCAAGGTCCGTGGGCGGAACGACGGCACTGATGACGGCGGCTCGGGCGCTCCTGATTCGGCACCCGCAGAGGGTGCCGGTCAGGATCCCGAGGCCGGGGCCGAGGGGCAGTCAGCCGTACCGGATGTAGACCGTGACGGCGACGCCCTGGCCCAGGCTGAGGCAATCCTCAATGGGGCCGGTGCCGAGGCCCCGGCGACCGACGTCGAAGCCGAACTTCGCAACGACCTCCTCCGTCTGCAGGCCGAGTACGTCAACTATCGCAAACGGGTTGAGCGGGACCGCGACGTCGCACGGGACATGGCAGTTATCGGGGTCCTGAACTCCCTGATGCCCGTCCTGGATGACGTTGACGCCGCCCGGCAGCACGGCGATCTTGCCGAAGGTCCCTTCGCGGCGATCTCCACAAAGCTGGAGAACGCCTTGAAGACCTATGGCCTGACCCGCATCGATGAGACCGGCGTGGAGTTCGACCCGAACATCCACGAAGCTCTCATCCAGCAGCCGAGTGCGGACGTGCAGTTCGACAGTGTCAGCCAGATCCTCCGTGCGGGCTACAAAAAGGACGACCGCGTCCTGCGAGCCGCACAGGTGATTGTGGCGGTACCGGAGTAACCAGACTGGCCGGTGTGTCCTCCGAGGAAGGGGGCTTTAAATTCCGAAGCGAGCTCTGCGAGTCTAAGGGAACCGGCGAGGGCCCCGACCCGAGCTTGCGAGGGTTGGGAGCCGGTGACCGTTCGTTGCCCCCGTTCGGAGCTCACGCCGGCCATTCCGGCACCCTACGCTAGAGATAACTTTGAAGGAGACGCCGAATGGCTAGTCAGGATTGGGTCGATAAAGACTTCTACAAGATCCTTGGTGTGCCCAAGGACGCCTCCGATGCTGACATAAAGAAGGCCTACCGGAAGCTCGCGCGCAAGCATCACCCGGACCAGAACCAGAGCACGGGCGGTTCGGACAAGATGTTCAAGGACATCTCCGAGGCTTACTCGGTGCTGTCCGATCCTGAGGAACGCCAGCAGTATGACGCCATCCGTGCCATGGGCGGCGGTGCCAGGTTCACGGCGGGCGGACCGGGTGGTCCCGCTGGTGGTGCCGGGTTCGAGGATATTTTCGGCAACCTGTTCGGCCAATCGGCCGGGAGGTCCCGTGGCGGCGGCTTCGGTGGTGGCGGACAGAACATTCCGCCTGAATTCGCCGACCTGTTCGGCGGAGGCGGGGGCTATCCCTCCGGCGGCGGGTTCCCTGGCTACCAGGCGCCCGCACGGAAGGGCGCCGATCGCACCGCGTCAACGAATATATCGTTTGCTGGGTCAATCCGCGGCACCACTATCGGCCTGCGGGAACCCTCAGGTGAGGTGATCGATGTCCGTATCCCGGCGGGTATTCGCGACGGGCAGAAGGTCCGGGTTCGCGGAAAAGGTCAGCCCGGCCCGGCTGGCAACGGCGACCTGATGGTCGCAGTCAGCGTGAAGCCGCACCCGTTCTTCCAGCGCGACGGCGACAACATCCGGGTCCACGTCCCGGTGACCTTCCCGGAGGCAACGCTTGGAGCACAGATCGAAGTCCCGACCCTCAACGGGGAAACCGTGAAGGTGAAGGTTCCGGCCGGTACTCCGTCGGGCCGCACCCTGCGGGTAAAGGGGCGTGGCGTGCAGACCTCGAAGGCGACCGGGGACCTACTGGTGACCATCGACGTCGTCGTTCCCCAGAACCTGAACAAGGATGCAGCCGCGGCGGTCGAGGCTTTCGCTGCCGCTACGGGCGACGCTGATCCGCGCCGCAGCCTCGCCGAGAAGGCCCGGCTCTAGAAGATGTTTCGCATCGACTCTCCAATAGGTGACCGTTTGAGCCCTCAAACGGTCACCTATTGGAGAGTCGATGCGGATGTAGCAGGTGAAGGAGATCGCAATGGCCGTTGACATCAACATGCCTATCTATGTCATCTCCGTTGCGGCGGAGTTGGCGGACATGCACCCGCAGACCCTGCGCCAGTATGATCGCCTTGGCCTGGTGAAGCCGAGCAGGGCCCCGGGCCGTGCCCGCCGCTACTCCCAACGCGATGTCAACGTCCTCCGCGAGGTTCAGCGCCTCTCGCAGGAGGGTGTTTCACTCGAGGGCATCAAGCGGATCCTGGAACTCGAGAATCAGGTGGCAGCACTGCAGTACCGCGTCCAGGAACTCACAGACGAGCTTGCGCAGCGGCGTAACCCGGAGACAAGCCGCGTATTCGCGGCAGGACTGGCGGGCGATGTTGTGACCCTCGCCCGCGGCCAGCGTCCGCGTCCGCGCAGCCAGGCGCTGATGATCTGGCGCGGTGCCTCCCAGTAACGAGGTGTCTCCCAGTAACGCGATACCTCCCAGTAACTTCGCGGGAAACTCGCGTGGCGCGTCGGCCCGATCCACGGCACACTGGATACATGCCTGATTCAGAGTTCGCCGACGCCGCTGAAACCCTCTTCGATGCAATCCTCCAGCTGCTCCTGGTCGTTGGATCTGTTCTAGGTATCCTCGCAATCGCCGCAGCTACCGGCACCTGGCTCCTCGTCAGGCGCGTCCGCCGTTCGGGAATCCTCCGCCGCCGTCTGCAACGCACTTCCGGCCGCGTGCGCTCCTTCTCCGTGGACGCTTCGTCGCGTGAACTTGCGAGGATGCGCCTGCAGTTGGAACGCTCAACGGATGCCACCCGCCGCTCGGTCCACGCAGCCCTTGCACAGGGGTGCCCGTCAGGCGAGCTCGCGGCCACCGCTGAAGATCTGACTCGCGCGGAATCCGTGCTCGGAGACAGGATTGCCCTCGCTGAACGGGAGCCGAACAAGCTCCTCCGCGAGGAGCTTGCCCGCAGCATCGATGAGCAGGTTCAGTCTCTCTGCAACCTTTCCGCGGACCTCCGCCGTACACTGCTCGAAGTGCACAACGCCTCCGGCAGCGCCCACCTCAACCGTGCGACGTCGCGCCTCACCATGGAGATCGGCGCCCTCCGCACGTGGAGCACAGCCTACGGTTCCGGCACCCGGCGGGCGTAGAACCAGTGTCCGTCCGACGCCGTATCACCCGGATCATCACCGCCCGCCGCAACGCGTCTGAGCCGGTTGATCCAATCGCCGCGCTCAGCAGTTCCCAGCGCCATCAGGAGGAACAGCTCGACCACGCCCGTCGGAGCGTTGCAGACCTCGCCGCAGTCCGCCACCGCGTGGCTACCCTCGCGCGCCAGGCTGCCGCGGAGTTGGACGAAACGAACCGCCAGGCGGAGCAGGCGGTACAAAATAACGACGACGACGCCGCGCGGCACGCGCTCAAGCGCGGCATTGAGGTACGCAAGAGGCTCGATTCGCTCACCCACCAGCGCGACGACGTCGACCACCAGGTGCGCTCGCTGGAAGCCGACCTGTACCGGCTGGAAACCGCGCTGCAGGAGAACACGGTCCGCTACCAGTCGTTGAAGGCGCAGCACGGTGCAACGCAGGCCGCGCAGACCATGCAGGGCGCGGTGTCGGCAACGGCAGGCAGCAGCATCGAGGCAGCCCGCGCCGCCCGGGAAGCCGAGGAGGAAGCCCGCCGTCTTCGCCACCGCCAGGCGGCGCAGGAGGAAATCGACTGGTCGGATCCCAATTCCGCGAAGCTCGACCGCGCATTCGAGGAGCTTGAGTCCCGGGAGGAAGCTGAGCGGGAGCTGCGCGAGTTGAAGGGTCGGGCTAGAGACTCTCGTCCCGGGCAGCGTTGAGCGTGGCCAGCAGGGCGTCGTCGACGTCGTTCTCGCTCTTGAGCCGCACCCGGTAGCGGAACGGGTCATCCGCCCGCGGCGTGAGGGCCTCGAGTCGTGGTTCGGAGGCAATGGCGGTCCGGAAGAACAGGTCAACCGTTGTCTTGCTGGCCGGGGTGAGCTGCGCGAACTTCCGCCGGGACGTCTGCAGCGATGCGTAGGTCTTGCGCAGCTGTATCTCGACGTTCTCAGCCGCCGCAGCCCAGGCAAGCACCCTGTCGGCGATGGGCCGCAGCGCAGGCCGGTCCGCGTACTGCCCGGCCAGCAGCTCATCGGCTGAGCGCAGGAATGTCTCCGGGTACCCGAGGAGCTCCCATTCCACCGCCATCGCGCTGTAGCCGGTGATGTCCTGTGAGGCCAGCCAGGCGAGGAGCGCTTCCCGGGAGTCGACGCCGGCAACGCGTGCCCGCTCAACCCAGGTGCCGACGTCGTGCCCGGTGGTGCGCAGCAGCAGGGCCTTGTTGGACTCGACCATGGACTGCCAGCTCTTCATTTCCGCCATGGTTCCCACCCTAAGCGTTACCGGAAGCGGCGGCCCTGGTCACGCCGGTTCGCCCACAGCGCCAGCATGCCAAGCAGCAGGGTCCATGCGGTGATACAGAGGATCGTCGTTGCATGGAGCCCGTCACCGCTGAGCGTGAAGACGGCCAGATCACGTGCCGCCCGCGAGGGCAGGAACAGGGACAGCGTGTTCAACCAGCCGGGGAACAGGAACGGCGGCAGCATCATCCCGCCCGCAAACGCCAGCGGGAAGAACACCACCTGCGTCACGGCAATCGCCACCTTCGACGTGCACATGTACCCGATGAACAGTCCGAGCATCAGGAACGGCAGCCCGCACAGTAGCCACACAACCACCGACACCGGAATCCGCCACCAGGGCAGGTCGCCGCTCGTGAAGGCCTCGGGCGCGGCAGTGAGCAGCCAGCCGAGGATCAGTACGGGAATCAGCGACAGCAGCGCAAACAGCATGGCCGTCATAGCCCGCGCAAGCGTACCCGGCAGGGGCCCTACAGGCAGCGTCCGCACATAGGAGCTCCACGGGTTCTGCCGCTCCTCAGCGACACCGATCCCATAGTTGAACAGGAACGAACTCATCACTCCGAACAGGGCGAGCTGGGCGACCGCCTGCAGGGACGCTGCTGGGTCTTCGACGACGCCCTGCTGCGGGACCACGAAGAACAACAGTGCGAGCGCGGGGAAAATGACCGAGGAGATCACCGCCACCGGGATCCGGAGCTGCTCGAGGATCTGCGCGGTCGCATGGGTCTTGATCAGCGACAGTCGGGTGGGTGCTGCTGCGGTGGTCATGATCGCTCCTTGGCGGTGAGTGCGAGGAAGGCTTCTTCGAGGCTCGCGCCCCGGACTTCGAGCTGGCTGAACGGCATTGCACGCTGGACGAGCTCGCGGACGGTTGCGTCGGCGTCGTGCGTGACGATGGTGACGCGGCCGTCGTCGGCTGTGCAGTCGGTCGCGTGGGGGAAGGCCGCGAACGACGACGGCGGCAGGTCCGTCCGGAACGACACCTTGCTCACTGCCACCCGGCTGCGGATCTCATCCACTGTGCCGTCGGCTATGACACTGCCGTGGTCCATGACGACCACCCGGCCCGACAGTGCCTGGATTTCCTCCAGGTAGTGGCTGGTGATGAGGAGCGTTCCGCCGGTGCGCCGGTATTCCTTCAGGCTGCGCCAGAGGGTTTCCCGGGCGTCGACGTCAAGGCCGGTGGTCGGTTCGTCGAGGATGACGAGCTCCGGCCTGCCGACCATGGCCAACGCGACGAGGAGCCGGCGCTGCTGTCCGCCGGATAGACCGCCGCACTGCTGGCGGGCAGTCGATTCGAGACCGAAGTCCGCCAGTAACTCGTCGGTGGGGATGGGGTCCGCATAATGCGCGGCTATGAAGTTGACCGCTTCGCTCACCCGCAGTGTTTGCGGAACTGCTGTGGCCTGCGGCGTGATGCCGAGTTTGTGCCGGGACTGGGGTGCGGAAGGTGTCCCGCCGAACAGTGTGACGCTGCCGGAATCGGGCCGGCGCAGGCCGCAGAAGAGGCTGATCAGCGTCGACTTGCCGGCGCCGTTCGGGCCGAGGAGTCCCACTGATTCACCCGGGCGGATGTCGAGGGAGACCGAATCGAGCGCGGTGACGCCGCCGAAAGACTTGGAGACGGAGTCTGCGGAGGCGAGCGCCGTCGTCGTACTGGTGGTGGTGCCGGTCAGGGAAGTCGAGGTCATGATTTCTCCGTGAGTTGGGCTGAAAGCAGTTCGTGGAGCGCTGCGCGGTAGGCGGCGTAGGCCGCTGTGCCGGCGGGAGTGATGGCAACATAGGTGGCCGGCGTGCGGCCTTCGATCGTCTTGGAGACGGTCACGTAACCGGCGTCCTCCAGTTTTCGGAGGTGGGTGGAGAGGTTGCCGGCAGTCATCTCCAGGAGCTTCTGCAGTTTGGTGAACGCGATCCGGTTGCGCTCGCCGACCTCGTTCAGGGTAGTGATGGCGCGAAGGCGGGATTCGGCGTGGATGACGGGGTCGAGGTCAGGCATGGCTGCTGCTCCGACGCTGCCGAAGGGTGACGATAGCGGCGCCTACGAGGAAGCCGCCTGAGCCGAAGATGAAGAAGACCGTCAGGAAGCGCTCGGGGCCGGTGATGATCGCGATGAAGTCGATGATGAGGAACCAGGCGCCCATGAAGATCTGGGTGCGGTCGTTGAACATTGCGCCACCGGTGATGTACATCAGGCCGACCACCAGGACGGCGATGCTGTTGATCAGCATCCCCCGGACCCAGAAATCGTCCACCGCGACGCCGATAGTGCCACTGAGCACCGCCACTACCGCGAAGCCGAGCATCCATGCGATCCCGTAGACGGTGCCGATGAAAGTCGAGTGTCCGCGGACGCCGCTGCTGTGCTTGGCCACCAGCAGGATAGTGGCGATGACGCCGACGGCCATGACGGCCGCGGCGAAGCTGAGCGCGACAACATACTCCAGCGGCAGCCAGCCGAAGCGGGAACCATGCAGGGCGCCGAATCCGAGCAGCCACACGATTCCCCAGACCAGGTAGATCAGGGCGTCGTTTCCGTGCAACTGCTTGCGGGCCTTCGTTTCCGCATCGGAGACCAGGGCGAGCGCCCGTTGGAGGTCGAGGGGCTGCTCGCTGTCGGTGTCCACGTTCCTTGGCTGGTTCATACAAACTAGTTTGCAGTACAAAGTGGTTTGTGGCAAGACCCGGTTGGATTCTTTCGCCGCGCGGTACGCTTCGTGAATGCCGATTGAACCCGATTCGAAGGACTGGACCTGGGTGCTGGAGCGCCCCTGCGGGGAGTGCGGTTTCGAGGCAGGAGCGTTTCCTCCCGCCGACATTCCGGACCGCATCCGGGCAGACCTGCCGCGCTGGCGGACGGTGCTCGAGCGACCCGACGTTGCGGGCAGGCCCGACGCCGCCACCTGGTCGCCCCTGGAATACTCAGCCCATGTGCGGGATGTCTTCGCACTGTTCGCCGAGCGCACTGATCTGATGCTCCGCGAGGAGGACCCGCTGTTCGCGAACTGGGACCAGGACCGCACGGCAGCGGAGAAGAACTACGCGGCGGAAGATCCGGCGACCGTGCAGGGCGAGCTGTCCGCTGCCGGCGAGGAATACGCCGTCCGGTTGGAGGGCGTTACGGACTGGGAACGGGTGGGTCGGCGCAGCAACGGCTCACGGTTCACCATCGCGACGCTCGCGCAGTACGGCCTGCACGACGTCGTCCATCACCTTTCGGACGTCCGCGGCTGACTCGGTAAGTGTCCTTGCACGCCGCTTTCGTGCAGGTTTGCGCCCTCGAGGAGCGTGTCTGGCCACGACACGCCGCGTTTCGGGGACGCCGTTGGATCAGAACTGCTCGTAATCATCGGCGAGAGCTGGAGCGCCGTAGCTAAAACCCGACGGCGGTCAGCGCCGCCGGTACGCCAGATCGAAGATCATCCGTCCGGCGTCGTGAGCTTTGTTCTCGAAGCTCGTGAGGATCCGGCCGTCGAAGCGCGGCGCCCAGCCACCCACAGCGTCCTCGCCTTCCTGCACTGATGCAGTGCCGACTTTGTCCTTGCCCTCACGGCGAGGGGCGCCACCCACAACGTGCTCGACGCCGCTGGCCCACACCTGGGTAAGCGGGCTCTCGGCACCGGTGCGTTCGCCGTCGTGCAGGTTCTCGAACTCAGGCGAGGCGTCGGCAACCTCGCGCATCTGGAAGGCGTAATCGGACCAGTCGGTGGCCATACGCAGGACGCCGCCGGGCTCAAGCACCCGCGCGGCAAGGTCAAGGAATGAGTCCTTCACCAGCCGTCGTTTATGGTGGCGGGTCTTGTGCCACGGGTCTGGGAAGAACACCCACAGCTCAGTGACGGACGCGGGCCGAAGCATGGTGGCAAGAGCTTCGGCCGCGTTGACCTGGGCAACCCGGACATTTGTCAGCCCCCGCTGGTCGATCCGTAGCAGCGTCTGCGCGAGCCCCGGCCGGTACACCTCGAGGGCGAGGAAGTTGCGCTCGGGCTGCTCGGCCGCGGCGTGCGCCACAGCCTCACCCAACCCCGACCCAATCTCCACCACCAGGGGCGCCTCGCGGCCGAAGGAGGCCGCGGCGTCGTACTCCCACGCCGGATCCACCGACGTGTCCGCCGCGGTATGGCGTGGAACGTCCACCACGAGACCCTCGGACAGTTCGGCCCAGGCATCACGACGCCGGCCCTGCAGGCGCGAGCCGCGCCGCACGAAGGAGACGGGCTGGGCAGGGTGGGGCTGGGATTCGGGGTGAGTGCTCATCGGTACAAGAGTAACCAGCGCTAGAGGGTGAGGTCCTTCCCCTTGGTCTCCGGCAGGGTGAAGATGAAGGCGAAACTGATCAGGAGAAGCAGTACGCCGTAGGCGGTGAACAGGGTGCTGCCCGCGGCTCCGAACCAGATCCCCAGCCCCTGCTGGAGGTAGGCGGCCGTGCCGCCGAACACTGCCACGCAGATTGAATAGGGCACTCCGACGCCCACGGTCCGGATGCTCGTGGGGAAGAGCTCGGCGTAGACGGCGGGCACAATCGCGGCGGATGCAGCGATGAACGTGAGCATCACGGACATGCAGATGAATAGCTGCCAGGCCGAATCCTGCAGCAGCCAGGTCATGGGGAAGTGCAGGATCGCGCTGCCCAGTGCTCCGGTCCACAGGACGCGCTTGCGGCCGTACCGGTCTGATGCCTTGCCCCAGAGCGGAAGGGCGATAAGGAAGACGAGGTTGGCCCCAACGCCGGCCCAGAGGGCGGAGGCAGGATCGATTTCCAGTGCACTGATGGCGAAGGCCGGCGCGGAAACTCCCCAGACGTAGTAGACGACGGTGAGGCCGACGGTCATGCCGATCACCTGCAGCGCCTGCTTGCGGTACGCCACGATCTGCGGCCAGATCGGTGCACGCTTCTTCTCCTTGCTCTCATGCTCGAAGGCATCGGTTTCCTTCAGGCGCGAGCGCATCACCAGCGCGTAGAGGCCCAGTACTGCACCGACTATGAACGGGATGCGCCAACCGTAGGAGGCCATGGCCTCGTCGGAGAGCACAGCGGTGAGCACCGCACCCAACAGTGTCCCGAAGAGGATTCCGACGGTGCCGGAGAAGTAGATGAGCGTTGCCCAGAAACCCCGCTTCTCTTTCGGCGCCATCTCGGACAGGTACGTTTGCGACGACGGCAGCTCGCCACCGTGGGCCAGGCCCTGAATGAGCCGCGCCACCAGCAGGAGCAGGGACGCGAACACGCCGATCGTCTCGAACGTCGGCGCGATGCCGATCATGAGGCTGCCCGCCGAAGCGAGCCCGACGGCGAGCGTCATGGACGTCTTGCGCCCGATCCGGTCACCGATCAGCCCGAACACATACCCGCCGAAGGGTCGGGCAACGAACCCGACGGCGAAGATCGCCAGGGTGGCAAGGATCGCGGACGCGGGGTCGGCCTGGCTGAAAAGCTGGGCGGAGATGAACGGCGCGAAAGTGGCGTAGACGTTCCAGTCGTACCATTCGACGGCGTTGCCGATCCCGGTGCCGATGATGGTGCGCCGCTTGGAAACCGGCGCGACGGTGGCTGTTGTGGCTGTCATGGAAGTGCTCCTAGGAGGCCGCGAGTTCCGCGATGCGTGCAACGGCCAGCTGGGTGTAGAGGGCGGTGCCGTCAGCCAGGATGTTGTCGTCGAACGTCGCGTAGGGCGAGTGGTTGAAGGCGGCCTGGGCGGGATCGACGTCGGGTGCAACCGCGGAGAGGAACACAAAGCTTCCGGGCACGGCCGCAAGTACGCGGGAGAAGTCCTCGGACCCGCTGAGCGGCTGGGCCATGCGGTGGTAGCGGTCCTCTCCGAACAGCTCTGCGATGTGCTTTTCCGCGTTGGCCGTCTCTGCGTGATCGGTCACGGTCAGCGGGTACTCGGTCTGGTAGTCCACGGTTGCGGTCAGCCCGTGCGCCCCGGCAATCCCGTTGAGCAGTCGGGGAACGGCAGATTGCATCCGGGTGCGGTTTTCCGCCGAGAAGGTGCGGATGGTCGCCTCGATCCGCGCCGATTCCGGGATGATGTTGCGCTTGGTGCCTGCGTGCAACACTCCGACGGTGAGAACCACCGGATCAAACATGTTGAACTGGCGCGTGATCATCGTCTGCAGCGCGGTGACCATCTCCGCCGCGACCGTCACGGGGTCCTGTGCCGTATGCGGAGACGATCCGTGGCCGCCGGCACCGTTCACGGTGATATACAGGCTGTCCGAGGCGGACATCAGCGTGTCCGCCTTGCTCGCGAATGTACCGCCCGGCAGCAGGGAGGACATGACGTGCAGCCCGTAGGCGGCATCGGGACGACGCCCGGCAGCTTCGAGCACGCCTTCGCGGATCATGACGCCCGCGCCGTCGAAACCTTCTTCGCCGGGCTGGAACATGAGTACGACGTCGCCGGCCAGCTGGTCGCGGCGCTCGGCAAGGAGCGTGGCGGCTCCGGCGAGCATGGAGGTGTGGAGGTCGTGGCCACAGGCGTGCATTGCGCCGTCGATGGTCGAGGAATACGGAACACCGGTCTGCTCCTGTACGGGAAGGGCGTCCATGTCTCCGCGCAGCAGAACCACGGGCTTGTGTGCGGATGCATGCCGGGCGCCGCCGCGAAGCACGGCCGTGACCGACGTCGTGTCCGTACCCAGGGTGATTTCATACGGCAGGCCGTCGAGGGCTTCCAGTACCTTCTCCTGGGTGCGCGGCAGGTCGAGGCCAATCTCCGGTTCCTGGTGAAGCCGATGCCGAAGGTGGGCGATGTCGTCCTTCATGTGGCGTGCGTCCGAAAGTATGCCGGCTGTGGTGGTCACGGTGTCCTCCTGAGATCTGACGGTTTCTTCCAGTGTGAGTGAGGAGGCTCACAATCGTCTGAATCTCTGTAAACGCGCATTCTTTACTGTCAGAATCAGAAAACGTGCAGATAATGGAGGAATGGAGCTTGAACTGGATGACTTGGAGCTGATCAACGCACTTCAGATCGCACCACGGATCTCGTGGACGGACGCAGCTTCGATCCTCGGAAAGCACCCCACCACTCTCGCCGCGCGGTGGTCCCGCCTGCACAACGCAGGATTCGTGTGGATAACCGGGCACCTGATGGGTTCACCGGACCAGATGACACTGTCCTTGCTCGATATCGATTGCGAGCCGAAGCGCCGTGCCGACGTCGCCCGCCAACTCTGCGCCATCCCCGAGGTCATCTCGGTCGAGGAGACCGCGCGCAACCGGGACTTCACACTCACTGCGATCACCCCGGACTGGGCGCACCTCACCCGCCGTGTGGTTCCTCTGCTGGCTGACATCCCGGGCATCCTGCGCTATCAGAGCGCCCTGGTCACCAACTACCACGCCGGCGGAAACGTGTGGCGGCTTGATGCGCTCAGCGCAGGGCAACGCACCGCTTTGCGCTCCTTCGCCAGGCAGCCTGCGCCGACACCCGTCCAACTCCCCACGACCTACTGGCCGATTGTGCAGGTGCTGGGCCGCAATGGACGAGCCACCGCCGTCGAGATCGCCGAGGTGACCGGTCAGCATCCCTCCACTGTCCGTCGCCAGTTGGCGCGGGTGCTTGAGAGCGGAACCCTGTCCTTTCGCTGCGAGCTCGCACAGGATTATTCGGGCTTTCCCATCAGCTGCCAGTGGTACGCGAACGTTCCGCCGTCCGAGCATGCCAGGGCCGCCGAATTCCTGCGGACGTTCCGCAACCTGCGCTTCTGCGCCTCCACCACGGGGAGCAGCAACTTCACGTTTGTCCTTTGGCTTCGCAACGCTGCAGGAGTGGCGGAGACGGAAGCAGAGTTCTTCGCGGCGATTCCGGAGGCGCGGATTCTCGAGAGTTCGGTCACGGTCCGGTTCCTCAAGCGCGTCGGGTGGCTCCTGAACCCGGACGGAACCGCCACCGGCGAGGTAGTGGTTCCGCAGTACCCGTCGCCGGTTGCCTGAGCGCCGGCTTCTAACATGCCCGTCAGGGGCGATTGCGGCCACCTGTTAGACTGGATGTACTTGTTTGCGGCACGAGCATCCCTCGGCAGCTGCAACCTGCGTCGATGAACGCATTCTTTTGTCCCGCGCTATCTCCCAAGAACGTGAGAGCGGTTGACACTGTCTGACTTTCCTTCGGCGGACCCTGAGCGCCATCCGGTGCACAGGGAAGATGAGAAGAAAGTTCGTGTACCTTACATGACTACCTTTGCTGCGCTTGGCGTGCCCACAGCGCTGGTCCGTTCCCTTACGTCCCAGGGAATCACCGATCCGTTCCCCATCCAGGTCAAGACCCTCCCGGACACCCTTGCGGGCAGGGACGTACTTGGCCGCGGCCGCACCGGCTCCGGCAAGACCCTCGCTTTCGCCCTTCCAATGGTCGCCCGCCTCGCCGAACGCGAAGCCGCCTACCGCCGTAAGCCCGGGCGTCCCCTGGGCCTGGTGCTCGCCCCGACCCGCGAACTGGCAACCCAGATCAATGCGACGGTGGAGCCGCTCGCCCACGAGCTTGGCCTCAACACCACCGTCATTTATGGTGGCGTGTCCCAGGCCCGCCAGGAGAAGGCACTGCGCGCCGGCGTCGACATCATCATCGCCTGCCCCGGCCGGCTTGAAGACCTGATGCGCCAGAAGCTCGTCACCCTTGAGTCCGTCGAGATCACAGTGCTGGACGAGGCGGACCATATGGCGGACCTCGGGTTCCTCCCGGTCGTGAAGAAGCTCCTTGACACCACTCCAGCTGAGGGCCAGCGGATGCTCTTCTCCGCCACCCTGGACAACGGCGTGGACAAGATTGTCCATCGCTACCTGTCCAACCCGCTCACCCACTCCGTGGATACGCCGCAGGCCTCCGTCACCACGATGGAGCACCATGTGCTGCTGATCGGTGACCAGACGCAGAAGAAGCAGCTGATCGTTCAGCTGGCATCCGGGCAGGGCAAGCGCGTGCTGTTCATGCGCACCAAGCACCAGGCGCGCAAGCTCGCAAAAACCCTGACCGACGCCGGGATCCCCGCTGTCGACCTGCACGGGAACCTGTCCCAGAACGCGCGTGACCGAAACCTTGCTGAGTTCTCAACCGGTGGAGTCCGGGTTCTGGTGGCCACGGACGTCGCGGCGCGCGGTGTGCACGTTGACGACGTCGAGCTCGTGGTCCACGTTGATCCACCCACCGAGCACAAGGCCTACCTGCACCGTTCGGGACGAACTGCCCGTGCGGGTTCGGACGGCACGGTTGTCACCGTCACGCTGCCCGAGCAGAAGAGCGAAGTCCAGAAGCTCATGAAGGCTGCCGGGGTCACCGTTGGGTTCGAAAACGTGTCAGCGACCTCGCCGCTCGTGGCCAAGCTCATCGGTGACGTAGCCGAGAAGGTGGATCCGCGCACCCGTGCAGCACTCCTCGCCAACCGGGAGGGTGCAGGACGCGGTGCCGGCACCTCGACCGGGGCGAACGCCGAGCGCAAGCGTGCGCGCCGCGCAGCACCTTCCGCGGGTGGCCGTGGAGGACGCGGCGGCCGCGGACGCGTTGCCGCGGAACCGCAGGGGAACCGCGCGGAACGCCGTAAGGATCAGCCGCAGGCGCCCCGGTTCGGTACCGACGGGGACCGTCGTCGTACCGGTGAGGGCGCAACTGCCGCTGGGGGCAACCGCAACCGCCGTTCGCGCGGAGCCCGTTCCGGTGACGTGGCAGCGCATGGGACCGGCTCGCACAGCAATGGTGCGCGCAGCGGCCAGTCGGCAGCTCAGGCCGGCTCGGGGCAGCGTAGCGGCGGACAGCGTTCGGCGGCGGCGCCGTCGTCGTCGGGCCGTCCTGCGGGCGCCCGCCGGTCCGGATCGCGCCGGGCAACCGCGCCGGCATCGAACGAGCGTCGCGGCCGCTAGGCTCACCAGCATCGACTCTCCTCAAATGGTTCCTTTCAAGGTCGTATAGGTCTTCAGAAGGACCAGTCGGGGAGAGTCGATGCTGATCTGGACAAGGAGTACCCATGGCAGAGAACACCGACTACGCGGGCGCCATCAACGCCGTCATCTGGCCTGGCTTTCTCGGTACCACTGTGCCGGAGTGGCTCGAGGCAGAGCTGCGCAGAGGCCTTGCCGGCGTGGTGCTCTTCGCCAATAACATCGACCCGGGTGATCCCGAACAGCTGACGGCGTTGTGCCGGCGCATCAGAAAACTGAACACCCACGCGATCATCGGCGTCGACGAAGAAGGCGGAACTGTTACCCGCCTCGAAGCCGCAACCGGGTCCTCAGTTCCGGGCGCAGCAGAACTTGGCAGGATCGACCGCGAGGACATTACGACGGCGGTCGGCGCAACCCTGGGCAGGCGGGCACGGCAGGCCGGCATCAACCTCCTCCTGGCCCCCGTGGCTGATGTGAACACCAATCCCCGCAACCCGGTCATCGGGATCCGGTCTTTCGGCTCGGAGCCGGATCTGGCGGCCGAGCACACGGCCGCGATGACCCGCGGCATCCAGAGCACCGGAGTTGGGGCCTGCGCCAAGCACTTTCCCGGACACGGGGATACGGTCACGGATTCCCATGTCGATCTGCCGCGGGTGGACCTTGGGCTCGCTGAGTTGCAGGCGGCACACATTCCGCCCTTTGCCGCGGCGATTGAAGCCGGGACAACAGCCATCATGACGGCGCACATCGTCGTTCCCGAACTCGGAGACCTTCCCGCCACGCTCAACCCGAAAGCAATCGGGATGCTGCGGGAGTTGGGCTTTGGGGGTCTCGTGATCACGGATGCCCTGGATATGGGTGCCGTCCGGCACACCTACGGTTCCGGGGAAGGCGCCGTTCTGGCGATGCTCGCCGGCGCGGACCTGCTCTGTGTGGGGAACCCGGCTAACGACGGCGGAACCGCCGACCACGAGGACTACCTCGAAGTCTTCGAAGCCCTTGAGACTGCCCTGCGCAGCGGGCGCCTTCCGCTGGAGCGGTTGCTGGAAGCCGGCTGTCGGTCAGCAGGTTTCGCGGCGTGGACGCAGGAAGCGCACGACGACGGCGGTCCAGCAGACCTGAGCGGTTTACCATCTGCGCTCCAAACCAACGGCGACGTGCGCCTGCCT
Source organism: Arthrobacter tecti (assembly GCF_054511355.1). Taxonomy (NCBI): domain Bacteria; kingdom Bacillati; phylum Actinomycetota; class Actinomycetes; order Micrococcales; family Micrococcaceae; genus Arthrobacter; species Arthrobacter tecti. Next base: position 189,432 of record NZ_JBTNCT010000003.1, read on the forward strand.
GACGGCGAGGTAACCGTGATTGACCTGCGCGATCACATCAACATGGCGGCCGGTGCCATGCCCGACGTTTTCTCAGCCGCACTGGCTGAGCACCGCACGCTCCACTACCGGAAGGCGACTGAGGCTGGCAGCGGGGTCCCGCCGTCGTCGTCGGTTGTGGCAATAGTGGACCGGGCCGAGGTGGGCTCAGCGCAGCGCGCTGCTCTCGCCGCCCTGGTACAGGAGAGGCCGGATGCGGTGTGCATCAACGCAGGCTTACCCGTGGATCTGGACCTGCCGGTGATCAACTGTTTCGGGGCCTCCCGACCGGCCGCTGTTGCGGCTACAGCTAAGTTGCTGGGCATTCAGCCGAGCTGAAGCGCGAAAATCCCGCACACCGCGACGGTGGTAAGGCCCATGCGGACTTTGCTGAACGTCTCGCGGAAGAACAGGACGCCGATGATTCCGGCGAGAAAGACGCTGGATTCGCGCAACGCGGATACCAGGGTCAGCGGGGCCTGCGTTTGTGCCCAGACCACCGTTCCATAAGCAACCATCGAAAGCAGGCCCCCCAGCGCTCCCGGTAGCCATGACCGGCGCACCGCGAGGACGAATTCCCGGCGCTGGCGTGACAGAAGCAGGCACACAAGGGGTACAACAAGGCCTTGCAGGAAGAACAGCCAACTCACATAGGCCAACGGCTCACCCGATATACGGGCTCCCAAACCATCCACCATCGTGTAACCGGCTATGCAGATTCCGGTCAGGGCAGCGAACACCGTGCCCTTTCGGGAGGACCCACGAGGGCCTGCCATCGCCAGTGTGAGGAGCGCACCCGCCACCACGGCTACTCCCGCCAGCTGCACGAAACTCAGTTCCTCCGCCAGGAAAACGACGGCGACGACGGCGACCAGGAGTACCGCAAGCCCCCGGGCCAGCGGATAGACCTGGGAGAAGTCGCCGTGCTTGTAGGCCGTTGTGAGCAGAACGAGATAGGTGGTCTGGAGGCAGGCCGAGACTGCGATGAAGGGCCACGCAGCCGCCAATGGTGCACCGAAGACCAGAACACCGGTTGCACCGCACACCAAATACACCAGTGCGATCAGCGTGGAAGCAGCCAGCCGGTTGGGAATGCCCTTGGCGATGGCGTTCCAACTGCTGTGCAGGAGCGCGGCGAAAAGTACCGCGGCGGTGACGGCAAGGGTCACAGGGCGCTGGCGTGCAAGACAACCCGCGCGCCGAAGGGGAGGCCGTCGGCGTCGTCGTTGGTAATTCCGAAGGTGGCGAGGACTTGCGTGGAGATGTCGGCGTGATCAAGTGCTTCGATCTCTGTGTCCAGGTTGTCCCCGGTGACGGCGATCCAGGCAGAGCGTTCCTGTTCCGTTTCGCCGCCGTGGCCGCCGGCGTCGAGGTGCCCATGGTCAGTGACAACAATGACGGTCCAGTCTTCTTCGGACCGGGCGGGACGGCTATCTATCGCCGCCCGGATGACGCCGAGGCGCGCGTCGCAGCGCTCGATCGCTTCCCTGTACAGTTCTCCAACGCCAACCTCGTGGCCCTGATGGTCAGCCTCGTTGAGGTGGAGGAAGCAGGCGGCTATATCCTCTGTGGCAAGGCGGACTGCGGCGTGGGCGGCGACGGCATCGTCCGATCGTATGTAGTTTTCGTCGTCGCCACGCTCCTCTACGCTCGGGCTGGGCACCCACCCGCGCGAGGAGAAGATGGGGCCGCATCCGTTGTCGGTCACGAGAGTGGGCCAGGTGGCGGCGGCGAAGGTCTGAAGCTCGGGGCGTGCCTTGCGCAGGCGCTCCATGAAGTCAGGGAAGGTGTCGAGCTCCGGGGTCCTGGTTGAATTCCCGGTGATCCTGTGACGGTCTGCGTAGACGCCGGTTGCAACCGTTGACCAGACCGGACCGGAGATAGTCCGGTTCTTCTCGTGAATACGTACCGGTAGCAGCCTTCCGGAGGCGGCAATTCGGTCGAGGGCTGGCGTGGTGGCAGCGAGAAGACAGTCATAGCGGACGCCGTCAATGCCGACAACCAGAACGTGGGGCTTGCGTGGAGAATGAGTCACCTGTACGACGCTACTCTTTCGGCTGAGCATGTATCGGAACGGGCCGCTGCTTTCTATGGGAAGCTTAGGCTGTGCCTATGAATCTCACGCATCTTCGTGCGTTTCATCTCGTAGCTCGTCATGGCGGCTTCGCGGCCGGTGCGCGAGCCGCAGGAGTCAGCCAGCCGACGCTCTCAGAGCAGGTGGGGCTGCTGGAGAAGCGCTACGCCGCCAAGCTTTTCGTGCGGTCGGGCCGGTCCATTGAGCTCACTGCGCTCGGGAGCAACCTCGCATCGATCACCGAGCGACTATTCGCAGGCGAGATGGAGGCGGAAGCCCTGCTGTCCCGATCGCAGGGAAGGACCCGCGGGGAACTGAGACTTGGAACCGCTGCGCCAATCCACGCGGTGAAACTTCTTACCGCCTTCCGCGACAGTCAACCGAACGTAGCCGTGCAGCTGATCAGCGGAAACTCGCATGAGATCCGCGAGAAGGTGATCGCAGGCGTCGTTGATGTGGGCATCATCGCGGACCAAACACCGCATCCCGACCTGCGTGGGCGGGCGCTCGCTACCCAGGATCTGGTTGCGTTTGTCCGCTCGGACAATGTCCTCGGTGCGCAGAAGGCTGTCAGTTTGCGCGAGCTCGTCCAGCAGCCGCTCATTATCCGGGAAGTCGGCTCAGTAACACGGAGCGGCATCGAACGGGCGTTGGCGGACATAGGCATCCGTCCGGATGAGCTGCTGGAAGCGGACAGCCGCGAGGCAGTGCATGCGGCGGTCATGGCGGGGCTGGGCATAGGTGTGGTCGCCGAGGACGAGTTCGCCGATGATCCGCGCCTGGTGATGCTGGACTTCTCCGACCCCGTCGCACCGATCACCGAGTACCTGGTGTACCGGAAGGAGCGGCACGGGGACCACCTGATTCAGACCGTCCTTCAGTGCCTTCCTGAGCCCTGAGCTTGGCGGGTCCGGATGAAAACCAGGGTCACCCCTCATAGCCCTTAGGGCCCGTTCATGGGAACAATAGACCCATGAACGCACTTCTGAACATCATCTGGCTCATCTTCGGCGGGATTTGGCTGGCGATCGGCTACTTCCTGGCAGGAATTGTATGCTGCCTGTTGATCGTGACTATCCCGTTCGGCATAGCGTCTTTCCGGATCGGCGCCTATGCACTCTGGCCGTTTGGACGTTCCGTGGTGGACCGCGGCGGTCAAACCTACTTCTTCTCCACCGTGGGCAACATCATCTGGGTCATCGTCGCGGGCATCTGGATAGCGATCGGCCACGTCCTGACCTCGATCCCGATGTTTTTGAGCATCATCGGCATTCCGCTGGGCATCGCGAACATCAAACTGATTCCGGTTTCCCTGATGCCGCTCGGCAAGGAGATAGTCCCCTCGCGCGGCACACGGCTGCCTCAGCTGCGCTAAGCGGCTTTGCCTCGCGAGGCGGGTTCTACTGCGCGGCGCCCCGGAGGAATTCCTCCATCAGCGGCCCACCCGAGATCGAGCCCCGCTCGCCTTCCTCGACAAACACGGCGACGGCGAGGTCTCCCTGCAGTGCCACAACCCAGGCGTGCGTCCGTGGCGGGTCTTCCGTGCCGAACTCGGCGGTGCCGGTCTTGGCCAGGACCGGTTCGCCGGGAACGTCCGCGAGCAGTTGTGCTCCGCCTACCGTCACGACGGCGCCCATCATCTCGCGGAGGGAGGCGGCTTCGTCAGGAGTGAGATTGCTCGGTGCCGTTTCGGGTGCTGGTTCGGATTCGTCGCCGGCCTCAGTTGAAGCAGACGCGGAAGCCGACGACGACGGCGCTGCCTCCCCGGCGGAGGCGTCCGCCAACAGTGTGGGAGCCACACGCTCACCCGCGCCGACCGACGCCGTCATGATGGCCAGTGAGAGAGGGGACACCAGAACTTGGCCCTGTCCGATCATCGAGGCCGCATGAGCGGTTCCGTCTGCTTCTGTGGGCACAGAGCCGAAATAGGCAGGCGTACCGATGGCCGTATTGATGCCGATGCCCAGATCTGCTGCCGCCGTTGCGAGCGATTCCTGGGAAACGACGTCGCGCTGGGAAATGAAGCCGGTGTTGCAGGACTGCGCCAAAGCCTGCAGGAGCGGAATTTCGCCGGTGAACTGGGCAGGGTAGCCGGGAACGTTGTTGAAGGTCCGGCCTTCGACCACCAGCTCCTCGGGGCAGCTCGTAGGCGTTTCAGGGGTGAACCCGTTGCGAAGCAGGGCGAGTGAGGTAGCTACCTTGAACGTGGATCCCGGGGGGTACTGTCCAAGTAAAGCGGTCTGCATCCCCTCGCTGCCGGGGCCGTTGGCAGCGGTGAGGATCTCGCCGGTCGATGGCCGGATGGCAACGATCGAGGAAGCAGAGGGCTCTTCGGCGAGCACCTCTTCGGCCAGCGTCTGCAGCTGGGCGTTGAGTGTGAGTTCCAGCGGCTCGCCGGGTACCGCCGGCTTTTCGAATAAGGGCTCGCGCGTCTGGGTTTCGCCTTCTCCGGACACGGCCTCGATGACCAGGCCGGGCGTACCGGCCAATTGCTCGTCATACTGCAGCTGCAGTCCGGAGAGTCCGGCGATGTCGCTGGCGACAAGGCGGCCTTCGGACTGTTCAATCAGCTCAGCCGTGGCGGGCCCGACGGCGCCAAGCAGGGCACGAGCGAACTCGCGAGTGGGAGCGAGCGACATCATGTCCGGGATCCCGACCGCCCCGGGGATAGCGTCGATTTCTTCGTTGCTGACCGGGCGGTTCTGGTCATCCCGGTACACGATCGCTTCGACGAACGCCTGTTCGCCGGCGTTCACCACCTGCTCTGTGTATGTTGCCGGGTCAAGGCCAACCAGTTCGGCTACAGCTGCCGCAGAGGATTCCAGTTCGGACGCCTCGATGCGGGTCTTGTCGATCCCCACCCGGATAACCGGGCGGTCCGCAACCAGCACTTCGCCGTCGGCGCCCAAAATCTCAGCGCGATCTGCAGGCGTTCTCGAGACAGCGAGCGTGGCGCCTTCATCCAGGCCTTCCACCGCAACTGCCGGATTCCAAGCAACCTGCCAGACGTCCTCCACAAGCGTGAGTTCCGCCGTCGTTGTGTAGGTCCAGCCAGAATCGCTTTCGTCCAGGTCCCAGACGTGGTTCAGCTGCGCGGTGGCGGTATCCTCGCCGGTGCTTTCGACCCCGGCGACGGTGACCGTCGGAGCGAGCGGGTCAAGCGCGGCGGTGATCTCGTCCAGCTGTGTGGTTGCATCCGCAGCCTCAACGGATGAGAAGCTGACACCGCTCAGGTCACCGCTGGTGAGGCCTTCTGCGAGGTTGCCTGCGGCATCCTCAGCGGTGGGTCCATCCTCGGTGCAGGCTGTCAGCGAGAGCGCCAGGGCAGCGATGGTCAGGACGGAAGCGAAGGTGTTTTTCCCCATGGCGTCCATTATTACCTACCTGTCCGACACTTCCGGACGCGCATACCATCGAAGTATGAGCCTTCCACGTATTGAACTCGCACGCGGTTTCACGGTCAGCCGGCAGGGCTTCGGCGGCATGGCACTTACGGAGGTGTACGGCGGGATCGACCCGGAGGAGGCGCTACTTACGCTGCACCATGCGGTCGACGCCGGTGTCACTTTCCTGGACACTGCGGACGTTTACGGAGCAGGCAGCAATGAAGAACTGATTGGTCGCCTTCTGACTGACCGACGCGGTGAGGTTGAGATCGCCACGAAGTTCGGGATTGAGGGCAGTCCGGCCGCCGGTTACACCGGTGTCCGCGGCGATGCTGCCTATGTCCGAAGCGCCCTGGAGGCAAGCCTGCAGAGGCTGGGGACCGACGTCGTCGACCTCTACTACATGCACCGGCGGGACACCACTGTGCCTATTGAGGAGACCGTCGGAGCGATGGCCGATCTGGTCGTTCAAGGGAAGGTTCGGCATCTCGGTCTGTCCGAGGTGACGGCGGACGAGCTAGCAGCAGCCCACGCCGTGCACCCGATCGCGGCTGTGCAGAGCGAGTGGTCGATCTGGAGCCGTGACGTGGAACGTCAGGTGGTGCCGGCGGCAGCCAGGCTCGGCGTCGGTTTCGTCCCGTATTCGCCTCTGGGGCGGGGTTTCCTTACCGGGACAGTCCAGTCCCAGTCACTTTCGGACGGCGACTTCCGGCATCGCGTGCCGCGGTTCAGTGGTGAGGCAATGGCTGCGAATGCGTCGATCATCGAGACCGTGCAGTCCGTGGCGGTGAATACGGGTGCTACGCCGGCGCAGGTCGCACTCGCGTGGCTTGCGGCGCAGGGGCAGCGCTTCGGGCTGGCTGTGGTGCCGATCCCCGGTACCCGGAAGCTGCAGAGGATTGATGAGAACGTCGGCGCCCTCGACGTCGAACTTTCCGAAGCGGATCTGGACGCGCTCGACGCCGCTGCCGAACTGGTTGTGGGCGAGCGCAGCGCTGATGCCACCTGGGTTTCGAAGGGTCGGGAGAGCTGACCGGGATCGACGCCGCCGACGACGTTGGGAAGGGATCACCGAATGGACTCAAGAGCACAGCCGATTGTGAGAAATGCCGTGCGGGATGATGTCGCGGCCATCTGTCAATTTGGGCAGCAGCACATACGCCCGCACTATGCACCGTTGATCGGTGCTGAGGCTGCGGATAGGCAGGTCAGCGACTGGTGGAACGACGCGCACCTCGGCACCGCGGTCGTCCAGGGCTTCGTAGTCGTCGCCTCGGATGGCGCTGAGTTATTAGGCGTCGGGCAGCGCGGTCGCCACGGAGAGGATCATGTGGTCTACAAGCTCTACGTCCATCCCCAGCATCGGGGGAGTGGGTTGGGCATTCAATTGCTGAGTGCGCTGATTCTGCAGCTGCCTGGTGGTGCTGAGCGGCTGTACATCGAGCACTTCGTGGCCAACGAGCGGGCAGGAGCATTCTACGAGAGGGAAGGCTTTACCGTGGACCGCATCGAACCAAGTCCCACGGGAAACCCGGCCCTTGGAGTGGTGTGGCGCTCCCGTAGTCTGAGATCCTTCGACCGGACTGCGTGAACTTCGGCAGCATATGTGGTCGCTACTGCCCTGATTCCTTATAGCGCTGACTGGTGGGCGTTTACGAGGTGCCCGGCGCTTTTTCATCCGCGATGTCAACGAGATCGCCGTGCTCGAGGGCATAGCGCTTGGTGCGCCGGACTGGCGGATGCTGAACAGGAGGAGCAGAGCGAGCAGGATCGGGATCCCCACCGCCATGCCGATCGTGAAGGGAATGTACTCGCCGCCGGATGTGCCTCTAGGGTTGCCCCATGACCAGCCGCCGGTTCTTCCTCTACACCTCCACCGAAGACCTGGCCTCATCACGCCGGTTCTACACGGATCTCGTGGGGCTTGTTCAGATCTGGGATGAGCCTGACGGCGTCGCTTACGGAATCGACGACGCCGTGCAGTTCTCAATCGATTTCAACCCGGACGCAAAACGGGTCACCGGGTGGTCATTCCAGCCCGGTTGGGTGTACGGGCTGGGAATCGAGTCGCGTCCGACCTCCGCGCACAGTTCTTGGAGCATTCCGCTGGCCCCGCGGCAGTTCAAGGAGGCCGTAGCCAGACTGCAGGCGGCAGGCAGTGAGGCGCTGCGTCCGGAACCTTTCTGGGTTGGGTACTGGAGTTACGTGGTCAAGGACCCGATGGGGCGCACCGTCGAACTCTCAGATCCCGTAAGCAAGGCACCCGCCGATTGGCGACTCTGAACAGGGTTTCGCCTGAGGTGAAACCCTTACAACGGGTGTCAGATCAGAACTTGAGCGTAGTACACTCAACTTAGGTTTTGTTACTGGTCAGGAGGCCCGCATGGACACCAAGTTCACCACCAAGAGTCAAGAAGCACTGTCCGCTTCCGCCATGAATGCTTCCACCGCGGGAAACCCGCAGGTGGAGCCGGCGCACCTGCTCAAGGCGCTGATGGACCAGCGCGACGGCGTCGCTGTCGCGTTGCTTACGGCCGCCGGTGTGGGCGCTGACAGCGTCAGCGTGAAGGCGAGCTCGGCAATCAAGTCGCTGCCGGCGTCGTCGGGCTCCTCCGTTGCGCAAGCACAGTTCTCCCGGCCCATGCTGCAGGTCGTAACGGCGGCGCAACAGGAAGCGGAGTCACTCGGTGACTCCTACGTGTCCACCGAACACCTACTGCTGGGCATAGCGGCCGACGCCGGTGCCGCCGGACGCATCCTGCGCGAGGGGGGTGCCTCCAGGGACGCGCTCGTTGCTGCCCTGCCGGGCGTCCGGGGAGACCGGCGGGTTACCACCGCGGATCCCGAGAACACGTTCCAGGCGCTGGAGAAGTTCGGTGTGGACCTGACCGAGATCGCACGGTCCGGCAAGCTGGACCCGGTGATCGGCCGGGACACCGAAATCCGCAGGGTGGTCCAGGTGCTGTCCCGGCGAACCAAGAACAACCCCGTGCTGATCGGTGAGCCCGGAGTCGGCAAGACCGCCGTCGTCGAAGGTCTCGCCCAGCGCATGGTCGCCGGTGATGTGCCGGAATCCCTGCGGGGCAAGACGCTGATCAGCCTTGACCTCGGGTCGATGATCGCCGGCGCCAAGTACCGCGGCGAGTTCGAGGAACGGCTCAAGGCTGTCCTCGAGGAAGTCAAGGCGTCCAACGGGCAGATCGTCACCTTCATCGACGAGCTGCACACCGTCGTCGGTGCAGGCGCTTCCGAGGGTTCAATGGACGCCGGGAACATGCTCAAGCCCATGTTGGCGCGCGGGGAACTGCGGCTCATCGGCGCCACCACTCTGGATGAGTACCGCGAGAACATCGAGAAGGATGCTGCCTTGGAACGCCGCTTCCAGCAGGTCTACGTGGGAGAGCCGAGCGTCCAGGACACCATCGGCATCCTGCGCGGACTCAAGGAACGCTACGAAGCCCACCACAAGGTGTCGATCGCGGACTCAGCGCTGGTCGCTGCGGCGACCCTGTCCAATCGGTACATCACCGGGCGCCGGCTGCCGGACAAGGCGATCGATCTCGTGGACGAATCCGCCTCCAGGCTGCGCATGGAGATCGACTCCGCACCCGAGGAGATCGACCAACTGCGCCGCGCCGTCGACCGCCTGACCATGGAGGAACTCGCACTGGAGGGTGAAGGCGATGAGGCGTCGGTGGAGCGGCTGGAGGCACTGCGCGCCGATATGGCGGACCGCAAGGAGAAGCTCGCGGCGTTGAACGCACGCTGGGAGGCGGAGAAGGCCGGGCTCAACCGGCTGGGTGACCTCAAGGCATCCCTGGATGGCCTGCGCTCGCAGGCGGATAGGGCACAGCGTGAAGGTGATCTTGAGAAGGCGTCGCGCCTGCTGTACGGCGAGATCCCGCAGGTTCAGCGTGAACTGGACGCCGCCCAGGCCGAGGAAGAGCGTTCCGGAGATTCGCCGGAGCTCATGGTGGCCGAGGAGGTTACGGCTGCGGATATCGCTGAGGTCATCTCGGCCTGGACCGGTATTCCGGCGGGACGGATGCTTCAGGGCGAAAGCCAAAAGCTCCTGCACATGGAGGAGAACCTTGGCGCGCGGCTGATCGGCCAGAAGAAGGCCGTCGCCTCGGTATCGGACGCGGTTCGCCGCGCGCGTGCCGGTATTTCCGACCCGGACCGGCCCACGGGATCCTTCCTGTTCCTCGGCCCCACCGGAGTGGGCAAGACCGAGCTCGCCAAGGCGCTGGCCAACTTCCTGTTCGACGACGAACGCGCCATGGTACGCATCGACATGTCCGAGTACTCGGAGAAGCACGCCGTCGCACGTCTCGTGGGCGCTCCTCCGGGATACGTCGGTTATGAGGAGGGCGGCCAGTTGACCGAGGCCGTCCGCCGTCGTCCGTACAGCGTTGTGCTGCTGGACGAGGTTGAGAAGGCACACCCGGAGGTCTTCGACATTCTGCTTCAGGTGTTCGACGACGGCCGCCTCACCGACGGTCAGGGCCGCACGGTCGACTTCCGCAACGTCATCCTGGTCATGACGTCGAACCTGGGGTCACAGTTCCTGGTAGATCCGATGCTCGACGACGCGGCGCGCCACGAGGCCGTCATGTCCGTGGTGAATGCCAGCTTCAAGCCCGAGTTCCTCAACCGGCTGGATGACATCATCATGTTCGATGCCCTCAGCCTGGAGGAACTTTCGCGGATCGTGGACCTGCAGGTCCAGACGCTTGCTGCACGCCTTCAGGAACGCCGTCTCACGCTCGATGTGACCGACGCCGCCCGCGAATGGCTCGCCCTCACGGGCTTCGATCCCGCGTACGGTGCGCGGCCGCTACGCCGCCTGGTGCAGCGGGAGATCGGGGACCGGCTTGCCCGCGGTTTGCTGGCGGGGACCATCAACGACGGCGACAAGGTGCGGGTGGACCGGCCAAACGACGACGCAAACGGCCTCACCGTCGCGAGCGTGCCTGACTGTTCCGCGGCTACTGGGCCAGGAGGTCGTCCGTGATGATGTTGCCTTCGCTGGAGACAACGAAGCAGTCAACCCGTCGGTCGCCCTCCGCCCAGGTTCCCGACGTCGGCGTGACCTGAATCAGCGTCAGGTCCGGGTACTCCGTGGCGGCTCTCTCATTGACCTCCGCTGAATTGCACAGCTCATCGCCGCGGACTCCGAGGGCCTCATCACCGGGAAACTCCGTGGCTTCCAGGTAGGTGTCCGTGGCAAGCAGCTGGGCGTTGTGCGGGGTTGTGCACGTGACTGTGGTGACGTTCTCGCTCAGGTTCGATCTGTCGAAATCCAGGATGCACGTGCCCGCGTCCAGTTCCAGCGGGGAAACGCTCTCGGCGATGATGCCGTCGGCTCCGGGGGAAGCATTGACCGATGGAGCGGCATCGGGTCCGCCGCCGCTGACGGCATCGACAATGCGGATGATCGCGAAGATCAGCAGGCCGAGTATAACCAGGCCCGCCACGGCAACGATGATGAGCGTCCTGCGGCTGGTGCCGGACTTACCGGTGCGATCCCGTGAACTCTCCTGCGCTCCGGTGTGCTGGTCGCCCCCTGCAGGCGGCAGTCCATAGGCGCCTCCAAGCGGAGCGTTTGGGCTTCCCGGTGCCTGCGGATGCGGGCCGGCGAAAGGCTGCTTCCACGGAGACTCCGGGACCTGCTCGGCAGGCGTGTCCTGCGCCGCGGGTGTGTGGGTGTCCTGTGTGTCCTGCCTGTCCTGCACGGCGGGCGCCTCATGGCCGTCCTGCGCCGCGGAGGTCTCGTCGGTGGCGTCGTTGCCAGTGGCGCCTGCCGGCGGCGCTGGAGTATCCCCGTTTCCCGGGGCTCCTTCCGGTGGCGCGGGGATGCCCGGTGGGAGGGTGATGTCTTCCTCCTGCTGCTCGGCATCACCGGCGACGTTCTCGCTGACCGCGGCGTCCCCAGCGGTGGTGCCCGGCGCGGCTGCCGCTTCCGCCTCGCCCAGCTCGAACAGCGCATCCCATCGGGACCCATCCTCGGCAGAACCCGTCCACCCGGGATCATCACCCGACGCCGCCAGGTTGGCGAGTGCGAACTGCGGATCAGTGGATGCCCGAGGCTCCGACTTTGGCTCCGGGTGTGCGTCCGGTGCGGTGGGATCGGCCTGCGCGGGTGTAGCCTCATCGGGCTGGTGGGCAACCGCGCCGATCGGGTCGTCGTCCGATGCGGAGATGTCGACGTCCTGGTTCTGCGCTCCGTCGTCGTGCTGATCACCGGAGTGCCCGCCGTCGTCGTGTCGGTTCGCGCCAGTATCGCCAGCTGTCCTGCCTGCCGGGGCAGTGCCTGCGGGAGCGGCGGCTTCCGCGGGATCCTCTGGGGGGTGTGGACCGCCGACCAACGTGCCCACTTCCTCGGCCTCCCGCTCAACGGCCTTTGCCTCGGCAGCGACGTCCTCGAGCGAGGCAGCCTCGGCGGATTCCTTGCTGATCTCGGCCGCACCGAGCGACGGCTCGCTCAACTGCACGTCCTCGGCAGAGGTTCCGAGCTCAGGCTCAAGGGCTTCCCTGGAGACCTCTGATTCGGTCAGTTGGACCTCATCGGGGTCCACCAGTTGTGGTTCTGCTACGGCGGCGTCAGCAGGCTCGGGGCCCTCCTGGGCAGCATCTTCTGCCGGGGCACCCTCTTCCGGCTTGTCAGATTGATCGCTCATAGTGAACTGCCCCCTCCTGTGTCCGGCCGTGGTCGCGGGCTGGCTTTGGTCTGATTACCCCTGACTCTAGCCAACGAACAGCTCCCGATGCATGGCTGTGGAGGCATACACCTCCGTTTTCCCTCGTGTTTGCGTGCTGTTGCTGGCACGCCGGATTCCGAAACCATGTAATCTATAGCTACGACACATTGACCGGATACTCCGGGGCCTCGCTGCCGCCTTGCATACTTATTAAGTACAAGTGCCAAGCGACCACCTCCGGATCGACGCAAAAAGGGGGTCACGCCATGGGGCGCGGCCGTCAGAAGGCGAAAGCCACCAAGCAGGCACGGGACATGAAGTACTTCAGCCCGTCCACTGATTACTCGGCGCTGCAGCGAGAGCTCACAGGCCCAGGTAGTCGTGCCTCCCGCCAGAATGATCCGGTAGAACCGGATTACGCGGAGTATGAGGACAAATATGCGGATCAGTTCGATGATGAAGAGGACGACGGCGGCACCCGTCGTATCGGCTAAACGCACCCTTCGCTCTTGCTGAGCTACGCACCCCACACGCGCGAATAACCAGCGGCCAGGACTTCTGTCGGGCCGCTGGTTCTTGCTGTCTCCACGTCAACAAAACGCGAATCGACTCTCCAATAGGTGACTGTTTGAGGGATCAAACGGTCACCTATTGGAGAGTCGATGCAAAGGCGTGTCAGGCGTAGGAGCCAACCAGACGAACCGAACCGCCGTCGACGCCCTTCGCGCCCTGCACGTAGTCAGGTCCGTCGGTGTTCTCGCCCGACGCCGCGTCCACACGGCCCATAACCCACGCGGGAACGCCTCGCTCCGTCAATCGCGCGACGGCGGTGTCAGCACCGGCTTCGGCAACCACGGCCACCATGCCGACGCCAAGGTTCAGCGTGCGCTCGAGGTCCGGCAACGGTACGCTGCCCAGTTGCGAGACAAGGTTGAACACCGGTGGGAGCGCCCAGGTGGAGCGGTCCACGGTAGCTTCGAGGCCGCGCGGAAGAACCCGCGCCAGGTTGGCCGCCAAGCCACCACCGGTGACGTGGCTGAAGCCGTGCACGGCGCCGTCGTTATCGAGGGGAAGGTGGCGGGCGAGGTCGAGGCAGTCAGCTGCGTACACGCGCGTAGGCTCAAGGAGCTCCTCGCCGAGCGTTCGGCCAAGCTCCGAGACCTGCCGGTCCAGCGCCCATCCGGCCTGGTTGATAACCCGGCGGACCAGCGAGTACCCGTTTGAGTGCAGCCCGGAGGAAGCCAGGGCGATGACCACGTCACCTTCACGCACTCTTTCCGGCCCAAGCAAAGCGTCGGCTTCAACCACGCCGGTGGCTGCGCCGGCGACGTCGTACTCGTGCTCACCCAGAAGGCCCGGATGTTCAGCGGTCTCGCCGCCCACCAGCGCGGTTCCAGCAACCGAGCATGCCGAGGCGATGCCGCGGACAATGGCGGCGATGCGCTCGGGGACAACCTTTCCGCAGGCGATGTAGTCGGTCATGTACAGCGGCTCAGCGCCGACCACCACAATGTCATCCACAACCATGCCCACGAGGTCGAACCCGATGGTGTCGTGGATGTCCATGGCCTGCGCAATAGCAACCTTGGTGCCCACGCCGTCCGTGGAGGTGGCAAGGAGCGGCTTGCGGTAGGTGAGCAGCTTCGAGACGTCATACAGTCCGGCGAAACCGCCGACGCCGCCCACCACGTTGGCGGTGTGGGTGGCCTTGACCGCTTCCTTCATGAGCTCCACCGCCCGGTCGCCGGCTTCGACGTCTACTCCGGCGCTTGCATAGGTGATGGGGTTCGAAGAGGTCATACCCGCTCTTTCTTGTCTGCTTCGGTCAGGAGGGTTTCGAGTTCGCTGCCCGGGCCCGGGTCGCATCCGGTGGCGCCCGGCTTCTCGGCGGGGTCGGCCCGTTCAAGCAGAAGCTTGCCGCGGCGGTCTTCCTCGGGAAGTTCGATGGGGTACGTCCCGGTGAAGCAGGCCGTGCACAACCGTTCGCGGGGCTGCATGGTGGCCGCGATCATGCCGTCCTCGGAAATGTAGGCGAGGCTGTCGGCGCCGATGGAGTTGCTGATTTCCTCGACAGCCGCACCGTTGGCGATCAATTCGGCGCGCGATGCGAAGTCGATGCCGTAAAAGCACGGCCAGCGCACTGGCGGCGAGGAGATCTTGACGTGGACCTCGGCGGCGCCGGCCTCACGCAGCATCCGCACCACCGCGCGCTGTGTGTTGCCGCGCACAATCGAATCATCGACCACGACAATGCGCTTGCCGCGGATGACCGATTCCAGCGCGTTCAGCTTGAGCCGGATGCCGAGCTGGCGCAGCGTCTCGCTCGGCTGGATGAAGGTCCGGCCCACATAGGCGTTCTTCACGAAACCGTGCGCAAACGGGATGCCGGATTCCTCCGCAAACCCGACAGCAGCGGGCGTACCGGACTCCGGGACGGGGATAACGACGTCGGCGTCCATCCGGTTCTCCCGGGCGAGCTGGCGTCCCATCTCTACGCGTGAATCGTAGACGGAGCGTCCGGCGATCGCGGCGTCGGGGCGCGCGAGGTAGACGTACTCGAAGACGCAACCAGCCGCCGTCGTCGGGGCAAACCGGCGCGAGCGGACACCGCTCTCGTCGATGGCGATGAACTCGCCCGGCTCGATCTCGCGGATGAAGCTTGCGCCCACGGTGGCCAACGCTGCCTGCTCGGACGCGACAACCCACCCGCGCTGCAGCCGGCCGAGTACCAGCGGGCGGACGCCATAGGCATCCCGGGCTGCGTACAGGGTGCCCTCGTCCATGAACACGAAGCAGAACGCGCCCTCGATGGAAGGCAACAGGTCAAGGGCGGTGTCTTCAAGGGAACGGCCGTCATCGCCGGCCAATAGCGTGGTCACGAGTGCGGTGTCCGAGGTGTTGCCCTGCGCCATCTCGCCGCTGCGGGGCTTTCCGTGGCGGTTCAGGACCATCTGGTACAGGTCCGCGGAGTTGGTGAGGTTGCCGTTGTGGGCGAGGGCAACGGTTCCGACGGCGGTGGCGCCGAGCGTGGGCTGCGCATTGGCCCAGTTGGAGGAGCCGGTGGTGGAGTAGCGGCAATGCCCGACGCCGATGTGCCCGGTGAGGGTGTTCAGGGTTGCTTCGTCGAAGACCTGAGAAACCAGTCCCATGTCCTTGTAGACGTTGATGCGCGTACCGTCACTGGTGGCGATACCGGCTGACTCCTGGCCGCGGTGCTGCAGCGCGTAGAGCCCGTAATACGTGAGTTTGGCTACTTCCTCGCCTGGAGCCCAGACGCCGAATACACCACAGGCATCCTGTGGGCCTTTTTCGCCGGGAAGAAGATCATGGGAAAGCTGTCCGTCACCGCGCACCATTGCTACATTCTCTCACGAGACTTGGTTACGGAAGTTTCATGAAATCAGTCGTCGTCGTGCGTGCGCTCTGCCGTTGCCTGCTTGCTGCGCCGGACGCTGATCCAGTCCAGCAGCAGGGCGACCAGCGCACCTAACAGCAGTCCGGGGAGGGCCAGCACAACCGTGAAGAATCCCAGTACGGATTCGCGGGTGAGGGTGGGATCAGGATCGCCCGTGTACGCGATAATCAGCGCCGCCACGAAACCGATCACAGCCCCTAATCCCATGAAGGAAGCGAATTTCGGCGCCCGACGGACGGTGACCTGGCGACGCTCGGGATGCTGGGGCGAACTCATGATTCAAGGCTACCGGGATCAGGAGTTCCGCTTGACCAGCTGATAGCCGGCTTCATTGAACACGAGCGTGTAGTCCTCGCCCGGCCAGGTCTCCTCGGCGTGCTGCTCCGCGCTCGTGGGCCGTGTGGCCCCCCAACTCCAGTCTTCGGCGTCGAGCACGAGGTACTCGGGCGCGGGGTTCTCATTGCCGATCCAGTACACCTCGGTCTCCGGCACCAGGTAAGGCATCAGCACGACGCCGGTCTCCACCGTTGCACCTGCGGGCACCTGGTCCATCATCCGGTGGGCAGCGTCCCAGCGCGGTGATTGCTGGTAGGTCTCCGGTTTCACGAGGTCCGCGAGGGGCTGCCCGGGAAGCAGCATCAGCGATACCACGCTCACTACGGGTACGACGGCGGCGCTGTAGGAGCGCAGCCAGCCCCGCCTGCTGCGGCGGGCGGCAAGGACAGCATCCACGAGTGCGGCGAAGAGAATCGGCATGAGGACCGCATTGTAATGCCAGTCCGGGCCCCAGTAGGACTCGTTTCCGGCGGCGAACCGCCACAGCAGCGTGGGAAGCATCACGAAGGCAAGCGGAGACCGCAGGAACAGGAAGCCGCCGGCGAGCAGGAGCAGCCACAGCGTTTCGTACTTCTCCCCGGCGGTGAACATGGTCAGCACGGTGTCCACGGGGTTCGCCAGTAGCCCGCCGACATCGATGCGGTCAGCGTAGTCATACGTGCCGCCGGTGTTGAGTGCCGGAAGGATCACTCCCACCGAGAGGACAACCCAGGCGACCCCCCACGCAGCGAGCCACAGTCCTGCCCTCGACGCGCGGCTCTGCCGGAACCGCCCGGCCAGCACAAGGCCGAAGGCAAACACGGTCAGCCCCATGTCTTCCTTCACGAACACCAGCAGGGCACTGGCGGCGACGGCGGTGCGCAGCCGCCCTTCGATGTAAGCCTCCAGTGCGAGGGCCAGCAGCGGCAGCGCCAGCGCGATCTCGTGGAACTGCACCGCGACAGCGGCCTGGACGCCCCAGGAGAGCCCGTACGCCAGGCCAAGAAACAGGCCGCTGGTGCGCCCGAGATGGCGGACGGCAAGCCGCGTGAGGATGAACACCGACCAGCCGACCAGCAGGTTCTGCAGGACCAGCAAGGTAAGTCCGGATGGGAAGAAAGCGTAGGCGGGACCCAACAGGATCAGGAGGGGGTGGAAGTGGTCCCCGAGGAGGTTGAACTCGTGGCCCTTGATCGGGACGATCGGCGCCTCGAACCCCGCATAGGCCTTCGCCAGTTGCGTGAAGATGCCAAGGTCCCAGGACGGGGTGTCCAGCCGGTACCACTGCGTCACGGAGAAGACGCAGTAAAGCGCAGTGACAACCAGCGCCACAGCCCAGGCCTCAGGCGGCTGGCGGCGCAGGGTGGTACCCGCATGGTGCAGTCCCCGGACCAGCGGATGTGACCCGGCCGCGCGTTCCCGTTCGAGTGTCATGGGGTGCCGGCTTGGGGGAAGAGAGGTAGAAGGCTGGACAGATCGGCCCGCTGTCCGGATGCGGAGACACGCCCGGTGGACACTGCATCGGACCAGGTAAGGGTGCCGGTGACCAGCGCGAGCCAGGTCTCGGCGTCGGTCTCGATGACGTTCGGCGGGGTGCCGCGGGTGTGGCGCGGGCCCTCGACGCACTGGGTCACCCCGAGCGGCGGCACCCGGACTTCCACGCTGTTCCCGGGTGCGCGTGCGGTGAGTTCCTCCAGCGAGAAGCGTGCCGCCGTCGTGCGCTCGGTTGTGTCGGTGCTGCCTGCGGCCACCGCGCGGATGGCGGCGTTGCCGGTTGCTGCTGGAATCCGACGTCGGGCCATGATCAGTCCAGGAGAGCCATCACGGGTGCGGCAAGGCGAAGCTTGCCCACCGGGACGCCGCCGCCGAGCACCGGCTGGACGATCTTCTCCAGCACTGGAGCCACGGATTCGGCGTCGATCGCGCCGGTAGCAGCGAGCAGCGTCAGGCCAACCAGGGAGGTGGCGCGGATGTTCCCGTCGAGGACCTTCAACGCCATGGACACACCCGTGGGGGTTGCCATTACGAGCACGCCCTCGGCGCCGTTCTTCGAAAGGATTCCGAGATCCTCCATGACCACGGAATTCTCCCGGCCGCGGCCATGAACGGCCCACGGGTAATCGAGCATCGCTGTGGCGACGGTTGCTGCCCGGGCGTCGGCGTTCTTGTCACCCGGCGCCTTTGCGATCTTGCCGATTCCGCGTGCAAGTCCCGTGAGTGAAACCGCGCTAAGCGGCGCGCCGCAACCGTCCACGGCCCAGTGCTGAACGGTTTCCTCCGTGTACTCCTCGATCACCGAGGCGATGAGCTGCTGTATGGGATGGTCCCGGTCAAGGTAGGTGTGGTGGTCCCACGAGTTCTCGGTGCAGGCCCACAGAAATGCCGCGTGCTTCCCGGAGCAGTTGAAGGCCAGACGGCGGCGGCCCTTGTCATTGCGGACGAGCCAGTTGCGGGCCTCCTCGTCCTGCGGCCAGTCCGGCGGGCACTGGAGATCTTCCTCGGTGACGCCCGCTGAGCTGAGCATGGTGCGGACAACGTCCATGTGTTCCTGGCTGCCCACGTGGCTCGCAGCGGCGAGGGCCACCTGCGCGCCGCGCAACGGTACGCCGGCCTGCATGGAAGCCAGCGCCTGGAAAGGCTTGAGGGTGGAGCGCGGGAAGATCGGTGTTTCGACATCGCCCAGGGCGGTCACCGTCGAGCCGTCTGCCGCCAGCACCACGGCTGAACCTACGTGGCGCGACTCGATGAAACCGTTGCGCTCCAGGACCGCGAGGTCCACAGCGCTCGATGAGGTGAAGGTGGAGGGCATGTTTCCAGTATTGCGCATTACTTCACCGCCATCGACCGGGCGCTGGGAACGTGTTTTCGGCGCGGAACCGGTCGTGGGCGCCCGGTGGATGAGTTGGGGTGTAGCTTGTGCCCACCGAAGAGAACGGCCATCCGGCGGGCACAAGTTTGTGGGTCTGACGGAAACGCTATTCCGCCGAGAACTGGACGCTGTGCCAACCGGAAGCACCATTCGGCACGGTGTCGGTGCGCTCCTCAACCTGCACGCCGTCAGGGTCATAGGCACGCGACCGGATGCGGTGTGAGCCGGGCTCCAACTGCACTTCGTGTGTCCACTGCCGCCAGGTGTCGACGGTGTACTCTGCCGCGAGTGTGGCTTCCTCCCACGGTCCGTCGTCGATCTGCACTTCGACCTTGTCGATGCCACGGTTCTGCGCCCACGCCGTTCCGCCCGCGCGGTACGTTCCGGCGGCGACGTTCGCGAACGGCTTGGGGACCTCGACGCGGGACTGTGTCTTGATCGGGCCCTTCTCGGACCAGCCGCGGTCCGTCCAGTAGGCAGTGGCGTCAGCGAAACGGGTCACCTCAAGGTCAACCACCCACTTGGTCGCCGAGACGTAACCGTAGAGACCGGGCACCACCATGCGTACCGGATAGCCGTGTTCAAGGGGAAGCGGTTCGTCATTCATGGCGATTGCGAAGATGGCGTCCCGTTCATCCTGCAGGATCGGCAGGGGAGTGGAGGCGCTGAAGCCGTCAGTACTGGTGGACAGAACCATGTCTGCGCCCTCGGTGGGCCGTGCCCGTTCCAGCAGTTTGCGAATCGGGTACCCGAGCCACTTCGCGTTGCCGACAAGATCCCCGCCGATGGGATTGGACACGCAGGTCAGGGTGATGTGCCGTTCGATCAGTTCGGAGTCCAGCAGGTCCTGGAAGTTCATCCGGATCTCTTCCTCAACCATGCCGTGGATCCGCAGTTCCCAGGTATCGACGTCGATGGTCGGCACCTGCAGCGCCGTATCGATCCGGTAGAAGTCCGGATTGGGAGTCAGCCAGGGATCCACGCCCTCCACCGCTACGTCCACGCCCTCCGGCACAGGCTTGGCAGTATCCACCGGGTCCGGGAAGCTGAGCTGCCGGCGGGCGGCGTTGACGGTATTGCGGGCAGCGCTGATTACGGCGCCTCCGGCGGCGGTTGCACCGGCGACGACGGCGATCACCCCGGCTGCAGCGAAGAACGCGCGCCTGCTGGTGCCGGTCTTGGCCCGCTCAGACGACGGTTCGCCGGCGCTGTAGACGCCGTCGTCGTCTGCTTGGGCTGCAGCGGGCGCGGCCGCGTGGAGCTTGATGATCATCCAGCGGAGGGCTGCCAGTCCGGCGAGCGTGCCGATCACCGAGGGCACGGCGTCGAGCGGTGACGCTCCGGCACGGGACACGACGGCGGCAACCATCACCGCGCCCATGAACAGGACGCCCGCGACGCCGAGGATCCAGCGGCGCCACGCCAGGTAGCCCAGGACGGCGGCGAGGACCACGATAGTGACGGCCATGCCGATGAAGAGCGCGAGCTTGTCATTGGTGCCGAACGTGTCGATCGCGAAGTCCTTCAGCCAGGCAGGCGTGAAGTCGATAAAGGTTGAGCCCAGGGCAATCAGCGGGGCCGAACGGGTGGAGAAGAAGGACCCGGCAAGTTCCGCGACGCCGAGCACCAGGCCCGCGGCGAGGACACCGGCGAGCATGGCGAAACTGGATGCCCTGCGGCTGGACTTTCGAACGGCTTTCATACTGTTGATTCGGAGAGAGGCGCGGCGGGTATTGGTGAGTGCTACTTCACAGTAGCCCCGTGCAGTAGTTCGCGCAGTACCGAGCCAGTACCCTGAAGTACTGTGAAGGTTCTTGTGATTGGCCCCGGAGGCCGCGAACACGCCATTGTCCGAGCACTCCTGACTGATCCCTTCGTTCGCGAAGTGCATGCCGCGCCGGGTAACGCGGGCATCGCCCAGGTGGTCCCTACGCACCAGATCGACGCGAATAGTCCCGCCGCCGTGACCGAGCTGGCTACCCGGCTCGGTGCGGACCTGGTGGTTGTGGGTCCTGAGGCACCGCTGGCCGCCGGAGTTGCGGACGCGCTGATCGACGCCGGAGTTCCGGTCTTCGGGCCCACCCGCGCGGCTGCCCAACTGGAGGCATCCAAGGCCTTCGCCAAGCAGGTCATGGCTGCGGCTGGAGTCCCGACGGCGATGGCAAAGGTCGCGCAGACCCCTGAGGAGGCCGCCGAGGCGCTGGACTCGTTCGGCGCACCGTACGTTGTGAAGGACGACGGCCTTGCTGCAGGCAAGGGCGTGGTGGTCACCCCCGACCGGAACGCGGCGCTTCTGCACGCGCAGGCGTGTTTCGACGCCGGCGGTTCTGTGGTGATCGAGGAATTCCTCGACGGACCGGAAGTCTCCCTGTTTGTCCTCTCGGACGGTTCCACGGTGGTGCCGCTTGCCCCAGCCCAGGATTTCAAGCGCATTTTCGACAACGACGAGGGCCCCAATACCGGTGGCATGGGTGCGTATTCCCCGCTTGAGTGGGTGCCCACGGGCCTGGTTGATGAAGTCATCGAGCGCGTGGCGCAGCCGACCATCGACGAAATGGCCCGTCGCGGCACGCCGTTCACGGGTGTCCTCTACTGTGGGCTGGCGCTGACATCGCGCGGCCTGCGCGTCATCGAATTCAACGCCCGCTTCGGCGACCCCGAAACCCAGGCGGTCCTCGCCCGGCTGAAGACCCCACTCGGGGGAGTGCTCCTCGCGGCGGCCAAGGGCGAACTGGGGACCGTCGATAACCTGCACTGGTCGTCCCAGGCGGCCGTCGCCGTCGTACTGGCCTCCGCGAACTATCCCGACGCTCCACGGACCGGTGATCCGATCGGCGGGCTGGACGAGGTGGAGGAGCTTGCTGGCGTGCACGTGCTGCACGCCGGGACAGCGCTCGCCGGCGACGGCACGGTGGTGTCGGCAGGCGGGCGGGTGCTCGCCGTCGTCGGGCTTGGTGAGGACCTGGCCCAGGCGCGGAAGAAAGCGTACGACGGCGTCGGCCGCCTCAAGCTCGACGGTGGCCAATGCCGGACGGACATCGCGGCCAAGGCTGCACGCGGTGATGTTGTTGTGGCGGAAGGTCTCTGATGGCGGCGCAGGAAATCGCAGGGTGGCGGCACCTCTACTCGGGCAAGGTCCGGGACCTCTATGAGCCGGAATCGGGTGCTGATGACCGCGTGCTGGTGGTGGCGAGCGACCGCATCAGCGCCTATGACTACGTGCTGTCCTCCGAGATTCCGGACAAGGGGCGGGTGCTGACGCAGCTGAGCCTGTGGTGGTTCGAGCAGTTGTCCGGCGTGCCGAATCATGTCCTTTCAACAGATGTCCCGGCGGAGGTTGCCGGGCGGGCGATGATCTGCCGGCGGCTCGAGATGTACCCGGTGGAGTGCATTGCGCGCGGCTACCTGACCGGCTCCGGGCTGGCGGAGTACCGGGACTCTCAAACCGTGTGCTCTCTGCCGCTGCCTCCCGGGCTGGTTGATGGTTCCCGGCTGGAGAAGCCGATCTTCACGCCGTCCGCGAAGGCCGAGGTGGGGGAGCACGACGAGAACATCACCTACGACGCCGTCGTCATGATGGTGGGCGATGACCTTGCGGCGAAGCTGCGGTCTTTGACGCTGGACATCTACTCGCGGGCGGAGACCATTGCCCGTGACCGGGGAATCATCCTCGCGGACACGAAGGTGGAGTTCGGCATGTCCTCCACGGGTGAGGTCACGCTGGGGGATGAGGTCCTGACTCCGGATTCCTCCCGTTTCTGGGACGCTGCCCTGTATTCGCCGGGGCAGGCGCAGGCGTCCTTCGACAAGCAGTTTGTGCGGGACTGGCTGACATCCGACGACGCCGGGTGGGACCGCGTCTCTGAGCCCCCCGCGCTGCCGGCCGAGGTTGTGGAGAAGACCCGGGCACGGTACACCGAGGCGTTCGAGCGCCTCACGGGTAAGGCCTTTTCGTAACCAATTTGCACCCTTGATTTCGGCGCCCGTTTCGCGCGCCGGGAGTAAAATGTGAGTGCTGGGGAACCGTGACTGGAACACCTGCCGCGGTACTTTTACCTGGCAGGTGGTTCACATGATGTCCCGATCAGCACGGCGCTTTGTGGTGGCGCTGTTCACGTCTCTGGCGCTGGTTCTTGGATTGGCGCCCTCCAACGCCCCGCCCGCCCAGGCGGCGCCACTGTTCGGCCACGATGTGTCCTGGCCGCAGTGCCCGTCCACGCAGGGTGGGTTTGGGCTGCCGATGCCGCCGCCGTCGTCGCAGTTCATCATTATCGGCCTGACCAAGGGGCTGGCGTTCACGGAGAACCCGTGTCTTGCCAGCCAGGTGACCTGGGCGCGAACCAACGGCAAGCCATCCCACGGTTATGCGATGGCGACCTTCCCCACGGCGGCGCAGCTCTCCACCTACCGGTCCCAGGGGCCGTGGTCCTCCAGCACCCGCGCTGGGCAGTTGTCCAACGTGGGCTATTCCGAGGCGCGGTTTGCCGTTGCCAGCATGAACCGGATCGGATTCCGGCCGCCGGTGGTCTGGATCGACGTGGAGCCGAGGCCGGCACAGCCCTGGCCAACCGGTACTGCCCAGCGCGAGCGCGAGAACCGTTGGGTGATAGAGGGGCTTATGAGGGGCCTGCGGGACGCCGGCTTTTCCTATGGCTTCTACTCCTACACCGCGGGGTGGCAGGAGATCACCGGCTCCTGGCGGCTTCCCGGGGTGCCGGTGTGGGCCACGGCGGGACGCCTGGACTACCCGAACGAGGCGCTGGACCGCTGCACCCAGCCAAGCTTTTCGGGCGGACGCGTGTACATCTCGCAGTGGTATGACGACACGCGGGACTATAACAGGACCTGCGACCCGTATGCGTTCACGCCTCTGGCCATCCCGGCGTCGACCCTGTCAGGACCGTCGATGGACTTCAACGGTGATTGGAATCACGACCTCCTTGCCCGTGCGCGCGCCAACGGAGACCTGCGCAACTACGCCGGAACAGGCAGGGGATCCTTGCTGCAGGGCGCCTTCATAGGGCGTGGTTGGGCGATCTACAACACGCTTCACACCCCCGGCGACCTCAACAGCGACGGCGCCGGGGACATCCTGGTACGCGACGCCATAGGTAACGGAAACTTGTGGCTCTACCGCGGCACAGGCAAGGGCGGGCATTCCGCTCGGGCCTGGGCGGGCGGCGGTTGGGAACCGTACACCATCGTCGCCCCCGGTGACTTCAACGGCGACCAGCGGGCAGACCTCCTTGCCCGCGAGAGAGCCAACGGTGTCCTTTGGCTCTACCCGGGCAACGGCGCCGGCGGCTGGTTTCCACGAGTCAGGGTGGGTGGGGGCTGGAACCCCTACACCATGATTGGCCCAGGCGATTTCAACGGCGACGGAACGGCCGACATCCTGGCGCGTGAGGACGCCACGGGGTCCATGTGGCTCTACCCCGGCAACGGGCGCGGCGGCTGGTTGCCCCGCTTCCTGGTGGGCGGCGGCTGGAAGCCGTACTCCATTGCGGCGCCGGGGGACTTCAACGGCGACCGCACGGCCGATGTGGTTGCGCGGGACAGCGGCGGGAGTCTGTGGCTGTATCCCGGGAACGGTCGCGGCGGTTTGCTCCCACGCGTGTACCTCGGGGGCGGGTGGTGGACCATCGATGCAATCTTCTGATCTGCTCCAATTTTCGTGCACCTCACGCGACTTCCAGCCTCGGGAAGTCACGCGACGTGCACGAAAGTTCGCAGGCGGGGACGAAAAAGGTGCCCACATTCCGTGGACACCTTTTCAATGGTCGGGGTGACAGGATTTGAACCTGCGACCTCGTCGTCCCGAACGACGCGCGCTACCAAGCTGCGCCACACCCCGCTCACGCTGTCTAAACGACCGCGAAAGCAACCTCTCAAGGATAACGGAGAATCCCGCCCCTGACGAACTAGACCAGCGACTCCTGCCAGGCCGCATGCAGCGTGGCGAAGCGGCCGCTGCCGCTGATGAGCTCGGCAGGTGTCCCGTCCTCCACGACAGTGCCGTCGTGCACCACGAGGACGCGGTCCGCGATTTCCACCGTTGACAACCGGTGCGCGATGATGAGTGCCGTCCGGTTGCCCAGCAGCTTCTGCAGTCCCTGCTGGACCAGCCGCTCGCTCGGAATGTCGAGAGACGACGTCGCTTCGTCGAGAATCAGCACCGCAGGGTCGGCAAGGAACGCGCGGGCGAAGCTGATGAGCTGCCGCTGCCCGGCGGAAACCCTGCCGCCACGCTTGTTCACGTCAGTGTCGTAGCTGTCGGGAAGGGCTTCGATGAACTCATGCGCGCCGACTGCCTGGGCTGCCGCCACGATTTCCTCGCGGCTCGCCTCGGGCTTACCCAGCGCGATGTTGTCCGCAACGCTCCCGCTGAAGAGGAAGGCCTCCTGTGTGACCATGACGACGGCGCGGCGCAGGTCGCGTGGCGCCACCTCCCGAAGGTCGATGTCATCGAGGGTGACACTGCCTTCGGACACATCGTAGAAGCGCGCAATCACCTTCGCGAGCGTGGACTTACCGGCGCCCGTCTGCCCAACGAGGGCAACCGTCTGCCCCGCCGGAATGGCCAGGTCCATGCGCGGAAGAATGACCGGCCCGTCGCCGTAACGGAACTCGACGCCGTCGAACTCGATCCTGCCCTTGGCATCCTGCAGTGGTACCGGGGTCTTCGGCGGACGGACCGTCGGAACCTCCTCCAGCAGGCCGGAGACCTTTTCCAGGGCCGCAGACGCCGACTGGAAGGAGTTGTAGAACATGGCCATCTGGTCCACCGGCTGGAAGAAGCGCTTGCTGTAGAGGAGGAGTGCCAGGAGCGCTCCGACTTCCAGCGAACCCCCAAGAACCCGGAAACCGCCGACGAGGAGAACCAGCGCGACGGTCGTGTTGCCGATCAGCACCAGCCCCGGCTGGAAGACGCCGTTGAGGTTGATGGAACGAACCGTGACACGGCGGTAGTCCTCTGCCAGCTCCTCATAGCGTTCGGCGTTGACCTTCTCGCGGCGGAAAGCCTTCACGGCGCGGATGCCGGTCATCGTCTCGATGAAGTGGACAATCAGCCGCGCTGAAACCACCCGGGAGGAGCGGTATGCAACCTGCGAATGCTTCTGGTACCAGCGGGCCAGGAACGTCATGGGGATGGCTGCAACGAGGATGAGCAGGCCGGTGGGCCAGTCCAGTACAAAGATGGTGACCGCCACGAACGCCATGTACATGACACCGGAGGCGAGCGAGCTGACTCCGGAATCGAGCAGTTCGCGCAGCGCCTCAAGGTCGGAGGTCTGCCGCGAAATGATCCTGCCGGAGGTGTATTTCTCGTGGAATTCGAGGCTCAGGCGCTGGGTATGGCGGAAAACCCGCAGCCGCAGGTCCAGCAGCATCTCCTGGCTGAGCTTCGCCGCGGCCCGCACATAACCCGCCGTGAGAGTGGCGGCCAGTATCGCCGCCACCAGGTACGTGATGCCCGTGATCCAGAGTTCTGTTGAGTCGCCTTCCAGCAGTGCCGGCAAGGCGTGGTCGATTCCGAAGGCGATGATCGCCGGCCCCGCTACACGGGCAATCTGCGAGGTGACTACCAGTATGGCCGTCCAGATGAACTGCCTGCGGTTGGGTCGGATCAGCGAGCCGAGCAGCTTGAGCGATCTTGAGCGCACCGACTTGTTCTGCGCCCGGTTCAGCATCACCTCGTCTTCGTTATGCACACCGGAGGAGATACCGGACGACGGCGGCGCCTGGCTGTTCTGTTTGTCGCGCTCGGGTGAGGTGCTCACGCGCGTGCCTCCTCGTCGTCGTGCTCGAGTTCTTCCAGCTCAGTGTCCAGGTCCACCGGCTCTTCGGTGAGGCTCGCGATCACGTAGCGGTAGTGCGTGTTGCGTGCCAGGAGCTCGGTGTGGGTGCCGACGTCGACAATCCGGCCGTTCTCCATGAGCGCCACCCGGTCCGCCAGCGCCACCGTTGACGGGCGGTGGGCGACGATCAGCGTGGTGGTCTCCTGCAGGACTTCGCGGAGCCGTTCCTCGACGAGTTCCTCGGTGCGCACGTCGAGTGCGGACAGCGGGTCATCGAGCACAAGGACCCTGGGCTTCGCTGCAATTGCGCGGGCGAGGGCCACGCGCTGGCGCTGGCCGCCGGACAGGCTGAGACCCTCTTCGCCGATCAGGGTGTCCACGCCCTCGGGAAGCGAGTAGACGAAGTGGGCCTGGGCAATGTCGAGGGCTTCGTTCATGACGGCGTCGGCGTCGGCGTCGTTCTCTGGATCCGCGCCCATCAAAACGTTGTCCCGCACGGAGTTGGAGAAGAGAATGGTGTCCTCGAAGGCCACTGACACGTGGCTGCGGAGTTCTTCCAGCGTGAAGTCGCGGAGATCGACGCCGTCAATGCGGATTGCGCCGCCGGTGACCTCGTAGATTCGAGGCACGAGGTTCAACAGGGTGCTCTTGCCGCAGCCGGTCACGCCGACCAGGGCCATGGTCTCACCGGCCCGCAGGGTGAGGTCGATGCCGTTCAGCACGTCCGCTGCAGTCTCCTCGGCGTCCGGGTAGCGGAAGTGGACGTCTTCGAACGTGACGACGCCGTGAGGTTGGCGCAGCGTGCTTGGCTCGGCCGGATCGGTGATGGTGTTTTCCGAGTCCATCACCTCGTAGTGCCGATCGATCGCGGTCTTGGCGGTGAAAGTCATCGCGAGCAGGGGGCCGATGAATTCGACCCTCGCAGTGACAACGCCTGCGGTGGCGAAGAAGGCCACCAGCCCACCGATGGTCACATCCCCGTTCACAGCGAGGAGGATTCCGGTGACCAGGGATGCACCGAGGGCGAGTTCGGGCAGCAGCGTGACCACGAGGGAGAACCGGGCGAGGCTGTGTGCTTTGTGGATCTCGGTCTGGCGGAGTTCCTCGGCTTGGTCATTGAAGGAGTCCAGAGCCTCACGGCTCCGGCCGAACGCCTTCAGCACCCGGATGCCGTGCACTGATTCCTCGACGGTGGTGGCGAGGTCGCCGGCCTGGTCCTGGCTCTTGCGGGAGACCCGGCTGTAGGTGGTGCGGAAGCGGAACCCGTAAATCATTACCGGGACCGCAGCTGCCAGGAAGATGAGCGCGAGCGGCCAGCTCATGAAGAACATGATGGATACGCCGATCGTGATGGTGAGCCCGTCCACCACCAGCATGATTGCGCCGAACGCCATCCATCTGCGCATGAGGTTGAGGTCCGTCATTGCGCGCGAGAGAAGCTGACCGCTGCCCCAGCGATCGTGGAACGCCACGGCCAGGTTCTGAAGGTGCCGGTAGAACGAGGTGCGCAGCGTCGTCTCGACGGTGGTCGCGGGAGCGATGACAAGGAAGCGCCGCAGGGCAACGAAGGTCGCCTCAAGGATGCCCAGGAGGAGTACGACGCCGGACGCAATCCAGACAGTGGATGTCGCCTGCCCAACGGCCAGGGCGTCATTGACCAGGACGCGGAATACCTGCGGGATGGCGAGCGCCATCAGGCTTGCTCCGAGGGCGGCGAACAACCCGAGGATCAACCGCAGCAGGATCGGTTTCAGATGCGGATAGAGGCGGCTGAGGGATTCCCACAGCGTTGTTTGCGTCGGCATGCTCTTCTCTTGGCAGTCAAAGGTATGGGGTAGCCGAAGTGTTCGTGTCCCCCAGCAACTATCTTATGCCAGCAGGGGTGTGACGCGTGCAACGCTGCACATGATGACGTGTGTTGTCAGCGTGCGGTGAGGGTGAGAAGTACTGCTTCCGGCGGGCAGGCGAAACGGACCGGAGCGAACCGGGATGTTCCGATTCCGGCGGAGACGTTCAGTGGGACGCTTCCACCGTTGTGTTCCCACTGGGTCAGTCCCCGCGCACGCCACGTGGGGAGGTCGCAGTTGCTGATCAATGCTCCGTAACCCGGGATGCAGACCTGGCCGCCGTGGGTGTGGCCGGCCAGCATCAGATCGGCGCCGCCGTCGGTGAAGGTGTCCAGAACGCGCTGGTAGGGGGCGTGCGCGACGCCGACCCGAAGGTGGGGTGCCTCGCTCGCCGTGCTGCTGCCCGAGGGGAACCCGGCGAACCTGTCCCGGTCCAGATGTGGATCGTCAACGCCGCTGAAGTCGAGGCGAAGGCCTTTCAGGGCGATGGACTGTGACCGGTTGGTGAGGTCAATCCACCCTGCTGATCCGAAGCGGGCGAACATCGGCTTCCACGGCAGTTCCTTGGGCGGTTTGGTTCCCTTGTGCAGGGACGGTCCGCCGAAGTACTTGAACGGGCTCTGTATCCGGGGCGCGTAGTAGTCGTTGGAGCCTGGGACGAAGACACCCGGAAAATCAAGGAGTGGTTCCAGAGCGGCGAGCAGCGGTCCGACTGCCTTTGGATGGCTGAGGTTGTCGCCGGTGTTGACTACCAGGTCAGGTTCCAGTTCTGCCAGTCCTTGCAGCCACTTGGTCTTCGCGGCCTGCCGGGGCACCATGTGGATGTCCGACAGGTGCAGGATCCTCAGTGTCCGGCTTCCTGGCGGGAGGATCGCCAGGGATTCACGGCGTAGACCGAAGAGGTTGCGCTCAACGAAGGCTGCGTAGCCGAAGGTGGCAACGCCGGCCGCCGCGGTGAGACCGAGTGTTATCGCGGCGCCGGCGCGGGCGTCATTCCTGGAGACTCCCACGATCAGTCGTCGTCCCCGTTGCCGCCACCGTTATCGCCGCCATTACCGTTTCCGTTCCCGTTGTTGTCCGGGGGAGTGACAGGGCGGGTGTCTCCGCCGTTATTGTTGCCGTCGTCGTTGCCGCCACCGTTGTTCCCACCACCGTTGTTTCCACCACCGTTATTTGCCGGGCGGTCGAACTGGAACGGGCGAGGTGCGTTGACCATATTGGAAGGCGGGTCAGCGAACGGTTCAGCAGGGTAGAGACCCTGAATCTGCTGCATATAGCGCTCCCAAGAGGGAGCTGCCACGAAGGAACCGTCGATCTCCTCATAGACTCGACCACCTATTTGCAACTCGCTCAGCGTGCCGTTGCCAGCTTTCCAGTTGCCGAGCCAGGTTGCAGTAGCCATGCCGGAGTTGTAGCCCATGAACCAGGTTTGCGAGCGGTTCTCATTCGTTCCGGTCTTACCGGCCATTGGAACGTCGCCGTACTCGAGAAAGCGTCCGGACCCTTGGTCCATCACTGCTTGTGTAGCGTAGTTGACGCCGCGGGCAAGCTCCTTGGGAATTACCTGCTCGCAGGATTGTGGTGGGACGGGATAGGTGGTCCCGTCTACTGCCGTGACTTCGATAAGCGCACGTGGCTCGCACTTGAGCCCCTCCGCCGCAAGCGTTGAATATGCCGTAGCCATGGACATCGGCGAAACGTCGCTTGCACCGCCGATCAGCGCTGACGGAACTATCTGGAGGCGACCAAGTTCTCCTTCGCTGGCCTTGCCGTCGTGGATGCCCATCTTGAATGCGAGCTCGAACGGCTTGCACAAATCAATCTGCTTTGCGGTCTCCATCGTGATGGTGTTGTAGGACTGCGCGAGGCCCTCGAGCACTGTGTAGTTGCCGTAGTTAATGTCGCCGTAGTTCTGGACTGTGTAGGGATCTTCACCGAGGTATTCCCAGTAGCCCTTCTCCATGCAGCTTGCTTCCCAGCGGGTTCCGCGTGGGTAGACCTTCTTGCTGCCATCGACAACCGTGTTGAGTGCGCGACCATCCTCCAGCCACGCTGCGACAGTGAACGGTTTGAAGGCCGATGCAGGTTGGAAGCCACCCAGGCCGCCCAACGGCTTATTCGGGTCGCCGCCCGCATACTGATCCACGTTGAAGTTCTGAACAGAGTTGCCTGGTTCGGTTCCCGGCATGAAACGGGTGTTCTGCGCCATCACAAGTATGTCGCCTGCTCCGGGTTTCAGGCTCACCATGGAGTGCCCTACGGCTGGGTCAGTGGTATCAGGGTTCGCGGTTTCGTTGATGGCGGTCTCGGCGGCAGCCTGGGCCTTCGAATCCAGAGTGGTCTTGATGGTCAAGCCGCCACGGTAAAGGAGTTCCTCCCGGTCCTCACGGGTTTCCCCGTACGCAGGGTCGTTGAGGATCAGGTGCGTGACGTAGTCGCAGAAGTACGGTGCCTGTTCAGCGCCAACACAGCCGTTGAGCACTGGCGTGATTGTCAGCCCGAGATCGGTGGCGATCGCGGCGTCGTGCTCTTCCTTGGTGATTCTCCCGGTTTCAAGCATCCGGGAAATAACAAGGTTACGGCGCTGGAGAGCGAGCTCTGGGTTTGTTTCCGGGCTGTACAGGGTGGGGCCGTTGACCACTGCGGCAAGAAGCGCAGATTGCTGAATGTTCAGGTCTTTGGCCTCAACGTTGAAGAAGTACTTGGAGGCAGCCTGCACACCGAAGGTGTTGCCGGTGAACGGCACAATGTTCAGGTAACCGGCGAGGATCTCATCCTTGCTCAGTTCCTTCTCCACGGCGATGGCCAGCTTTGCCTCGCGGAGCTTGTCCCCCATGGTCTTCTGGAGGCGCAGGTCAACGTCGCCGCCGTCGATCAGTACGTTGTTGACGTACTGCTGGGTGATGGTGGACGCGCCGCGGGTTGTGTCGCTGCTGAGATTGCTCAGTGCGGCACTGATGATGCCCTGTAAATCGACGCCACCGTGCTTGTAGAACTCATCATCCTCGATGGCAAGCAGCGCATCGGTCATGTTCTCGGATACCTGATCCAGCGTGATCGGCTGGCGGTTCTCCTCATAGAGGGTAGCTATCTTGGAGCCGTCCGAAGCGACGATTGTAGAGGGCTGGGCGAGCGCACCGCGCTCAAGCTCAGCTGGGAGATCTTCGAAGAACTGGATGGAAGCGGAGGCGCCGGTACCTGCTGCTGCCGCCACGGGCACCAGAAGTCCGGCAGCAAGCACCCCGCTCAATCCACTGATTCCAAGAAATGCAATGATCTTCCCCAGGGTGGTTGCCGTGTCAAAGAAAGGTGATTTACGAGCAGCCATGTACTCCAGTTTACAAGCACGCGCTAACCTGTGAACCATGACCAAATGGGAGTACTCCACAATTCCGCTCATCATCCATGCAACCAAGCAGATCCTCGACCAGTGGGGTGAAGACGGCTGGGAACTCGTCCAGGTGGTGCCGGGGCCGGATGGC
Source organism: Arthrobacter tecti (assembly GCF_054511355.1). Classification (NCBI taxonomy): domain Bacteria; kingdom Bacillati; phylum Actinomycetota; class Actinomycetes; order Micrococcales; family Micrococcaceae; genus Arthrobacter; species Arthrobacter tecti. The sequence goes on from NZ_JBTNCT010000003.1 coordinate 221,338, forward strand.
AATGGATTGGTGGCTTACCTGAAGCGGGAGAAAAACGCGTCGTGACCAGTACGGATGAAGCGGTATCGGCCGTCGAGATCAGGCTCCAGGAACTCGGAATCACCCTCCCCGAGGTGGCGGCCCCGGTTGCGGTTTATGTGCCCGCAGTGGTGTCGGGGAACTATGTCTACACTTCGGGCCAACTGCCATTTATTAATGGTGAACTCCCAGCTACGGGCAAGGTCGGCAGTGATATAGAAGCTGCGGCCGCTGCCGAGTACGCAGCCACGTGTGCGGTCAACGCCCTCGCCGCCGTAAAGTCCCAGATCGGCGATCTTGACCGCATCACCAAAATTGTCAAGGTAGTCGGTTTCGTTGCATCGGATCCGTCCTTCACAGGCCAGCCCGGTGTGATCAACGGAGCTTCGGAGCTGCTCGGCAAAGTCCTCGGTGAGGCAGGCGCGCACGCCCGTTCCGCCGTGGGCGTCGCCGTACTACCATTGGATGCGCCCGTCGAAGTCGAGATCATCGCTGAGTTTATCTAGTCACGTGAACCGTTCAAGCACCAGGCTCTTCCCCGTACCGGAAGACCAACAGGGCGCCGCGCGCAGTTGGATAGACCACGGCGAACGCACCCCCATGAAGCCGCGGCCGGCGTCGTCGGTTGTGCTCATCCGTGACGCTCCGGTCGGTACCGAGGTCTATCTTTCCTACCGGCGGGGCGAGTCCCCGCTGGGCGTGGTCGCTTTTCCCGGCGGCAGTGTGGAACCGAACGACGACGATTCCTTCCTCTGGTTTGGGCCCTCGCCCGCGCAGTGGGCTGCTGCGCTGGCAACCGAAGACCACGAGGGCGCCCGGCGCTTCGTCGTTGCGGCGATCCGTGAACTCTTTGAGGAAACCGGCGTTCTTCTGGCGGGACCCGATCCGTCGAGTCTCATCGAGGGAACCCGGCACCCGGACTGGATGAAAGCCCGCGAAGCGATCGCTGCCGGGGAGAAGACCTTCGCGGAAATCCTGAACAAACGTGGACTCGGACTCCGGACCGACCTCATCAAGCCGCTCTCCGCCTGGCTCAGCCCCGATTTTGCACATCGCCGATTCGACACGCGGTACTTTGCAGCGGCCCAACCCGTGAACCAGGAGCCGACGCTGCTTGAAAGCAAGGGAGTGTGGGGTGCATGGCGGTGGTCTGCGGAGGAAATCAAGCAGCGTGGAACCACGTCCCTCGGCGATGAGGTTGGGCAACCCAACACGGTCGGTCGTCCGCTCGATGAAATTGTGGTTCCCGCCGTCGAACTCATCCTCGAGAAAATTGGGTCCTCGCGCGGCTGTATCGCCTACCTCTCGCACAAGCGCCCGATGAAGGTCTTCTCACCGCGACTGGTCGAAGTCGAGGGGGAGCCGCGCATCCAGGTCGAATGCTCAACAGCCACGGAAGGTTCGGAGCAGCGAGGGCGCTGAGCGTCGTCGTACCTCCGCGTTGCACGGCGCCGCTAGCCTGCACTGGAGCAACGGATCCGCTGCCTCCACGCAGGAGCGCTGTGTCGATGCTGCGTCTCCTGCACCGAACCGACGGATCCGCCGTTTCAACGTAGCCAGCCGCGGTACGACGACGGCGGGCGGCCACCGAGGTGACCACCCGCCGTCGAAAGTTCCTGACTACTAGCGGCTCCGCTGGCGCAGACGCTGGATGTCGAGAATGACGACGGCGCGCGCCTCCAGGCGCAGCCAGCCACGCTGAACGAACTCCGCCAGCGCCTTGTTCACAGTCTCGCGGGAAGCGCCGACGAGCTGCGCCAGTTCCTCCTGCGTCAATTCGTGGGCAACCAGGATGCCGTCGGTCGCGGGGCGCCCGAAGCGGTCCGCGAGATCGAGCAGGGCCTTTGCCACACGGCCCGGCACATCGGAGAAGACCAGGTCCGCGAGCGACTCGTTGGTGCGGCGAAGCCTGCGCGCGAGCGCCTGCAACAGCTGCGCTGAAACCTCGGGGCGGGTCTCCAGCAGTGCGCGGAGGTTCTCATTCTTCAGCCCGGCAAGCCGGGTTTCGGAAACGGCGGTAGCGGTAGCGGTACGGGGGCTCGGGTCGAACAGGGCCATCTCGCCGAACAATTCACCTGGGCCGAGGATCGCGAGTAGGTTCTCCCTGCCGTCCTGCGCCGTCCGGCCGAGCTTGATCTTGCCGGAAACGATGAAGTAGAGCTGATCGCCCTGATCGCCTTCGCGGAAAACCGAAGCGCCGCGCGAAAGGTCCACCTCCGTCAGCTCATCGGTCAGGGCGGAGAAAACCTCGTCACCCAGCGATGCGAAAAGGGGCGCCCTGCGCAGTACCTCGATATCCATGAAAGCTCCTATTACGTGATGCAAACCCAAACGGGTTCCCATATGGTCCCATTTCCTCCCATCTTGCCGTACGAGACGGACTTGTGACACCAGATACACGCATGTTCGCCAAGGGGATATGCAAAATCGTGTATAAACTCCGCTCTCCGCGGATTGTCACCGTAGGAACGTAGAATCTTTCTAAACGGCAGGGGAAGTGCGGGGCTTCTTCAGAAGGTGAGGAACGTGTTCGGCATAACCTTCCTGGACATCATCCTTGTCCTGGTGCTGATTGGTTACCTCGTTGCGGGACTGCGCAACGGATTCCTGGTCACGCTCGGCGGGATCATCGGTTTCGGCGCCGGAGCAGTCGCAGCCTTCTTTGCCATACCTCTGGTCAGTACCTGGGTGCCCGACGACGCCTGGCGGCTGGCTGCTGTCATCGCCACCGCACTGCTGCTGGTCATCGTTGGCCAGGCCCTCGGTTCGGGGCTCGGCAGGGCGCTCAGCAGCCGTACCGGGTCAGGACCGGTCCGAGTGATTGACCGCCTGCTGGGCGGGGCCACCAACGTTGTGGTCGCCGCGCTTGTGACAGCCATGCTGGCGTTCAGCATCAGCACCATGGGCGTGCCGTTCCTCTCGCAGTCGATCGCCTCCTCCCGGGTGATCAGCGGCATCGACAACCTGACGCCCTCACCCGTGCGGGCGTGGATGGCGCAGATCCGCTCAATCGCGATCGCGGACGGCATACCCACGCTGCTGGAGGGAGTTGCCCCGGCAACGCCGGCCCCGGTCCCTGACGCATCCGTTGATACCCCGGAGCTTGCCGCGGCGTCGCAATCGGTACTGCGCATCGCGGGTACGGCCTTCCAGTGCGGCCAGAACCAGACCGGGTCCGGCTTCGTTGTCGCGCCGGGACGGGTGGTCACCAACGCGCACGTCGTCGCCGGTGTGAACCAACCGGTCGTGGAAGCGCCGGGCGGCGGCGCCATGCCAGGCCGCGTTGTGTACTTCGATCCGGTCCGGGACATCGCCGTCATCGCAGTTGATGGACTCGATCGCGCGCCGTTACCGCTGGGTGAGGGGCTTGAGATCGGGGACACCGCAGCATTCGCCGGGTATCCCGCCGGCGGACCATTCCAAATCCAACCCGCAAGCATCCAGAACCGGTCCGATGTCCTGGTGGAGAACATCTACGGCGCGGACCCAGCCGCCGTCAACGTCTACACGCTGGCCGCCAACGTGCAGCAGGGAAACTCCGGCGGTCCGCTGCTTGATATGCAGGGGCAAGTGGCCGGCGTCGTCTTCGCTAAATCCACGGCTAACGTCCCGGTGGGCTACGCACTCAGCCTCGAGGAACTCCGGCCGGTCGCCGAGAGCGCGCCGACCCTGAATGAGACAGTTTCCGCCGGGCAATGCACCAACCGTTAGGGACTAGCGGCACGCGTAACCAAATCGTGATGGCTAGCTGTCCGGAAATGCTGCAGGCGGCCCCCTGGAGAGTTAGGCTCGTCACACAAGGCAACACGGCTTGCTGTGGGTCTTGCGGGCACAGTGACGTGTCCTTTCGAGTAACAGATCATCAGGAGCCCTAATGTTCACAAGCAAATCTGCGCGCGCGGCGCATCCCAAAAGGACTCGCGCCGCCGCCATCACTGCTGGTGCCGCGATCAGCGCGCTGCTGCTCAGTGGCTGTGTCCAGAGTCAGCGCGAGGAAGACGGCGGAGCCGGAGCGAACGGTGACGTGGATTCCACGTTCGTCTTCGCTGCGTCCTCGGACCCCGCATCGCTTGACCCGGCATTCGCCAGTGACGGCGAATCCTTCCGCGTGAGCCGTCAGATCTTCGAAGGCCTTGTGGGCGTCGAACCCGGCACCGCAGACCCGGCACCGCTCCTCGCTGAGTCCTGGGAAACCTCGGAGGACGGGCTTTCCTACACCTTCGCTCTGAAGGAAGGCGTGACGTTCCACGACGGCACGGACTTCAACGCCGAAGCTGTCTGCTTCAACTTCGACCGCTGGTACAACTTCACCGGCCTCGCACAGGCGCCGTCGGTGTCCTACTACTACAACAACCTCTTCCGCGGCTTCGCGGACTCACCTGAGGCGGCTGTCTACGCGTCCTGCGAAGTGAACGGCGACCTGGAAGCCACCGTCACGCTGGCCAAGCCGTTCGCAGGATTCATCCCCGCGCTGTCCCTGCCCGCCTTCGCGATGCAGAGCCCCACGGCCCTGCAGGAGTTCAACGCCGATGAAATCGGCGGCTCCTCCGAAGCGCCGCAGCTCAGCGAGTACGCACAGGGCCACCCGGTAGGCACCGGCCCGTTCAAGTTCGACTCCTGGAACGTGGGCGAGGACCTGACGGTCTCCGCGTACGAGGAATACTGGGGCGAGCAGGGCGATGTCCAGCAGGTCATCTTCCGCATCATCAGCGACCCGCAGGCACGCACCCAGGCCTTGCAGGCCGGCACCATCGACGGCTTCGACCTCGTTTCGCCGGCAGACATCCCGACGCTCGAGGAGGAAGGGTTCAACATCGTCCCGCGCGATCCGTTCACCATCCTCTACCTCGGCATCAACCACCAGGTCGAGGAACTGAGTGACCCGCTGGTGCGCGAGGCCATTCACCACGCCATCAACAAGCAGGCACTGATCGACCAGACCCTGCCAGCCGGTACGCAGCTCGCAACCCAGTTCATCCCGGAGGTAGTGGACGGCTACAACGAAGACGTCACCACCTACGAATATGATCCGGATCGTGCACGTGAGCTCCTCGCAGAGGCAGGCTACCCGGACGGCTTCGAGCTCCAGTTCAACTACCCGACTGACGTCTCCCGCCCGTACATGCCCACCCCGGAGCAGGTCTTCACCAACATCAGCGCACAGCTGGGTGAAGTCGGTATCACTGTCACCCCGGCGCCGGACGTGTGGACCCCGGATTACCTGGACCGTATCCAGGGCACCGAGAACCACGGAATCCACCTCCTGGGCTGGACCGGCGACTACAACGACACCGATAACTTCATCGGCGTCTTCTTCGGACAGGAGAAGCCGGAATTCGGCTTCGACAATCCCGAGCTGTTCGGTGCGCTCAGCGAAGCACGCGGCATGACCGACCGCGAGGAGCAGACTGCGCTTTACGAGGACATCAACGAGCAGATCGCCCAGTTCAACCCGGCGATCCCGCTGGCGCACCCCGCGCCGTCGTTGGCTTTCGTGGAACGGGTCGAGTCTTACCCCGCGAGCCCGGTCAATGACGAAGTCTTCAACCTGATCGAACTCAGCGAGTAATAACACTGGCGGAGGGACCGTGCCACTTGGTCCCTCCGCTTTTGTTTGCCTTGCAACGGATCATTGAGAGGACACTGTGCTTCGCGTTATCGGTAAACGTCTTGCCCTGCTGATACCCACCCTTTTCGGCCTGTCGGTCCTGCTGTTCCTCTGGGTGCGGAGCCTGCCGGGCGGGCCAGCCACTGCCCTGCTGGGCGAGCGCGCCACCCCTGAGGCAGTAGCGCGCGTCAACGAACTCTACGGCTTCGACGAGCCGATTCTCCTGCAGTACTTCACCTACATGGGAAAGCTGCTGCAGGGTGACTTCGGGACCTCGATCATCACGGGCAGGCCGGTCCTGGAGGAGTTCGCCACCCGGTTCCCGGCCACCATAGAACTGAGCATCGTGGCACTGATCTTCGCCATCGGCGTCGGCATCCCTTTGGGGTACCTGGCGGCCCGCCACTACGGGCGCTTCGTGGACCACGGCTCGGTTGTGCTGAGCCTGATCGGCATCACCATCCCGGTGTTCTTCCTCGCCTTCATCCTGAAGTACCTGTTCGCCATCCAGTGGCCCATTCTCCCGCCGGACGGCAGGCAGAACCCGCGGATCGACGCCACCCACGTCACGGACTTCTATGTGCTGGACGGCATTCTCACGGGAGAGTACGACGCCGCGTGGGACGCCTTCCTGCACCTGATCCTGCCTGGCCTGGCCCTGGGCACCATCCCGCTGGCGATCATCGTGCGGATCACCCGCGCCTCGGTCCTGGAAGTTCAGAACGCGGACTACGTCCGCACTGCACGGGCCAAGGGACTGATGGAGAAGACCATCCGCGGACGGTTCATCCTGCGTAACGCCATGCTGCCCGTGGTCACGACCATCGGCCTGCAGACCGGCCTGCTGATCTCGGGTGCAGTTCTGACGGAGACGGTGTTCGCGTTCAACGGCATCGGCAGCTTCCTCCGCGATGCCATCTTTGAACTGGACTACCCGGTCCTGCAGGGCTTCATCATATTCATCGCGATCCTGTACGCGCTGATCAACCTCATCGTTGACGTCTCGTACACGATCATCGACCCAAGGGTGCGTGTGCAATGAGTACCGTTCTGCCTCCCGCCGCGGGCGGGCCCGATTCACCGACCACCGAACCGACCCTCGCCGAAGGCGGCGGAACCGGCCTCTGGAAGGACGCGTTCCGCAGGCTCCGCAGGAACCCGCAGGCGATTGCCGGCGTCGTCATCATTGGCCTGTTCCTGGTGGTCGCGGCACTGGCACCCATCCTGGCGCCCTACGGCGGCGAGGAACTGCCGGGCCGCACCGAAATCACACCGACCAACATTCCGGGGCCGGGCGAGCTGTCCGAGTACCCGCTGGGCCTCGACCGCTTCGGTGGTGACGTGCTCAGCAAGCTGATCTGGGGTGCGCAGGCATCGCTCATGATCGGCGTAATTTCGACCGCGATCGGCCTGGTGGGCGGTATGCTCCTGGGGTTGCTGGCCGGCGGACTCGGTGGCTGGGTGGACAGCGTGATCATGCGCTTCGTGGATATCCTGCTCTCGGTTCCCAACCTGCTGCTCGCAGTGAGCATCGCGGCGATCCTCGGCCAGGGACCGTACGCGGTGATGATCGCGATCGGTGCCTCACAGCTACCGATCTTCGCGCGGCTGCTCCGTTCCTCGATGCTGTCCCAGCGCGGATCGGACTATATCCTCGCCGCGCAGACCCTGGGACTGAGCCGGCGCACCATCACAATGAGCCACCTGCTGCCCAACAGCGTGGGGCCGGTCATTGTGCAGGCAACGCTGTCACTGGCAACCGCGGTCATCGACGCCGCGGCGCTGTCCTTCCTCGGGCTTGGCGGCGGGCTGCCGCAGACCGCCGAGTGGGGCCGCATGCTCACCTACGCGCAGCGTGAACTGGCGTCGGACCCGTACCTGGCGTTCCTGCCCGGCGCGTGTATCGCCATCACGGCCCTCGGATTCACCCTGCTGGGCGAATCCCTTCGCGAGGCACTGGACCCGAAGACCCGGCGAAAGTAGCGCTGAGTGTTCAGATAATGGCACTCTGACGGGTTCAAAAGGTCATTATCTAAACACTCACGGCGGGTGAAAGTACGACGACGGCCGGTTACCTTCCATTCGGAGGTGACCGGCCGTCGTCGTCGTTTGCCCGGAAGTGCCCCGGATCAGGCGATGTTGAGCTCATTCCCAGGAATCGACGCAAGGAGCTTGCGCGTGTACGGGTGGCGCGCGTTCTGGAAGACTTCTTCGGAGCTCGCGGCCTCGACCAGTTCGCCGTCCTTCATCACGCAGACGTAGTCGGAGATGAGGCGGACAACCGCGAGGTCGTGGGAGATGAAGAGGTAGCTCAAGCCCAGTTCGGACTGGAGGTCGCCGAGGAGCCGCAGGATCTGTGCCTGGACCAGCACATCGAGCGCGGAGACCGGCTCATCGCAGATGAGCAGTTCAGGCTTCAGTGCGAGGGCACGGGCAATGGCGACGCGCTGGCGCTGCCCACCGGAGAGCTCCGAGGGGTATCTGCGCAGCGCGTTGTGGGGGAGCGCCACCTGGTCCATGAGCTCGCGTACCCGCGCGGCGCGTTCCTTCTTGGAGCCGCGCTTATAGGCATTCAGCGGCTCCTCCACGATGCGTTCGATGGTGAACATCGGGTTCAGCGACGAATACGGGTCCTGGAAGACCGGCTGAACCCGCTGCCGGAAGTCGTCAAGCTGCGCCTTGTCGAGCTTGGCAACGTCCATGCCGTCGAACGTCATGGTGCCCGACGTCGGTTCGATGAGCTTCAGGAGCATCCGCGCCGTGGTCGTCTTGCCCGAACCGGATTCGCCCACAATCGCGACTGTCTGCCCGCGCGGGATGTCCAGTGTGACGTTCTTCGCCGCGTAGAAGTCCTCGGAGCTGCCGCGCCGCTTGTAGATCTTGGTGAGGTCGCGGATCTCCACGATGTTGTCGGTCGGCGCTGCCTCGGTGGTCGAGTCCGGCTCGGCCTGGTGCTCCTCGAAAGCGGCCTGGGCCACGGAGGCGCGCTTCTCGGCGTCGTCGTGATAAGCACCCGGACGCAGGCGGACGGCGGCAACGCTGGGAGCCGCGCGGACGAGGGACTGCGTGTACGGGTGCTTGGGATCGTTCAGGAGTTGCGCGGCTGGGCCCGTTTCCACGACGCGGCCGCGGTGCATCACCACCAGTTCCGACGCGCGCTCTGCTGCGAGCCCGAGGTCGTGGGTGATCAGCAGCACGGAGGTGCCCAGCTGTTCGGTCATGGTGTCGATCTGGTCCAGAATGGTGCGCTGGACGGTGACGTCGAGGGCGCTGGTGGGCTCGTCCGCGATCAGCAGGCGGGGCCGGCACGCGAGGCCGATCGCAATCAGTGCGCGCTGGCGCATGCCGCCGGAGAACTCGTGCGGGTACTGCTTGGCGCGGTCACCTGCATCCGGCAGGCCGGCGGCGGAGAGCACCTCGATGACGCGTTCCTTGACGTTCTTCTTGTCCGCGAGGCCGTGGACAAGAAGAGTCTCGGCTACCTGGGTGCCGATCTTGGCCACCGGGTTCAGGTTGGACATGGGATCCTGGGGCACCAGTCCGATAGCGCGGCCCCGGATCTTGCGCATCGCGTGTTCCGGGAGGGGAACCAGATCGCGTCCCTCGAACATGATGCTGCCGCTGGTGACCCGCCCGTTGTTCGGGAGCAGGCCGATGCACGCCATCGCCGTGGTCGACTTACCCGAACCCGATTCGCCCACGATGGCGAGGGTCTTCCCGCGGTGGAGGGTGAAGCTGGCGTCCTCGACGGCGGAAACCTCGCCGTACGTGGTGCGGAAGCTGACCGCCAGGTTCTTTACTTCGAGCATGGGTGCGTTCTCTGCGTCACCGACAACACTGTCGATAGAGGTGATTTCCGTCATAGACCTATCGTCCCTCATAACCGCCGTGTGGAAACGCATCCCGGATGAGTTTCCGCACAAGATGGTCCACTGCAAGCCGGTATCCGTCCACCCCCGCGCCGACGATCACCGCATCAACAACCGCGGACAGGTAGGAGTGGTGCCGAAACTCCTCCCGCTGATGCACGTTGCTGATGTGGACCTCAACGGTAGGCAGCCCCACGCCGGCAATGGCATCCCGCAGCGCGACCGACGTGTGCGTGTACGCGCCCGCATTGATCACAATGCCGTCTGCCGTCTCCACTGCGGCATGGATGGTCTCCACCAGCTCACCCTCATGGTTCGACTGGCTGCACGTGACCGCCCAGCCATGCGCTCCGGCGGCGGAAGCGCAGAGCTGCTCAACGTCGTCGAGCGTGTGCGAGCCGTAGATGCCCGGCTCGCGGGTGCCGAGCAGGTTAAGGTTGGGGCCGTTGAGGATCAGCAGGTTGGTGGTTGCCATGGCTTAACTATGCCGTACCGCCACCCGTCGCCGGCCCGCCGAGACGGGCTGCCGCCGTCGCGCCCGCAACGGTAATCAGGCTCATGATCGCCAGTACGACGCCGGGGTGCCACCACGCGCCCATCGTCGCCGTGCCGAACGCCTGGGTGATCGACGGTGCGAAGCCCGCGACGATGGCGGCGAGGCTGTAGGCGAAGGAGAGTGCGGTGAAGCTGGTGCTCGGTTCGAAGAGGTCCGCCATGAGTCCGCCGAGCGCCGCCCACGCCGCCGTCGGAAGGATTCCGCCCAGCAGGATTGCCGTAACGTACAGTGGCGCATCCGCGATGCTGATGACCCAGTAAAGCGGGAACGCGATAATCGCGGTACCTATCGCACCGCCCAGGACCACCTTCGCCGATCCGATGCGGGTGGCGAGCCAGCCGAAGGCGGGAATGGTGACGAGCTGCAGCAGCGAACCCACCAGCGCAGCGTTCAGTACCGTCGCCTCCGACAGTCCCAGCCGCTCCGTACCGTAGGCCTGGGTGTAGGACACCATGAGGAAGTAGGAGCCGATGCCGAGAACAGCCGAAGCAGTCGCGACGACGACGGCGGCTGGCTGGGACCGCAGTACGCTCACCAGCGGGATGCGCACTTTCTCAGTGCTACGGAAGACCGGCGTCTCATCGATAGCAAGCCGCAGGTACAGCGCAACCGCGAGGAACGGGAACGCGAGCAGGAAGGGAATTCGCCAGCCCCAGGTGGTCATGATGTCGCCCGGGACCAACTGCGTGAGGGCAAGGAACACCGCCGAGATGAGCAGTGTCCCGACCGGGGAGCCCAGCTGCGGGACGGCCGCGTACAGGGCGCGGCGGCGAGGGCTTGCGTGCTCGGTGGCGATGAGGATTGATCCGCCCCATTCGCCGCCGAGGGAGAGGCCCTGCAGGAGGCGCAGGAGCGTGAGGATAATCGGAGCCCACACGCCGATCACGGAGTAGTCCGGAAGCAGGCCAACGCTGCCCGTTGCCACGCCCATGAGCAGGATGGTCCAGATGAGGGTCTTCTTGCGGCCGATCCGGTCGCCGAGGTGGCCGAAGAGGATGGCGCCGAGCGGGCGGGCGACGAATCCCATCGCGAACACCAGGAAGGCGGACAGTGTGCCCGCCAACGGGTCCTGCGAGGTGAAGAACACCTGGTTGAAGACCAGGGCGGCCGCGGTGCCGAAGACGTAGAAGTCGTATGATTCCAGCGATGTGCCTACAAACGAGGCGGCCGCAGTCTTCCGCGCCATAGACGGGCGCGTGGCGGGCAATGATGGGGGAGCGGTTGAGGTGGACACGGTTCAGAATTGTCCTCGCCGCGCGTTCAGCGGCGCCACACTTCCCGTTCAACGTCACAGGGCAGGTAGACCCAGCTCACACGTCTGCCGTCCGGTTGCCGCCGCGGGGCGGCAACCGGACGGGAACGTCACTTACGGAGCGAGGCCGCGATCTGCTGCATGATCGTCGGATCGGACAGCGTGGTCGCGTCGCCGACCTCGCGCCCCTCGGCGACGTCCTTCAGGAGCCGGCGCATGATCTTTCCGGAGCGGGTCTTCGGCAGTTCCGGGACCACCAGGATGTTGCGCGGTTTGGCGATCGGGCCGATCTCCTTGCCGACGTGGTTGCGCAGGGTGGTGACGACGTCGTCGTCCTGGGCTGCAGACCCGCGCAGGATCACGAACGCAACCACCGCTTCGCCCGTGGTTTCGTCCGTAGCACCGACGACGGCGGCCTCCGCCACGGACGGATGGCTCACCAGGGCGGACTCGATCTCCGTGGTTGACAGGCGGTGCCCGGAGACGTTCATGACGTCGTCCACCCGGCCGAGCAGCCAGATGTCGCCGTCCTCGTCGCGCTTGGCGCCGTCGCCGGCGAAGTACATGTTCTCGAACCGAGACCAGTAGGTCTCCTTGAACCGCTCCGGATCACCCCAGATGCCGCGGAGCATGGACGGCCAGGGCTCGCGGACCACGAGGTAGCCGCCGGATCCGTTGGGAACGGACTTGCCCATCTCGTCAACTACGTCGACGGCGATACCCGGCATCGCGACCTGGGCCGAGCCGGGCTTGCACGCCGTCACGCCGGGCAGCGGCGAGATCATGTGCGCACCGGTTTCGGTCTGCCACCAGGTGTCGACGATCGGAGCGTTGTTGCCGCCGATGACCTCCCGGTACCACATCCAGGCCTCGGGATTGATGGGTTCTCCCACCGATCCGAGGACGCGGATGGAGGAGAGGTCGAACTTCTTCGGGATCTCGCGGCCCCACTTCATGAACGTCCGGATTGCCGTGGGGGCCGTGTACAGGATGGAGACCTTGTACTTCTCCACCAGTTCCCACCAACGGCCCTGGTGCGGGGTGTCCGGCGTGCCCTCGTACATCAGCTGGGTGGCGCCATTGACCAGCGGCGAATAGGCGACGTAGCTGTGGCCCGTGACCCAGCCGATGTCCGCGGTGCACCAGAAGACGTCGCTTTCGGGGTGCAGATCGAAGGTGTACTTCTGGGTGAACGCGGTCTGGGTCAGGAAACCGCCGGTTGTGTGCAGAATGCCCTTCGGTTTTCCGGTGGTTCCGGAGGTGTAGAGGATGAACAGTGGGTGCTCGGAGTCGTGGCCCTCCGCGGTATGTTCTTCGCTGGCCGGCCCGACGACGTCGTCCCACCAGACGTCCAGGTCCTCGGTCCACTCAACCGGCTCGCCGTTGCGCTTGACCACCACAACGTTCTCAACGGTGTGACCCGGGCGCTCAAGGGCGCCGTCGACCGCTGGCTTGAGGGAGCTCGGCTTGCCGCGGCGGTAGGTACCGTCCGAGGTGACAACGAGCTTCGCCTCGGCGTCGTCAATGCGGCTGCGCAGGGCATCGGCCGAGAAGCCGCCGAAGACCACGGAGTGAACGGCGCCGATCCGGGCGCACGCGAGCATGGTGATGACGGCTTCCGGAATCATCGGGAGGTACACGGCCACGCGGTCCCCCTTGGAGACACCGAGGGACTCAAAGGCGTTGGCTGCCTTCTTGACCGCGGTGGTCAGCTCCGCGTAGGTGTAGCTCCGTGTGTCACCGGGCTCGCCCTCGAAGTGGATGGCAACGCGGTCACCGCGCCCTTCCTCGACATGCCGGTCCAGCGCGTTGTAGGCGGCGTTGACCTTGCCGCCGACGAACCACTTCGCAAAGGGCGCCTCGGACCAGTCCAGTGCCTGCGTGAAGTCCTCGTGCCACGTGAGGAGGTCGCGTGCCTGCGTGGCCCAGAACTCGGGGCCGTCCTTGCCGGCTTCGTACAGGTCCGCTTTTCCTATCGCCTGCGCACCGAACGTCTCGCTCGGCGGAAACCTGCGCTCCTCGTGGAGCAGATTTTCAAACGCGTCACCCGCGTGGGTCTGGGTGTTTTCAGGCATTGTGAACCCCTTTGGCCAGTGGAATGCATGAACGAAGTCGAACAGACGGATCGACCCGCATGCTTGTGCTGTATCCCACACTAATGCGGCACCGGCCCCAAGTGTGTGCTTCCCGTCACAAGGCAGATGCGAAAGGCAATGTTTCTGCGATAAGCGGCATGGTTGGGCGTTCGCGTGCAGCATCATTGGTAGTGAACGAAGTTGGCGTTGACTAGGGTGGTCAGAGAATCTGCCTCAGGCTCAACGCCTTCGGCACCCTACGCTGCGGCTTTGCGCTGCAGCAGGTGAAGCTGTCTTGAAATGGAGTCCCGACATGACCGAACCACGCCAGCACGACGGCGGCGCAGGCACCGCGCAGAACGCGTCAGAGCCGCACCACGGCCAGTCCTCAAACCCATCCGCTGCATCGTTCGCTTCTTCGGTACACACGGGCAGTGAGGCCGTGGCCGGCCCATTCACCCTGAGGGAGACGGTGATCGGTGTTTCGGTGCTGGTCATGTTCATCGGCACCATCCTTCCGTTCGTAGAGGGCGTCAATCTGTGGATGACGTTCTCGCTGTTCTTCCTGGGAATCGGAATCCTCCTGCCCATTGCGGCGCTCGGTCTGCTTGTAGGACGCCGGATGGGTTCGAAGAACCTGCGTGTGGGTTCACTGTCAGTGGACCAATTCGCATCGGTTGTGGCTGCCTTTGCTGCGGCCTTCTTCTTTCTGCAGACCGTTACCACCTTCGGGATCGGCCAGTTCATTGCACTGTTGGGCTCTGTAGCGTTCCTCCTGGCCACCGTCGGCGGACCACATCTGGGTATTTTCAAGACCGACTTCGCCGGCCGCCCGTCATCCTCGGCGCATCTCATTGCGCGTGAGGCGTTGCCTGTACGGCCAAGAGCGCCGAAGCCCGTTCCCGCGGAACAGGTTCGCCAGTGGCAGGGACCTTCCACCGGCCCGGCGGGCGTAGCGGCGCCTGGGCCCGGCGCGTCGGGCGGACCCAGCAGCGCCGGGTTTTCAGCCGGTTACGCCGTGGCCGGTTACGCCGCGGGCCAGCACCAGAACGGACCGAAGCCCGCTCAGGGTGAACAGCAGCAGAATCCGCAGCAGCCGGCATTTGGGGAGCCCGCTGGAGCGGCGCAGTCCGGTCCGGCCTCGTCCGATTCCGCTCCCGAACCGCCCCCCGCTGAAGCCGGATCTGATCAGCGGCCCGCAACGGAAAGCACCCAGAAACGTCAGGATGAGGCGGCAGCTCCTTCCGAGGTCTCCTCTTCCGATGACGGGTCGTCTGACAGGAGTGAGCAGGAGCTGAACGCTTCAGAGGAGGGCCCTGCGTCGCCTCCCGGGGAACCGGCCGCGCCGGCGCCCACCATGGCGCACCCGAAGATCGAGAGCGCGCACACAACGAGCGGTGCGTCGCAGCAAGGCACGGGCCAGGGGAACGGCCCGGCGGATTCCCAGTCGCATCCCCGCACCGAATCGATCTCGGCAACGCGCGAGGCCGACGATGATGAGCCCATGGTCGAAGCATTCTGGTTCGCAGTAGGTACGCCGCGGTCGGTGGTCGATGAGCAGACAGGAGCACAGCTGTTCGTACTTCAGCCGGGCGACTGGGAAGTTGGTATCGAAGACCGCGGGCATGAGTTCCTCGTGCAGGACAAGCGCACAGGACGCATCGGAGTCATGCGCGATCTTCGCAACATTGAACGGGCGCCGCGCGAAGCGTAGCCATTCGTTGACGGCATCGCCATAGCAGCAGCGCGGGAGCAAACAGGAGGCACAGGGTATGGCCCAGGTGCAAGGGTCACCAATAGCCGTGAAGCGACGTGCCCGCCGCATTCATCGTGAGCTTGCCGAGCTGTATCCCTACGCGGTTGCGGAACTGGACTTTCGCAACCCGTTCGAATTGCTGGTGGCAACGGTGCTTTCCGCGCAGACAACCGATGTGCGGGTGAACCTGACAACGCCTGCACTGTTTGCGCGCTATCCCGATGCACGTTCCCTGGCTGAGGCCCAGGAAGATGAGCTTCAGGAAATGATTCGGCCCACCGGATTCTTCCGGGCCAAGGCGAGAAGCCTGCTCGCACTGTCCACGCGGATAGTCGACGACTTCGACGGCGAGGTGCCCGGCCGTCTCAAGGATCTGGTGACACTGCCCGGTGTCGGCCGCAAGACGGCCAACGTGGTGCTTGGGAACGCCTTCGGAATACCCGGCATTACGGTGGATACCCACTTCGGCCGCCTTTCGAGGCGCTTCGGCTGGACCACCGAAGAAGACCCGGTCAAAGTGGAGTCCGACGTCGCGGATCTTTTCGAACGCAGGGACTGGACCATGTTGTGCCACCGTGTGATTTTTCATGGTCGGCGGGTGTGCCATGCAAAGAAGCCGGCGTGCGGCGCCTGTCCCCTGGCGGCCATCTGTCCGTCGTACGGCGAAGGCGAAGTGGATCCGGACAAGGCAGCGAAGCTGCTCAAGTATGAACTGGCACCTGGCCGGGAAGAGTTACGCTCACGCATGCTCGAGGGCGCCTCCAGGGCGGAGCTTCAGGCCGCCGGATACAGCTTGAGCGCATGAGCGCTTACGGCGAACTTCGCGGTTTTGCGAAGCGTTCCGAGGCGATCGGGCCGGGGGCGCACTTCCGTGAGGCCTGGCAATGGCGGGGCATCGACCTGGCCGTCGCCCGGCCGGCTGCCGTGCTGATTCTGTTCGGGCAGCTGGATGACAAGCCGTCCAAGGTGCACTCCGAGGTAGTTCCGGATGAGCTCGACCTGCTATTCGTAACCCGGGCGGGAACGCTCCGAAACCATCCGGGCCAGGTTGCCTTTCCTGGCGGAAAGATCGACGCAGACGACGCCGGCCCCTGCGCTGCTGCGCTTCGAGAAGCGGAGGAAGAAACGGGCCTTGACCCGTCGGGTGTGGAAATACTGGGAGAACTCCCCGAAGTGGGATTGCCGGTCAGTAACTTCCTGGTCACTCCCGTGCTGGCCTGGTGGACGTCGCCTACGCCCATCCGGGTGGTGGATCAAGCGGAGTCTGCCCATGTTTTTCGCGCGCCGGTTGCAGATCTCCTCTCCGCCGAGGCACGGTTCACCGCCGTCGTGCGGCGCGGGAACCGCTCGCACCGCACTCCGGCCTTCGATGTGGACGGTGTAACAATCTGGGGCTTCACTGGGTTGCTGCTTGCCCGGCTCTTCGATGGCTTGGGCTGGTCTGGACCGTGGGACGAGTCGAGGGAACGCGATGCACCTCTGTGAGCCGCTGGGGTATCTGGATAGCTGGTCGACTGGGCTCGGCGTTCCGGCCCGGCGACTGCATCAGGGAGGAAGGATCGGAGATCCGGTCTGCCACACCGTTCGCCGTGTCGATGCGGTCCTGTGCCGCCCTGGACCAGGTCACCACCTTGAAGAAGCCGCTTCGTGAGCCTTGGCTCTGTATCTCTTTGACTGTTCCGGTGACTTTCTGAAACGCATGGCCGGTGCGGGCGTTCGCGGATAAAGCGTCCAGAACCATGCCGCCGCCTTTCCCACGGATGAAACTGCTTCCCTTTCCAAGAAGATAAGCACGCGGGCCTCCGCTCACCATCGTTGCGGCTTCGTCCAGCGCAGTCCCGGCCAAACGTAATCCCGGCCGCTGAAGGACGGTGGCGGCCGGAGAGAGAAAGACGGATCCTCGCCTGATAGCACCAAGCACTGCAGAATCAGCCATACGCACGGCAGTTGTGGCATCGTGCAGGGTGCGTGTGGCCGCGAGGCGGAACTGTCCGGAGGCTCCCAGGCTGGACGTCAGCCGGGAAACGGGTGCGATGAGGTGCTGGAGCGGTTTGGCGCCGAGTGCCCGAAGTCCGAGGTTCGACAGGATGCCGGTTACCCGCAGGACCATGAAGTTGGTACGTATGGCACCCAGAGCGGCTCCAACGGCGGATGCACCACCCAACGTGACCAGGCTGGCTACCGCGCTGAGCCCGAACGCAACGGCACAGTCACGGGCGAACGCTGTGCATTCGGTAATCAATTCCTCATGCGCGCTCTCGACGCTGGTGGCGTAGTCCCGGCAGGCCCTTGCCAGTTCCCGCGCTGCCCCGACTGTCTCGCGGGCTGCCCCTTCGGTAACCGTCGAACGTTCGGACAGTAGATCCAGATCGGCTGAAACGAGCCCTGCGACCGAGGCCCGCACCTGCCCCAGAGCTGTAATCCTCGTCAAGTCGATCTGATCCGCGAGGGCTGACCAGGCATCACCTGCCGCACGCAGGGTTGCGGGATCGCCGTTCGGCCAGAGAACCCCCGTGATTCCGGCGATGATGTCCCATCCTTCAGGGAGGAGGCTTGGATTGCCTCCAGTGGCCGCAGGCAGGTTCAGCGACAGACACTGATCCGGGATGTCCGCGGGCGGCGGACTGACCAGCGGGCTGGTCCCCAGTGATGCGACGTGCTCGGCACTGCTGTAACCCTCGGCTGCCAGCGTCAGGGCCAGCGAGGTATCGGAACACGCGGTGGAGAGCCCGTGCAGTGCCGCAAGGCTTTCACGCGCGGCGGGCTCATAGGCTGATGCCCACTCGACTCCGGAGGAGTCCCATCCAGCCATACCGGCCGAAGCGCTGAGACTGCCCGCTGCGGCGGTGCCCGCCTCATAGACTTGAGCGGCAGACGAAGCTGCGCAGCGCGCCGCGGACGCGTACTGGTCAGTGTCTATGGTCAGGATCGTCACGGTGTCCCCTCGTAGCCGGCGCTTCCCCCTGACGATACGGGGGCGGGACGCCGGCCCACGACGGCCGGCACTGAACTGTGGATAACTCTGGTCGACTACTCCTGGACAGGCGTTACTTCGCTTGGGCGTAGCTGTCCACCGTGACAACGTTCACTGGAAACTCAACGGGAATCTCTCCGAACATCAGCTTCGCCGCGGCGCGCGCGGCGTCGGCTACTACGGCCCCGGCAGCGGCGGCGAGCTCTGCGGGAACGTGCAGCATGACCTCGTCGTGGAGAAAGAACACAACCTCCGCCTGGGCGAGGCCGAGCGCATCCGCACGCAACCGCCGTCGTAATTCAGCAAGCCAGCACAGTGCCCACTCAGCCGCCGTAGCCTGGACCACGAAGTTGCGCGTGAATCGGCCGCGGGAGCGGGCCAGGGAGTCCGCGCGCTGTTGTTCGGCCGCGGTGTTGGTCCGCTGGGAGGAAAGCCAGCGTTCCGAAGGCGGCGGACAGCCGCGTCCCAGAAAACTTCCGACGACGCCGCCCGCCTCACCCGTGCGCGCCGCCGCCTCGACAACCGAGATCGCTTGCGGGTACGTGCGCGTGAGCTGGGGCATGAGCCGACCCGATTCGCCCGTGGTGGCTCCGTACATGGCACCGAGCATCGCGATCTTGGCCTTGGAACGGTCACCGCCGAACCCCTGGTCCGCAATGCCCTGATACAGGTCCAGTCCCCGCCCGGCGGTGGCGAGGGCCGTGTCCCGCCCCAGCGCCGCGAGCACCCGTGGTTCGAGCTGGGCGGCATCGGCGACGATGAGCACGTGCCCGGGATCCGGACGGACCGCATCACGCACCTGGTGCGGGATCTGCAGGGCGCCCCCGCCACGCGACGCCCACCGTCCCGACATGCTGCCCCCCACAACGTATTCGGGACGAAACCGGCCATCCCTGATCCAGGTGTCCAACCACGTCCAGCCGTTCGCCGTCAGAAGCCTGCTGAGCTTCTTGTACCGCAGCAGGGGCGCAATCGCCGGGTGCTTCTGGCGTTCGAGTTCCCATGACCTCGTCGAAGTAACCTCAATTCCAGCTCGATGCAGGGCACGCAACAGTTCCTGCGGGGAGTCGGGGTTGAACTTCGGATTGCCGAGCGCCGTTCGTAGTTCGTTTGCGAGGTTCTCAAGCTCCGCCGGACGGTGCCCCTCCCGTGGACGTGGTCCCAGCTGGGCCTTAAGCAGCGCATCATGGAGGTCGGCGCGCCACGGGATCCCATGGAACTCCATTTCGGCTGCAATGAGAGCACCGGCCGATTCAGCGGCGAGCAGAAGTCCCAGCCGGCTCGAATGAGTGGAGTGGGCGAGGGAGTCCTGCTGGTCCGCGAACTCGCGGGCGACGTCGTCGACGCTCGGACCGATGCTGGCTGATTCAGTCTCGAACAGGCTGCCCTGCAGCGGCGACGGCGCCGCAGCGGGAAGCGCTCGCGGGAGGGCCGCGTCCTCGGTTTCGGCCGGGCGGGACTGTAATCCGCGGCCGTACCCAGTAGCAGCGCAGAATGGGGAATGGCGCATGATCTCCCGGCTGAGCGCTACGTCATGGCACCGCTCGACCGACACCCCGGACCTCAGCAGCGATGGATACCACGACCGCGTGCTGTCCCACACCCAGCGCATGCCCGGCCTTTCCATCCGCCGAACCGTGCTGCTGAGCTCATCCGCGCCAACGACGACGACGTCGCCCGCCCGGGTACCGGAAGAATCCACCGGGAGGAAAGCAATCTGTGCACCGTCCCTGCCGCTGATGCGTTGCGCGCTGGATGGCGGCGCAAGGACGATGTACACGCCTCCATTCTTGCGTACGCGCCGGGTCGACTACTCCTGCACTTTCACTGAAGTTATCCACATAGGGACGGTTCCCCAATTCTCCCGGGCTCTCATGGCGCAGGCTGGCTGCATGTCTTCGTGGATACCTTCCCCCGAGGCCGGTGCCGTAGTGCTGGTCGCCTCCTCCCAGCAGATCCGGGATGAGGTCACGCGCGTAGCAGTCGCAGCCGGTCTGGACCTGGCGCTCGCCGGAACGGTGACGGAGGCGCTGGCGCTGCGTCCCGCCGTCGTGCTCCTGGACGCCGGCAGTGCACACCATGCGGTGACCGGGAGCGACCTGGTGGTGGTGGGTATGGAGGGCGAGGAAGCACAGGCGTGGGCGGCGGCAACGCGCTGCGGTGCGGACAGGGTAGCGGTTCTGCCGCAGGCTTCGGGTTGGTTGGCCGAACACCTTGGCAAACTGCAGCGTGCGCGGGACCACGGGACGGTTGTCGGTGTGCTGGGCGCGGTTGGTGGAGCAGGCGCTAGTTCGGTGAGCTGCTGGCTTGCGGCCGGCGCCGCGGCGAGCGGCATGCGCACTCTCCTGGTTGACGGGGACCCGCTGGGCGGCGGCCTGGAGGTGACGCTGGGAAGTGAACTTCTGCCCGGGGTGCGCTGGCCCGATCTCAGGGAGGTACGCGGAACGCTGAGTCCCGACCAACTCGTTCATGCCCTACCTTCCCTGGATGGCCTGGCGCTGCTGTCGATGGGCACCGAGCCTCCGGACCCGGGCATCCTCGGATCACCGGCGGTGCCGCCGGTGATGGAAGCTGCGCGGGCAGCATTCGATCTCGCCGTGGTCGACGCCGCACGCGGCTGGTCCGCAGACGGCTCACTGCTTCCATACTGCGACAGTGTCCTACTGGTGGTGCCCGGCCGCGTCAGAGCAGTCTCCGCTGCGCGGGCCACAGTGGCTCAGCTGCAACCACTGGCGGTGCGGGTCGTGGTGCGGGGACCGCTGGGACCGGATCTCGATCCGCGCCGCGTGGCCGATGCAGTGGGAGTGCCCAGCGCCGGCTACCTTCCGCACCTGCGGGGGGCGAGTGCGGCGGAGAACCAGGGGCGCATCCTTGAATTGGCGCGTCACCGAACTGTTCGTTCCCTTGGCAGATCAATACTGGGCACTGTGCTGCCCGGGACCTCTCTGGCGGTGGCATGAGTTCCCGGTTGCGGCCGCGCCGTGTAGCGCAGTCCCTGCCCGTCGACGCCGCGATGTTTGCGCAGGTGCGCGAGGCTGTCATCGGTGATGCCGCGCCGGTTACCGGAGCGAGTCTTGCCGCAGCGGTGCAGTCCACCGGGCGTCTACTCGGCTCGGAAGGAACCTTCCGCACACTTGACCGGGTACGGGCCGAATTACAGGGGCTGGGTCCACTGCAGCGTTACGCCGAGGATCCGGCCGTGACGGACATCCTGGTCAATGGGCCGGGTGCGGTCTGGGTCGACGACGGCGGCGGGCTGCGGCGCACGGACCAGACCTTCGTGAACGAGTCCGAAGTGCGAAGCCTTGCCGCACGCTTGGTCGCCGCCGGTGGACGCCGCCTGGATGACGGGAATCCCTGTGTCGACGTGCGTCTGGACCGTTTCCGGGTCCACGCCGTACTGCCGCCGTTGTCCACCTCGGGAACATTGCTCTCGATCCGCATTCAGCGGCAGCGCAACTTCTCGCTCGCCGATCTCGAGTCGGCAGGAACGGTGGACCCAGAGATGTCCGCCGCGTTGCGCTGCATTGTCGACCGGCGCCTGAACTTCCTGATCAGCGGGGCAACCGGAACAGGCAAGACCACCCTGCTCTCGGCACTGCTCTCCCTCAGCAGTCCGGACGAGCGGTTGGTGACGGTGGAGGACTCCGCTGAGCTCAGTCCCTCCCATCCACACGTGATCGGACTGGAAGGCCGCCACGGGAATCTGGAAGGCAGCGGCGCAGTGAACCTGGCGGAACTCGTCCGCCAGGCGCTTCGCATGCGCCCCGACCGCCTGATCGTCGGTGAGTGCCGCGGCGCGGAGGTCAGGGAACTCCTCGCGGCTATGAACACAGGACACGACGGCGCGGGCGGAACCATCCACGCGAACTCGGCGTCGAGCGTGCCTGCGCGACTGTCTGCCCTGGGGGCACTGGCCGGGATGGAAGCGGGAGCTCTTGCGCTGCAGGCGGCGAATGCGCTCGACGTCGTCATCCATGTTGTGCGAACCGGAGGTGGGCGGGTGGTTTCGGAGATCGGGGTGATCGGCATGACCGCAGCTGGAGAGCTGATCGTGCGTCCTGCGCTGACGCGGAACGGTCCGAACTCGGTGCAGGGGCCCGCCTGGGAAGGATTGGTTGAGTTGTTCGAGCACCGGATGCTCAAATGACCGGCGGACTGATAGCTGCACTATTGTTCGTGGCGTGCTGGTTGATCGGGCTGCCACGGCGTCCGGCGTCGGCGGTCCGGCCAAAGCAGCCCCGCTTCTTCAAGGCGTTCCTGCCCGTCAAACGACAAGTGTTGGATCCGCATGAGGTGCCGCTGTTCGTTCACCAACTGGCGGGCCTTCTTCAGGCAGGGCGCTCACCCCTTCAACTGTGGAACGACGCACGAGAGGCGCACGGGAATATCCCGGACTCGGTCTTCACCACCCTCGCGCGTCCCGTTCTCCGGTCAGCGCATCAGGCCGCCGTCCTGGGGATGAGCGTGCCTGAGGTTCTGAGGGAGAATGCATCCCGCGCCAGGCACCCTGGACTCCATACGCTGTGGCAGGACCTGGCGGCATGCCTTGAGGTCTCCGAGCGCAGCGGGGCGCCGCTGACAGTGGTGCTGACGCGTTACGCGGTGCAGCGTGAATCCCAACTCAATTCCGATGCCGCGCGGCAAACAGCGCTCGCCGGTCCAAAGGCCACCGTCCGGTTGCTCTCCTGGTTGCCGATCTTCGGGATGGGGCTGGCATACCTGATCGGTGTGGACCCACTCTCGGTACTCCTGGGGTCCACAGCAGGGATTGCTGCGCTGTTCGCCGGCCTCGTGCTCATGGCTGCCGGGAGAATCTGGTCCAGCAGACTCGTTCGCAAGGCGGCGGAGGAGCATTCATGACCGGCGTGCTTGTCGCAGTCCTGCTATGGCTGAGCTGTTGGCTCCTGCATAGGTCACCACCGCGTCATGGCGCAGGGACAGACTGGGTGCGGCGAGAGATCGCGTCCGGGTCTGTGATGGGACGCACGCCCGGTGCTGGAACCGCTCGGTCCGGCCGCTCCCGGTCTCGGACCGGCACGGCAAGTGACGCGCCTGCACTGCGAGGAGAGGGCATTGAGGACGCCGCACTCATGATGGACCTGATGGCGTCGATGCTCGCAGCAGGAGCATCGATTGACCGGGGGCTCACTATTCTGGCTCGTTCTGCTTCACCACCCGTTGCACAAGCACTCACGGCGGTTGTTACGGCGCTCGATCTCGGGGCGCCGTGGGAGGTTGCGTGGGCAGGGGCGTCACGGGCAGGGCCGGGGGGATCAAAGGCACCTTCCAGCGAAGCTGTTGCCGGGTTGGGGCGTGCACTGCGTTTTGCCGGGACCACGGGAGCTCCTTCTGCCGCGATCATGAACGCTCACGCTGCACAGTACAGGCGCCGCCGCAACCGTGAAGCTGAGCGACGGGCAGCGGCGCTCGGTGTGAAACTGGTGGTTCCGCTGGGACTGTGTTCATTGCCGGCGTTTGTGTGCCTCGGAGTCATTCCAATCCTGGTGGGGCTGTTCCCCGCCCTTAAGTGACCTGGCAGATCCGCACTACCTCTCCACACTTCGCGGAAGTCACTGAACTTATCCACTTAGTAGCGGTGTTCCATTCGGAGCGGCACTGATCGCGAAACACTCGAATTGTCGCTGGAACGGCTCAGCCGTTGTTCAGGGACTCATCACAGAAGCAGATCGAAACAGATTCAAAGGAGCAATCATGGCACTTCCCACCCCTACAACGAATGTCGATCACGTCGGCCCTGAGAAGCGGCTCGGCAAACAGGAGAAGCTTGCGTCGGTAACGCCCCTTCGACCCGGCGTAACCGTTCCGAGCAAGGCCAGGCGGCGCTTTGCCGTCGAGCGGTCAGAGGATGGCTTGGCGACCGCCGAGTACGCCATCGCGACATTGGCAGCGGTGGGTTTCGCCGCCCTTCTGGTGGCCGTGCTCTCAAGCGGTGAGATTCGAGGCATGCTGATGTCACTGATCACCTCAGCTCTCAGCTTCGGCTAGCCAGAGATGGCCCGGCCAGGCTTCAGCGGCAGGCGTGTACCGCAGGCAGGCGATGCCGGAGCGGTGACGGCGGAAGTAGCGGTGGCGCTGCCTGCGGTGGTTGCACTGATAGCTGTCGTGCTGGCAGCTGCATCGGTGGGACTGACCCAGCTCCGGATCGAGGAGGCAGCGAGGGCCGGTGCGCGCGAGATCATGCGCGGAGAGTCTTCAGCAGTAGTGGACGCGACTGTCCGACGCATTGCGGGGGACGGCGCCCAACTGGCAGTTGAGTCCAGCGGCTCTTTCTCGTCGGTTGTGGTGTCATCCACGGTGGATGCCCCTGTCCTGCACCTCTTCGAGCTGGATCTCTCGGCCCGTGCCTACGCGACTCCGGAGGACCCGTGAAACTGGACAGTAGGACCGGCGAGGCGGAGACGGGCGTAGGCACGGTGCTTATGGTCGGAGTGGGGATGAGCGCGCTGCTGCTCCTCACGATCGTGATCTTGTTTGCGCAGGCATCCGTGGCTGCATCCCGGGCTGCCACCGCGGCGGACCTGTCCGCGCTTGCCGCCGCTGACGCGGCAAGAGGCCTCAGGGATGGGGTCCCCTGTGAGGTTGCTTCGGAGGTTGCGGGCCGACACGGTGCGCGGCTCACGGCCTGCCTCCTTCAGGGTGAAGCTGAACACATAGTTCAGGTCGCCACAGCGGTGGAGTCAACGCCCATACTGCCTCCAGCGGAAGGCCGGGCGAGAGCCGGCCCACCATCCGAACCGGCCGGCCGCTGACAGTAGCCGGTGAATCGCAGCCGGAGATTCCGGCCGGCCGCAGGAGACCGAACCAACCGAAAGGAGCTATTACGTACACAAATCGGTGCTGGTTGGCGCAGGCTCACCGTTCGGAGCCTGCGCCAGCAGCATCTGCAGCAGAGTCAGGGCACCACTCTTGCTCAGCGGGTTGTTTCGGTTGCCGCATTTCGGCGACTGCACACAAGACGGGCAGCCGGCAGGGCATTCGCAGGACCGGATCGCATCGGCGGTCGCGCTCAGCCAGGGCTTCGCCGCTTCGAAGCCCCGCTCGGCGAAGCCGGCACCACCCGGGTGACCGTCGTACACAAAGATCGTAGGCAACCCAGTATCAGCATGTAGAGCGGTCGAAACGCCGCCAATATCCCAGCGGTCACTGGAAGCCACCAGGGGAAGGAGCCCGATGGCCGCATGCTCAGCAGCGTGCAGGGCCCCAGGCAGGTCTGCTGCCGTCAATCCCGAGCGTTCAAGCAGTTCGTTGTCGCACTCGAACCAGACGCTCTTGGTGAACAGGTCCCGGGCACCCAGATCCAGCGGTTCCTCGCCGAGGATCTCGTTGGATACGAAAGCCTTCCGCTGGAACGAAACCACCTGGGTGGTGACTTTCACCTCCCCGAAGCAGACACGGATTGGCCCCCAGGGCTCGTTACGGTGCTCTGCGATGACCTCAATCTGGGTAACGTCACGAGCCTGGGTGTAGTAGTCCGGATTGGACCGTGTCACCATGGCGCAGTGGTCCTGCTCATTCAGTTCGTCCACCACGTAGCTCTGTCCCTGGTGAACGTACACCGCGCCCATGTGGGCTTGATAGTGGCTCTGCGGCGAATCCATGGTGCCAAGGACGGTGCCGGTTCCGCTTTCGATGATGTTGATCGGGCCGCCGCCGTCCGCCCGCAGGTTCACCATGCCCGCCGCACTCTGCGGGTGGGTCCAGAACCATCCGGCGGGCCTGTTTCGCAGCAGTCCCTGGTCAACAAGCTGGTCGCACAGCTCCCTAGCGGTTTCGCCGAACATGGGTAGATCATCGACAGTCAGCGGTAGCTCGGCTGCCGCTGCGCACAGATGCGGCCCCAGCACGTAGGGGTTGGAAGGATCAAACACCGTCGCCTCCACACCGACGTCGAACACCGCCTCCGGATGGTGCACCAGGTAGGTGTCCAGTGGGTCATCGCTGGCAACGAAAGCAGCGAGTGCGTCCTGCCCGGACCGCCCGGCACGCCCGATCTGCTGAAGCAACGACGCACGGGTCCCTGGCCACCCCGCCACGAGCACCGCGTCGAGTCCGGAGATGTCAATACCGAGTTCCAGTGCAGAGGTGCTCGCTACGCCCAGCAGCCGGCCCGAGCGCAGCGCTGATTCAAGCTCACGGCGCTCCTCCGGCAGGTAGCCCGAGCGGTAGGCCGCAACCCGCGAAGGCAGGCTCGGTTCAACCTCGCTCAACAGACGCTTGGTGTTCGCGGCGATACTTTCCGCTCCGCGACGCGACTTGATGAAGGCGATCGTCCGGACCTGCGCGGATACGAGGTTGGTCAGCAGGTCCGAGGTTTCGGCGATGACGGTTCGCCGTTGCCGGGCGCCGTTCTCGCCCCGCAGGTCCGTGAGCTGTGGTTCCCAGAAAGCCACCGTGGTGGATCCATGAGGCGAGGTGTCCTCGGTAAAAGCGGTGACCGGTGCGCCAATAAGCTTTCCGAACGATTGAGCGGGCGCTGCAGAGGTTGCCGACGCGCCGATGAAGACCGGATCAGCACCGTAGGACGCACACACGCGGCGCAGCCTCCGCAACAGATTGGCAACGTGGGATCCGAAGACACCGCGGTAGCTGTGTGCCTCGTCCACGATCACATAGGCCAGCCGCCGGAAGAACCGGGCCCACCAGGCGTGGTTGGGGAGGATGCCGTAGTGGAGCATGTCAGGGTTGGCGAGCACCAGGTTGGCGTGGTCCCGGATCCAGCGCCGGGCACCGGAGTCGGTGTCGCCGTCGTACGTGTCGGCACGAACCGTCGGCAGACCCAGGGCATTGATGGCCGAAAGTTGGTCGGCCGCGAGCGCCTTCGTGGGGGAAAGATACAGTGCGACGGCGCCGGTCGGCTCAAGCGATACCTCTCCCGCAAGGCCCGCGCGATGAATCTCGTCGAGTACCGGAAGCTGATAACTGAGCGACTTACCGGATGCCGTCCCGGTCGCCACCACCACATTGGAGCCCCTGTGGGCAGCATCCGCCGCTTCAACCTGGTGCTTCCACGGTTCGGTGATCCCCAACCCCTGATACGCCGCTATAACGTCCGAGTGCACCCAATCGGGCCACGGACTGTGAACGGCATCCCGCGCCGGCAGTTCGCGCACATGGACCAACTGCTCAGGATCCACGCCGCCGAGCAGCGGAATCAGGGAATCATGGGCAGGCACCTAGCCATCTTGCCACTTGTCCCCAAATCGGCCGGGTGAAAGCCCGTCAGCGACGGATCACGAAGACGTCCGCAAGGTGGGTCCAGCCAAGATATTGGTACAGGTGCCGGCCATCTGAGGATGCCATGAGGAGCCCGGTGTCGACGTCGTCCTCCAGGACCGCAGCCGTGAGCGCGCGCATCACGAAACTGCCGAGACCGCGACGCCGGAACCGCTCCGAAGTGACGATCCGGTCATAGACGGCGAACTCGCCCTGCTTGGCAACGGAACCGCGGGCTGCCTCTTCGCCATCGACCAGCACGCGCACTCGCCGGCAGGTTTCCTCTCGGAGGTGCTCCAGCTTGAACTCTTCGTCCGGAGGCAGCGGATCCTCGACGTCCTGGCCCTCCATGTCGACGCACATCAGCGCCTGTTCACGGTCGGAGACCCGCATTCCAAGGGGTGCGGCGGCGTCTATCAGGTCCTGCATACGGTTGGTCACGACGGTCAGCACCCGGTAGTGGTCCGTCCGGGTTTCCTGGGCCAGCGCAAGGAACTCTCCGATGGTGGGTTCGTAGACGATGTCTTCGTGATGGTTCTGCTGGTCAGTGAGCAGTACGGACATCCAACGGCCGTGGTCAACAGGTGTGTACCCGCGGCATGCAGCCCATCCCGCAATCCAGGTGCGGACGAGGTCTTCGGAGAGAGATGCAACCATGACTGAACGATAGTGGCGGGACGTCCGCTTGAACATAGCGCGGGAGCGAGGTTGCAGTATTGAGACCTGGCGCCGGTACCCCGGTACCCTTGAATGCGTGTCAATGAACCGCATCGTGCTCTATTACGCGTTCACTCCGTTACCTGATCCCGAAGCGATCCGGCTGTGGCAGCGTGCCCTGTGCGAGAAGCTGGGGCTGCGCGGCCGGATCCTCATCTCGAAGGACGGCATCAACGGCACTGTGGGTGGTGAGCTCAATGCCGTGAAGCAGTATGTGAAGACCACCCGCGAGTATCCGGCATTCAGGAAGCTTGATGTGAAGTGGTCCGAGGGCGGCGCAGAGGACTTCCCGAGGCTCAGCATCAAGGTTCGCGAGGAGATCGTGTCCTTCGGCGCGCCCGGTGAGCTGAAGGTGGACGAGAACGGCGTAGTCGGCGGCGGTAAGCACCTCCGGCCCGAGCAACTTCATGACCTGGTTGGCGAACGCGGCGACGACGTCGTCTTCTTCGACGGACGCAATGCCCTCGAAGCGCAGATCGGCCGGTTCCGGAACGCCATTGTGCCGGATGTGAACACCACCCACGATTTCGTGAGTGAGCTCGACTCCGGCAAGTACGACCACCTCAAGGACAAGCCCGTGGTCACCTACTGCACCGGAGGAATCCGGTGTGAAGTCCTTTCAAGCCTCATGGTCAACCGCGGTTTCAACGAGGTTTACCAGCTGCAGGGCGGAATTGCCCGTTACGGCGAAACCTACGGCGATGCCGGGTTGTGGGAGGGATCGCTGTATGTCTTCGACAAGCGGATGCACGTGGAGTTCAGCAAGGACGCCAGGACGATCGGTAAATGCGTCCGCTGTAAGGCGCCCACCAACAAGTTCGAGAACTGTTCGAACCAGAGCTGCCGTAACCTCACCCTTTACTGCGCGGGGTGTGCCGCCGACCCGTCCACCCTGCGCTGTCCGCAGGGGTGTGAATTGGACGAGTCCGAGGCCACCGCCGTAGGAGCGGAGTAACAGCCGCCGCCTAACGGGTGCGCGTCAACCGGTGAGCTCCAGTACCGGGCCCTCGTGCAACGCCACATAGACGCGGTCCCGCAGCGCATTGGCCTCGGCGTCGGTAAGAGTACGGTCCAGTGACTGCAGGGTCAGGCGCACCAGCAGATTCTCCTGACCCCGCTGAGCCTGCAGGCGTAGATAAGCGGCCGACGGCAGCTGCGCGACCGGCGTGCGGGTGTGGATCGCCAGGGACTCCAGCACGTCGGCGTCGCCTCCCAGCGCTTCCCGTGCGATGTCCCCGAGCGTCTCCTCGTTTGCGTCGGGGCGGCACAGGATGGATAGATCGCGGCGCACGGCCGGCATCAGGGAGACAGGACGCCAGGGCCCGAGATCGAGCATCTGGGAGGCAATCCGTGGATCCAGGGACCGCAGCAACCGGATGTCGTCGACTCCCTTGCGCAGCATGAGCGCCCGGTCAAGGCCCATTCCGAGCGCGAGGCCGCTCCAGCGCCGGGGGTCCAGCCCCGATCCGCGCAGGATCTTCGCTCCCACCATCCCGCATTCGGCGAGCTCCAACCACCCGGCAGGAGTTTCCACGTCGATCTGCATCCCGTGCGAGGTATAGGAGTGATTCGCCGGGACTGCCCGCCAGCGGGCGCCCGGAAGTACAGCCCCGACGACGGCGCCGGCCAGGTTATGCAGGTCGCCATCAGTCAGCAGCCCGCGGGCTTTGATCCGCCACAGATCCACCTGGTGCGGAGCACCCACATGGGTTCGATCCACTGCGTCCCGCCGGTATACCAGCCCGGGCAGGACGTGGAGCCGGTCATAGGCGTCCTGCCATGAGGCGAGCGAATCCAGTACTGCGGGTATGCCGGCGGAGGTGTGGCTCCGCAGCATCACGGTGGGGCTCGCATGGCGGGAGTAGCGCGCGTCGCGGGTAACGTCGTCGGGCGCGTAGCCGAGTCGGTCATAGTTGTCGGCCGTTGCCACGAGCGGAGTGGTCCGGTGGACGGTCGCGGGTATGGTCCACGTTTCCGTCAGAGCATTGACGACGTCGGCAAGCAGGGTCTGCATAGCGTGTTCGCCCTGGGCGGGGTCGCTCAGGTCACGAAGGGAGAGGGCGGAGGTGAGTTGGGGGATGCTGAGATACATGGCTGGTCCTTGGCTGGTGTCGGGAGGATTTCGAAGGAAACCCCCGGCCGCGAACACCGTGTGGACTTAGCTGGAATCAGGTGCGCAGCGTGAGGCCCTCACGGCCGACAAGCGGCCGGGGGCTGATAAATCGCTGAGCAACAAGCATGACCCGATGATACATGGACGTGTTGCCGGGCAATAGGTTCGCTACCCGCCTGCCGCCGGTGGCACGCTGGGAGGCGGTCCGGGTGTAAGTTGCACTGCCCAGAGCATCTGCTCACCCGAGTTGGTTACTTCCAGGTCGACCTGATTGGCCGATTCCAGAAGTTCGATATAAGCCGTGACGCTGAAGCTGTTGCAGTTGGTGGAGCCGTTTCCGACGGGCTCGCCGTCCGCTTCGATGTGCAGGGTCATGCCGTTGCCGCCGACACACACCATTTCAACGGCGTACCAACCCGCTTCGGCGTCGTAGAACGATCCGCCGGTCTCACCCGCGCCCTCGTGTCTGCTCGAAAACGACATGCCGTCGCGTTCACCCAGAACGGAATCCGTCCAGGAGATAAGGTCCGTGGCGTCCAGGTCGACCGGTACGGGATCCGGTTCCGACGAAGTACACGCACTCACTCCGGCCACCGCAGCGAGTCCCACAAATCCGGCCACCGTGCAACGCAATATTTTCCCCATTCCTCCAGTAAAGCGCACCGCGTAAGCAAAATAGACTTGCCACCGTGATGAATTTCGCTTCCGTGCCGGGCGCCCCGCAGAGCACTGACCAGGACATGCTCAATCGGCTCGCCGCCGACCTTCGAGCCGCCAATTACACGATCGACGGCGTCGCAACCCTGATCGGCCCGGATGCGTACGCAGCGCTGGACCGCGATCAGGTGGTTCCCGCGCTCCTCGCAGCCCGCGCCGCTCGGGAAGACGCCGCCCAGGAAGAAGCCGCCAGGGAAGACGCGGGAACGAGGCAACTCGCCGTCGTCGTACTCTTGTTCCTGCTCGGCGAGGCCCTACCCGGGCACACCCTGGACGCCGCCTTTCCGGGGACGGGCGCCGCTGGGTTGCAGGCGCTGGGACTGGTGGAAGAGCACGACGACGGCGGCACGCACCTCCGCGCGGCGGTGGATCTTCGCCCGTACTCATCCGACACCGGGGGAGACCTCTGGGTGGCTTCGGATACGGGATCCCGTCTGCGTCCCGGCGTGCTGCGTGCGGATCACGTGCTGGGAATCGGGCAGGCTTCCCTGACGCTCGCCCGGTTTGCGGCGCGCACGCCTGTCGAGCGTGCCCTGGATCTCGGCACCGGCTGTGGGATCCAGACCTTCCATCTGCTCGCCCACGCGGAGCACGTAACCGCAACGGATCTCTCCGAACGGGCGCTCGCCGTGACCCGCTTCAATCTGTTGCTCAACGCGAAGGCGCTCGGTATTGATCCTGCGAACCTTGAGGAGCGGGTGTCACTACGGCATGGCAGTCTCCTCGAACCGGTCGCGGGGGAGACATTCAACCAAGTGGTGTCCAACCCGCCGTTCGTCATCACCCCTCGGATTCCTGGCGAGGCGGTGGAGGAGCAGTTCACATACCGCGACGGCGGGCTTCCCGGGGACGACATCGTCTCTACACTGATTCGCACACTGCCGTCGGTGCTGGTTCCCGGCGGAACGGCGCAGCTTTTGGGAAACTGGGAGATTCCCGACGGCGCTGCGTGGCACGCACGGATCTCAGGATGGTTGCCGGAGAAGGCCGATGCCTGGGTGGTCCAGCGGGAACAGCTCACACCCACCCACTACGCCGAAACCTGGTTGCGTGACGCAGCGGAGAACCGCGAGCCCGCGCGTTTCGCGGACCGATTCGGGGCGTACCTTTCGGACTTTGAATCCCGCAGCGTCGGGAGCATCGGTTTCGGGATGGTGTGGCTGCGGAACGCGGGCTCGCCCGCTACGCTGAGGCGCTTCGAGGAGATCACCTACGAACTCGATCAGCCGATCGGGCCGCATGTGGGCGCAGCGGTTGCCCGCCACGACTGGCTCGGGCGGATCGGGAACCTCACTGACGAACATCTCCTGGTCGCTGAGGACGTCACTGAGGAGC
The DNA here is from genome assembly GCF_054511355.1 of Arthrobacter tecti. NCBI lineage: Bacteria > Bacillati > Actinomycetota > Actinomycetes > Micrococcales > Micrococcaceae > Arthrobacter > Arthrobacter tecti. The sequence continues at coordinate 253,565 of NZ_JBTNCT010000003.1, forward strand.
GCCACCAGCGGCCAGGGGCGGAGCATCCCGGCGTCATCCTGCTCAGGCAGGGCGCAGGGTTCCGGCGGACGAACATCCTCACTACGGAGCTGGCCGGCTTCGTATCAGCATGCGACGGCGACCTGACCGCCGGGCAGATCATCGGGGCTCTCGCGGCCCTGTTGGAGAGGAACGACGACGGCTTCCGCGCCGGTTTGCTGGGCGACGTCCGCAACCTCGTGGACGAAGGTTTCCTGGTTCCTGCTCTCATGTCCTGATCCATCCCGGCGTCGTCGCTTTACCCACAGTGCGCAGCCCGGTGGCGGGTGCTCCGCAGACAAGCCGTTACCCTAGTGCAGGTAGGCATGCCGCATACTGTGAAGGCAGGACGTCCGCCAATCGCGCATAAGTGCTCATCAATGAGCGGTTGTCCTGCTATTTAAGAAGCACCCGTATCGAGGAGAGAAGTGCCAGCTAAGGCAACGGACAAGAAGCCCGGCAAGAAGCTCGTCATCGTCGAGTCTCCGGCCAAGAGCAAGACAATTGCGGGCTACCTCGGTGAAGGTTTTGAAGTCACCGCATCCATGGGGCACATCCGTGACCTGCCCCAGCCATCGGACCTGCCCGCGGAACTGAAGAAAAGCTCGGTCGGCAAGTTCGCGGTGGACCTCGATAATGATTTCGAGCCGTACTACGTTGTGTCGGCGGACAAGAAGAAGCGCGTCGCTGAGCTGAAGGCAGCGCTCAAGGATGCCACCGAACTGTACCTGGCCACTGACGGTGACAGGGAGGGCGAGGCGATCGCGTGGCACCTCCTTGAGGTGTTGAAGCCCAAGGTTCCGGTCTATCGCCTGACGTTCCCTGAAATCACGCGGGAGGCCATCCAGCGGGCCATGGAAGAGCTGCGGGACCTGGATATTCCCATGGTTGACGCACAGGAAACCCGTCGCATCCTTGATCGTCTCTACGGCTACGAAATTTCTCCCGTCCTCTGGCGGAAGGTGGCGCGCGGGCTTTCCGCGGGCCGTGTGCAGTCCGTTGCCACGCGCCTGGTGGTTGAGCGTGAGCGTGAGCGCATGGCGTTCCGCTCGGCGTCGTACTGGGACCTGACGGGCGTTTTCTCACCCGAGGACACCTCCAAGGGGGAGGCGTTCAAAGCGAAGCTGGTCTCCGTTGACGGAACGCGGGTAGCAACCGGCAAGGACTTCACGGACCTCGGCGAGTTGAAGGCGCAGAACGTCACGCTGCTCGATGAAGCGGCCGCCAACTCGCTCGCTGAGAACCTTTTGCAGGCCGCCTTTGAGGTGCGCTCCGTTGACACCAAGCCCTACACCCGCCGTCCTGCGGCGCCGTTCACCACTTCGACGCTCCAGCAGGAAGCCGCTCGCAAACTGCGGTTCTCCTCGCGGGTGACCATGCAGGTAGCCCAGCGCCTGTACGAGAACGGTTACATCACCTATATGCGTACGGATTCGCCGTCGCTGAGCGATCAGGCGATCAACGCTGCCCGACGCCAGGCATCCGAACTCTACGGGGCCGAGTATGTGCCGGAAGCGCGCCGGGTCTACAAGGGCAAGTCGAAGAATGCGCAGGAAGCCCACGAAGCCATCCGTCCCGCGGGAGATTCCTTCCGCACGCCCGCGCAGGTCGCCAAGGAACTTCGCGGTGACGAGTTCCGCCTGTACGAGCTGATCTGGAAGCGGACCGTCGCATCCCAGATGGCTGACGCTAAAGGCTCCACGGCGTCGGTGCGGTTGGGCGCCGTCACCGCCGGTGGGCAGGACGCCGAGTTCTCGGCGTCGGGCACGGTTATCACCTTCCGGGGCTTCCTGGCCGCGTATGAGGAGGGTCGCGACGCCGCCCGACATTCAGATGATGCGGTGGAAGCAGCCGACGACGGCGGTCAGGGTGGCCGGTTGCCGAACCTTGCGCCCGGTGATGGCCTGGGTGCGGAATCGGTCGAAGCGCTGGGCCACGAGACCTCCCCGCCGCCGCGCTATACGGAAGCTTCCCTGGTGAAGGTGCTCGAAGAACGCGGAATCGGCAGGCCGTCCACCTATGCGGCGACCATCTCAACCATCATGGACCGCGGTTATGTCCGGGTCCGAGGGCAGGCGCTCGTTCCCAGCTGGATCGCGTTCTCAGTGGTCCGGCTTCTTGAGGAGCACTTCCACAATTACGTCGACTACGACTTCACGGCGGAGCTCGAAGAGGATCTGGACCGCATTGCGCGCGGCGAGGAAGGCCGTGTGGAGTGGCTCAATCACTTCTACTACGGCGACCGCAAGGAAACCGGCCTCAGTACCATCGTCAATGATCTCGGTGAGATTGATGCCCGGCGTATCAACTCGGTGGAGATTGCTGAAGGCATTGTGCTGCGGGTCGGCAAGTTCGGCCCGTATCTGGAGAAGCCCCTGGCCCCAGACGCGCCGGAGGGAACAGAACCGCAGCGTGCCAATGTGCCCGAGGACCTCGCTCCGGATGAGTTGACGGCAGCGAAAGCCATTGAGCTCATGAACAATCCGGCCTCGGAGGAACGTGCGCTTGGCACCGACCCCGAAACCGGCCGGACCATCGTTGCGCGGGACGGCCGGTACGGACCGTACGTCATTGAACTGATTCCTGAGCCGACCGCTGAGGACCTGGCGAACCAGCCGGTGGAGTACTACAAGAACGGCAAGCCCAAACCGCCGAAGAAGCCGGTGAAGGCCAAACCGCGCACAGGTTCGCTGTTCAAGTCTATGTCCATCGATACGGTCACGCTCGAGGATGCACTCAAGCTCATGAACCTCCCGCGGGTCCTCGGCGAGGACGCCGAGGGCAAGGAGATCACGGTCCAGAATGGCCGCTTCGGGCCGTATCTCAAGAAGGGGACCGATTCGCGCTCCATCGGATCCGAAGAAGAGATCTTCACGATCACCCTGGAACAGGCGTTGGAGATCTACTCCCAGCCCAAGCAGCGTGGTGGCCGGACTGCCGCGCCGCCGCTGGCGGAGTTCGGTGATGATCCGGTGTCGGAGAAGCCGATCGTGGTCAAGGACGGGCGTTTCGGTCCGTACATTACCGACGGCGTTACAAACATCACGGTTCCACGATCCACGGCGATCGAGGAACTGACCCGGGAGACAGCAGTGGCCCTGCTTGCCGAGAAGCGCGCCAAGGGACCGGCACCGCGCAAATCCGGTGGACGTGCACCGGCCAAGCGCAAGACGGCGGCGCGGAAGTAGCCCCGCGATCCTTCGTCGCGGGCAATGAAAGGCATGAAAGTGAAGCGCGAGATAATGGGACCATGCGGCTAGGCGTCCTCGACATTGGTTCAAATACCGTGCATCTGCTGCTGGTGGACGCACATCCGGGCGCTCGTCCGGTGCCATACGCTTCCCACAAGCGGCCGCTGCAACTGGTTGCGTACCTGGATGCTGACGGCCGGATCACCGATGAAGGCCAACGTGAACTGATCGGTTTCATCCTGCAGGCGAAGGAATTCGCGTCGGAGCACCGGGCGGAAGATTTCCTCGCATTCTGTACCTCGGCTATACGGGAGGCCGGGAACGGCGAAGATGTCCTGCGCCGGGTGGAGGCGGAGACGTCCGTGGTGCTCCAGGAGCTCACGGGTGACCAGGAAGCCGCAATGACCTTCCAGGCGGTCCGGCGCTGGTACGGATGGGGAGCCGGGTCAATCCTCAACCTCGACATTGGCGGTGGCTCATTCGAAATGGCGATGGGCCATGACGAGTTGCCGGAGGTTGCACTGTCCGTCCCACTGGGCGCCGGCCGGCTGACCCGGAACTGGTTGCCCGGAGACCCGCCCTCACCGAAGGACGTGAAGGATCTCCGCCGCTACATCCGAAAGACTTTGAAAGACGCAGCCGGCGACTTTGAGCGCCTTGGCGAGCCCCATCTTGTGGCAGGAACGTCAAAGACCTTCCGGTCTCTGGCACGGATGGCCGGTGCTGCGCCGTCGGGAGCGGGCCCGTTTGTCCGCCGCACACTGCGTCTTGAGGATCTCCGGTTGTGGGCGAAGCGGCTTGAGGCCATGTCGCTGAGTGATCGCGTGAGCCTTGACGGGGTATCCGAACTTCGAGCGCCGCAGGTCCTGGCCGGTGCGCTGGTGGCGGAAGCCGCGCTTGAGATTTTCGACGTCCAGGAGATGAAGATCTGTCCCTGGGCGCTGCGTGAGGGATTGATCCTGCGACGCTTCGACACCCTGATGTTCGAGGCCAGTGAGCCCATGCCGTCGGTCGGTGTGGGACACGTGCAGTTCCGGACGCCCGAAACCGCGCAACGCAGTGTGGACTCATCGCCGCTCGCCGCTAGATCCTAAGGGCGACGGGCCCAGATCCTGAAGGTGAGTGACCCGGGATCTGATATCGCCATTGCGCATTGGAACCCGAAAGGTGCCGGCGAGCAGGAAAAGTGTTTGGGGGAAACACTCGCATTCGCTCACCGGCACCTTGGCCAGGCTAGGGAGGACCTGGCCGATCATCACTCGCACCTCTAGGAGGTGTATTCCACACTAAGAGCCGTGTGTGAGCGTTGCCCTAAGAGAAGCTGGGCGTTCCGTGTGTATTCGAAGAGGCTCGGGGGTGGCCACTGAAAGAAGCGGCAACATTTAGACGCCGGACGGCCCGCAAAAGGGAAGTGCCGGTGAGCCATATCGGAGTGGTTGGGGGAAACACATCCGCGGCTCACCGGCACCGGCCGGGTCAGGGAAAACCCGGCCCATCACTCGCACCTTTATGAGGTAATAACGAATGTACTGGTATTTCTTGGGTCTGCGCCTTGAGCGGGCTGTGAGGATGCTGGGAAAGCGTGACCATGACACGATGTCCTGATGAGTAACAACATTTCACAGCACATTGCATTCCTCGGCTGCGGGTCCATGAACGGCGCAATCCTAACCGGGTTGCTGGCTGCGGGAGTTCCCTCTGGTCAGGTCACAGCAACAGTCCGGGATCCGGAGAAAGCCGCAGACCTGGCGAAGCGGCACGGCGTTCAGGTTCTGTCCTCAACCGCGGAGACAGAGGCGAACCGTCGGGCGGCTGGAGGTGCCGACGTCGTACTGCTGGGCGTGAAGCCGGTTGGCATCCTCGATCTGGCCCGGGAGATTTCTCCCGCGCTGAAACCCGGCACAGTGGTGATCAGTGTTGCTGCTGCTATCTCGATCGACATGCTGGAGTCGGCGCTGCCCGAGGGTCAGCCCGTTATCCGCAGTATGCCCAATACTCCGTCGAGCCTTGGCCGCGGCGTACTGTCCATCTCGGCGGGCGCTCACGCCACTGACGAGTTAATGGAGCAGGCGCGGACCATCCTGTCGGCTGCCGGGACCGTCGTCGAAATTCCCGAGGATCAGGTTGACGCCCTTTCCGCTGTGAGCGGATCCGGTCCGGCCTATGCCTTCTACCTTGCTGAAGCGATGGCGGCCGCTGGTGTGAAGCTGGGACTCGACGAGGATCTGGCCAAGCTGCTGGCTACGCAGACCGTCGCCGGCGCCGGTTACATGTTGGCCGAGGAGGGCGCTGACGCGACCGCGCTCCGGAAGGCAGTCACCAGCCCGAACGGCACCACGGAACGGGCCATCGCAACCTTTGACGAGCAGGGGCTCCCGGACATCGTCGCTGCCGGTGCCCGGGCCGCTGCCGAGCGTGCAGGCGCCATCACGAAGGAGTTGGACGGTCGCTAGCGGGCACGATCAGGGACGCGCGGCGAACCGTTCCAGCAGGTCCACGTGGCCCGAGACGATCAGCATGTCCCGGCTGGTCACCTTGGTTTCGGGACGGGCGTAGGTGAAGTCCTCGCCGGGGGATTTCACGCCGACAACGGTTACACCGTATTTTGACCGCACCGCCGATTCGCCGAGGGTAAAGCCCTGGGTCTCTTTCGGCGGATACATCTTGACGATTGCGAAGCCGTCGTCGAACTCGATGAAGTCCAGCATGCGGCCGCCCACCAGGTGCGCCGCACGCTGGCCGGCGTCAGCCTCAGGGTAGATGACGTGGTTGGCGCCGATACGCTTCAGGATCTTGCCGTGGGACGGCGTAATCGCTTTGACCCACAGGTTGTCGATATTCAGGTCCACCAGGTTAGCCGTGATCAGCACGCTGGATTCAATCGAGGTACCAACACCGACGACGGCGGCAGTGAACTCCTGCGCCCCGAGCTGGCGAAGCGCGTCGATGTTGGTCGCGTCGGCCTCGACCACGTGGGTCAGCGTGCCGGACCACTTCTGGACCAACTGCTGGTCCTTCTCGATGGCAAGGACTTCGCGCCCCTGTTTCACCAGTTGCTCGGCCGTTGCCGACCCGAAGCGGCCCAACCCGATTACGAGCACCGGTGCGTTGTGTGCTGGTCTGTCAGCCAATGATGGGCCTCTCTTCGGGGTAGTGGTAGAGGGTGCTGCGCTGCCGCAGTGCAAGCGCAGAAGCAAGGGTAATCGTTCCCAGGCGTCCGGCAAACATAAGTGCGGAGAGCACGTACTTCCCCTCCGGATCCAATTCAGCGCTGAGGTTGGTGCTCAGTCCGCAGGTAGCGAAGGCCGAGATCACCTCGAAGAGGACACGGTTGAGTTCTTCACCGGAGATCCAGAGAATAAGTCCGGTCCCGACAAGCACCAATGTGGCGCCCATGAAGATCACTGAGATGGCGACGCGCATTGCGCCCTGGGGGATGGTTCGTCCGTACACACGGACGTCGGAATCGCCGCGCGCCTCGGCGAGGATAGCCAGGAACATGATCGCAAGCGTCGTGACCTTGATTCCGCCGGCTGTGGAGGCAGACCCGCCCCCCGCGAACATGAGGGCATCCGTCAGGAGCATCGTGGTGGGCTCCATCTGCCCCTGATCAACCAGGTTGAAGCCGCCGGACCGGGTCATGACGGACGCGAAAACTGAGTGAATCACCTTGTCGCCGAAGCTCAGGCCGCCGATCGTGCTGCTGTTGCTCCACTCCATCGCGCCCCAGAGGAGGGTTCCCACGACCAGAAGAATCAGCGATACGTTCACAGTCAGCTTCGTGTGCAGGCTCCATCGGCTGATGTGGTGTTTGAACTGCAGGATGATCAGGATTGCAGGGAAGCCAAGGCTTCCGACAAACACGCCGATCATCAGTGGGACCAGGATCCAGAGGTCGGTCTCGTAGGGAACCAGTCCGTCTGTGTGCGGCGTGAAACCCGCGTTGTTGAAGGCGGATATTGAATAGAAGATGCCGTGCCAGACTGCCTGCCAGAACGGTTCCCCGAGGATCATGAACCGTGGGATGAGGGCTACGGCCAGGGCTATCTCAACCACCACCGACGTGGTGATGACAATCCGCAGCAGGGTGCCGACTTCACCCAGGCGGCTTGCGTTGTTCAGCGCTGACTGGGCGAGTAGTTTGCCCCTGACTCCAAGGCGTTTGCTCACCATGAGCGCCAGCACCGATGCCAGCGTAAGGGTCCCCAGTCCGCCTACGAATATCCCGATGAGGATAATGAGCTGGCCGAAGAAGGACCAGTAAGCCGCCGTCGACACTACGGTCAGCCCCACCACGCAAACGGCGGATACTGCGGTGAACAGGGCATCGTGCAGCGGCGTGAATTCTCCGGATGCGGATGCGAGCGGCAGGCTCAGCAGGGCGGTGAAGACGATGACCACAAGGAAAAAGACCAGTAGCGCGACCCGCGCTGGAGAGCTGTTGACTACCCCGTCGACGAAGTCGCGAATCCGCGCGAGCGGGCGGAAACGGACCTGGTCAGTACCTCCCAACCAGGACGGTTGTTCTCTTGCCATCCTTGTCGATCAGCTCCGATTCACTCGAGTTGCCCGCTAGAGTCCTTCGAGTAGTAAACCACTTCCAGCCAACGCCTGTGGGCAGGAGCGGCGCCGATCGCGTAGCCTGCTGAGGTGTCCAGTGCGCCCGTTCCTGTGTTCAGCACCCGAGTGGTGTGGGACGACTCCATGCTTGCGTACAATTTTGGTGCCCACCATCCCATGGACCCGCGTCGGCTTGATCTCACCGCGAGGCTGGTACGCGCCGTCGGACTGTTTGACCTACCGCACGTAAGCATCGAGGTTCCCGAGGTGGCCGCCGACAGCGAGTTATGCACGGTCCACGATGCCGGATATGTGGCAGCGGTGAAAGCGGCGGACGCTGACCCGGATGGCACAGACGGAACGGCAGGGCTGGGCACGGAGGACACTCCTGCTTTCAGTGGCATGCACATGGCCAGCGCACGATTGGTAGGTGGTTCGCTCGCTGCGGCCGATGCCGTGCTTTCCGGCAGTGTGCAGCATGCGGTGAACTTCGGCGGCGGTCTGCACCACGCGGGTCGTGCCCGTGCAAGCGGGTTCTGCATCTACAACGACGCCGCTGCGGCTGTCCAGCGCCTTCTGGACGGCGGAGTGCAGCGGGTTCTTTACGTCGACGTAGATGCTCATCATGGCGATGGAACCCAGGAGATCTTCTGGGACGACAAACGGGTGATGACCATCTCACTTCACGAGACCGGGATGAGCCTCTTTCCCGGAACCGGGTTTTCCGATGAGATCGGCGGGCCGAATGCGCATGGCTATGCCGTGAACGTTGCCCTTCCGACCACCACGGGTGATTCAGCCTGGCTGCGGGCATTCCATGCGGTCGTTCCGCAACTGGCTGAGGCGTTCCAGCCGGAAGTGATTGTGAGTCAGCATGGTTGTGACAGCCATGTGGAAGATCCGCTGACTAACCTGCGGATCTCGGTCGACGCTCAGCACTCTGCAGCCCTGAGCATCCGAGACCTCGCTTCACGGTATTGCGAGGGCCGTTGGATTGCGACCGGCGGCGGCGGATACAACATCACGTCAGTTGTGCCGAGATCGTGGACGCTTCTCACCGCGGTAGCGGTTGGTGCGGACATCACGACGACGACGCCGGTGCCGGCCGAGTGGCGGTCTTACGTCAGCGAACGTTACGGGCGTAGGGTGCCCGCGGTGCTGGGTGACGGAGCGGACCTGTGGTGGCAATCGTGGGAGGCGGGCTTTGATCCGAACGAAAGTCTGGACAGGTCCATCATGGCCACGCGCAGGGCAGTCTTCCCCTTGCACGGCTTGGACCCTTGGTTCGACTAACCGCTGGATAATGCCCTCGTGATGCCCTGAGGGATATATGCGGTTATGGTAATGGGATGGTCATGGATGATGTATTCGCCGTCATCGCTGAAGCCACCCGCCGACAGATCCTTGCATCGTTGCGGGACGGGGACAAAGCCGTAGGCGAATTGGTGGAAGAGCTGGCGGTCAGTCAGCCCACGGTTTCCAAACACTTGAAGGTGTTGCGGGAGGCCGGGCTGGTTTCCATGCGTGCGCAGGGGCAGAAGCGGTTCTACACGCTGAACACCGAGCCTCTACACGCTGTTGCAGCCTGGCTATCCGAGTTCGAGTTGCCGGTCCAGCAGCCACCCCAGGCTCTGGCTCCTGCTGTGACGGAGCCGGAAGCGGGTGACCTCGTTGCGAGTATGCCCGGCCTTCAGAATGGCGATGGGGTTCAGCCGTTCGGTAGGACTGTCGGTCGGGCTGCCGAGCGGGCGGCGGATCTGCTCTCGCAGTTTCCGAAGCTGCGTCGCCGCAAAGAGTAGTTGCGGAGCGGGACCTTGCCGGGTCTCCTGCGTGTATTCGCCAGCGGCCAAGCATGATGTGAGGAAAAGACATGAGCCAGAACAGTAATCACCGATTCCTGACCATTCTTGTTGCGATGGCACTTTCAGCAGCCGCTCTCATCTTGTCGGTTCCGCCGCTGTTTGAGGCGCACGAGCCTTACCAGTTGTGGCTTACGCTGACGCTTGCTGCCCTGACCGGGGCGCTGGGAGCGGCTGTACTTGTGATGCGGACGCGAAGCAGGACGTAGAGCAGACAGCAGGCAGCGCCGATTGTGGCGGGCCGCAAGCGACGTCTCGCTGCGCTCCTGTGTCCGTGGATTTAGGAGCGCTCTTGGGTGCGTGTTCGCCGGCCTCTTGTTCCTCAGTTGAGGGTCCAGTAGTGGTTGCGTCTGGGTTGTTGTTGGGGGTCGAGTTGTTGGGGTGGGATGAACCAGGGTGTGTGGTGCTTGATCTCGATGGTCCAGTCGCCTTGATGGATGAGGTGATGGTGGTGGGAGCAGAGCAGTACGCCGTTGTCGGTGTTGGTGGTTCCGCCGTGTGACCAGGGGGTGATGTGGTGGGCTTCGGTCCAGTGCGCTGGCATGCTGCAGCTGGGGAAGGCGCAACCCTTGTCACGTGCGTGGAGCGCTTTGCGCTGCTTGACGGTGAAAAGTCGTTGGGTGCGGCCCAGGTCAAGGATCTCGTTGGTCCCGCCGAGCACGATGGGGATGATGTCGGCGTCACAGGCGAGTTTTCGGACGGTCCGGGCGTTGACAGGTCCCGTGAACGCGAACGACGCGCCGTCGGTGATCGCGGTTGGTTTGTTGCCTGTGTCGTCGTGGTGGTGGTGGCGGCTGTTCAACTCATTGGTGGCGCCGGGGATGGCGCCGTTTTCGGCTACTTCCCGGAGGAGGGTTTGGTAGTCGATGGTGACCAGGAGTTGTGGTCGGTGTCCGCCGGTTGCCGGCAGTTTATCGGTGGCCAGTGCTATCTGGCAGGCGCCGATGAGCCCGTCGAGGAGTAGCTGGGCCCGGGTCCCGGTTTCGAAGGTTTCCTGACCTTCAGCAGCGTGTGCGCTGTCATTCTGGCTGCTGTCGATCGTTCCGTTTTCGTTAGCGCCATCGTCACCCTCGCCGGCCGGTGCGGCGTTGACGCCACCGCCGCCGCGGGCAGTGCCGGGTTGTGTGCGCGGATTGGTGGTGGTGTTCATGATGGTGGTGAGGTATTCGTATTGTTCGTCGGTGGCTGCGATGTCCAACAGGTGCAGTCCGCGTTTTTTGCCGCGCAGGAACACGCCTTGCCGTGCAGCGAGTTCCTTGTCGGCGGGTTCTGGTCCGTCGGGGTCCAGGTGTGCTTCCCAGCGGCGGATGAGCCGGGTGAGGAAGTCCGGGTCGTAGGTGGTGGCGTTGGCGGTGAGTTGGGCTTCCATGGTCTCCAGCACCGCGGGTTCAGCAACGAAGCGTGCACGGTCCAGTGCGGTGGCGATCAGGGTGGCTGACCGGCCGGAGACGTTACTGCCAGAGATGCCCCCGGCAGAGATGTTACTGGCAGAGACATTGCTGGGGGAGACGGCTGCTGCGAGGTGCTCCAGGGGCGCCGGGAGGGTGTCGCCGGTGAGGGTGGTGCGGGGTAGGAGTTTGGCGCCGAGGCGGAGCCTGCGGGTGGCTTCGCTGCGGCTGATCCGTAACCGGTCCTGCAGGTACTCCGCGGTGCACCGGTACACCGACCGCCTATCACCGGAGGGACTGAAAGCGGTGTTCGAGTCGGGGGTGTTGAAGACGAATCCGGCGCCACCGGTGGAGGGGTCTCCTTCGGCGGGCCGGCCTCCTGCAGCGGCGTTCCTGCGGTCCACCGCAGTAGCGGCGACGACCTGGAGGTACTCCGCGGTCCGGGATAATTCCTCAATCCCCGCGAGATACTCGCCCAATTCAGCTGGGCCCATCCCGATGAAATCCTGAGCGAAGCCGGCAGCGAACGAGGCAACCAGCCGGTTCAACTCGGCAACGTCGATCTCCGCACCATCGATGTCCGCAACGTCGACCTCCGAACCATTGGGCTCAGCGACACGATGCCCGGAACCATTTCGCCGACCACCGATCTCAGTGACAGAGCCGGTGCGCTCACCATCGACATCGGGGGTGTCGATGACCGCGGCTAAGCTCATACCTAATTCTATTCGAAAACATATACGAATGGAAGGCTTGTGGAAAACGTCTGAGATCGCTGCGTGGGCTTCGACACTCGTCATACTCAGGCGCACACTTGTCCGGATCGAAGAGGTGCCGCTACGCTGCATGTCATGACAACCCGTTGGTATGCGTATTTTTCGTTGGCTCTGGAGGAGCCCGCGGCCTAATACGCTGACCAACACCTTCAGAGCCAACAGGGCAGGAGACGCTTCCTGCCCTTCGTCGTTTCCACGGCGGGTTCTGAAAACAGTCCCCGCTGAGGAGCACCACCCTAGAGAGCCGGGACAATGAAAACACTCACCACTGCAGGTTCATCGAACGTCCATGTACGAAGAATCGAACCACTGCCCTCGCCGTCCACACTTGTGGCTGAACTTCCCTGCAACGCATCCCTGACGGAGCATATCCAGCGCTCCCGCGAGGAAGTACGCGCTGTACTCAACGGTCTGGACGACCGGCTCCTCGTCGTCGTCGGACCCTGCTCCATCCACGACACGGAGGCGGGCCTTGAGTACGCAAACCTGCTGGCCGGAGCCGCGTCGCAACATCGCGAGGACCTCCTCATTGTGATGCGCGCTTACTTCGAGAAACCGCGGACCACCATTGGTTGGAAGGGTCTCATCAACGATCCGCACCTGGACGGCACCCATGACATCGCCGCCGGTCTCCGCGCCGCGCGGGGTTTCCTCCATAACGTGGGGGAACTCGGACTCCCGGTTGGCACAGAGTTCCTTGAACCGATTAGCCCCCAGTACGTAGCGGACCTGGTGAGTTGGGGCGCTATCGGCGCCCGCACCACTGAAAGCCAGATCCACCGCCAGTTGGCATCGGGTCTTTCAATGCCGGTGGGCTTCAAGAACGGGACCGACGGCGGCCTCAGCGTTGCGTTGGACGCGTGCTCGGCGGCCGGGTCGCCACAGGCTTTCCTGGGGGTCGACGACGACGGTCGCGCCGCCCTCGTCTCCACCTCCGGCAACCCCGACACCCACCTCATCCTGCGCGGTGGTTCGGACGGGCCCAACTACAGTGAAACGCACGTTGCTGCCGCCTCTGCCCGGCTTGCGGCTGCTGGCTTGAACGAGCGTCTCATTGTCGACGCGAGCCACGCCAACAGCGGCAAGGATCACCGGCGGCAGGCCGAGGTCGCACGCGAGTTGGCAACCGCCGTCGAGCATTCTGATTCGATTGCTGGCGTCATGCTGGAAAGCTTCCTCGTGGAGGGAGCACAGAAGCTGGACGTGGCTGCACACGGTGAACTGGTCTACGGGCAAAGCGTCACGGATGCCTGCATGGGATGGGGTGTCACCGCGTCGGTTCTTGGGGATCTGGCGCGAGGCTCCCGGCGTCGTCGAGGTGTTGTGGATCGTGACCGAAGCGAGCTTTCACTTTAGTCACTTCAACCACTAGAGTATCTCCCTAGACGGATAATCCTCAGGTCTCAAGGCGACACGCCGTCCGGCGCTCTATCTAAGTGGGTGGACGCCTATCTCAGGGTTAGGTTCCAGAGAAAAGGACAGTGGTGAGATGACTAGCGGGAGCAACTTCGCCGATGTGCGCTTCCTGACGGTCGCGGAGGTCGCAGATGTCATGCGGGTTTCCAAAATGACCGTGTACCGGCTGGTTCACTCCGGTGAGATGCCTGCCGTGCAGTTCGGCCGTTCGTACCGCGTGCCGGAGTCGGCTGTGGAACAGTATCTTCGCTCAGCGTCCGTGGACGGTGAGGCGGGCACTGGCTAGCGCTGGACTGCCTTCCCGGTCGGCAGACCTGCGTGGAGCGGGTATCCTGTTAAGAAGCGTTTTGCGTAGGCGGTCGGTTGACGGCCGCACAATGTACGTCACTGTCAGATCCGTTCGTCCCTACCTGGGTAGGAGCGCGTTCGGAACCGGAATGAATAGTTTGTGAGGACTCTATGGGTTCAGTAATCAAAAAGCGCCGCAAGCGGATGGCGAAGAAGAAGCACCGCAAACTGCTTCGCAAAACACGCCACCAGCGTCGCAACAAGAAGTAGCATCGCATCCGGTCCGCCATTGAGGCGGGCCGGTTTTGCTTTAACCCCTCATGCGGGCGAAGCCGCGCCACAGCCCGTAAACGACGCCGGCGCCGGTCGCTGCCTTCAATCCCAAAGTGGCAGCGCGCCGGCCACTCCGGAAGTCGTAGATCGGCCAGTTGTGGTCACGTGCATGTTTCCGAAGCCGGTGGTCCGGATTGATTGCAACCGGGTGGCCAACAATGCTGAGCAGCGGAATGTCATTGTAGGAATCGCTGTACCCCCAGCATCGGGAGAGGTGCAGACCTTCCTTTTCCGCGAGGTCACGGACCGCAACGGCTTTGGCCGGTCCATGCAGGAACTCGCCAACCAGCTTGCCGGTGTAGAAACCATCGGCAACTTCTCCCACTGTTCCGAGGGCGCCCGTCAGGCCCAATCGGTTGGCGATCACGCTCGCCACCTCAACGGGAGTGCCCGTCACCAGCCACACCCGGCGGCCGTTGCGCAGATGCTGCTCGGCCAACGCCCGGGCGCCCGGCCAGATCTTCGACGCGATCATTTCGTCGTAGACCTCCTCGCCAAGGGCCAGAACGTCCTCATGGGCGATGCCGATCGCGAACGCCAGCGCGGCATCCCGGACGGCGTGGATATCGGTCATGTTCTCGCCCCGCATGACGAACCGGAGCTGCTTCCAGGCCAATCCGGCGGCGAAGCGGAGCGTGAAGGCGCGTCGCTGGTACATCTTGCGCGCAACGTGGAAGAGACTTGCACCGCGCATCATGGTGTTGTCGACGTCGAAGAAAGCAGCTTCTCCTGCAGGACCGCCGATCGGCGCTTCTTCCGCGGACGCTGCAACCGTCGAAGACCCGGGGTTGATGGCGGGTCGGAGGTTCGCAGCGGACATAGAACGAGTCTAATCACTGCGAGGGCCTCCGGCGCCGCAATCCTTGACCTGAGGGCATGACGGCGGTGCACAAGGACGACGACGGCGGCCGTCGACAGGGCCGGAGGCCGGCACGACGCCCCGGCCCACTACGCTTGGCAGCATGAGCGAGCACAAGGCGTCGACCGGAGAGCCGGGAAAGTCTGAAAAGCCGGAAAAGCCCTGGGCCACAGGCCTCGTGCTGGTCACCCGCCCGGACTGCCACCTGTGTGTGGAGGCGCGGAACGTCGTCGTACGAGTAACCGACGAACTCGGGGTCAGCTGGAACGAAGTGTCCATCGGTGACCACCCTGAGCTGCTGGAGCGCTTTTCTGAGGAGGTTCCGGTTCTTCTGATTGACGGTGTTCAGCGTGACTTCTGGACGATCGACGAGGGCCGTCTGCGTCGGCTGTTGGCGTAGCGTATCGAAGCCAACTTTGAGCACCCACACCGGCGACCTAAAGTGGACATACCCCCGCCGTCATCCTCCGGCGGGCGGGCGGAGCTGCAGGCGCAGCCTTGCACAGTGATGGAGCGATGAACCAGTGACAATGTCGGAGATACCCGGGCTGCGGAGCGCAGCCGGAGAGCAGCAGGGCAGACAGATCCCGCCGGCATCGCTGGCGCGGCTCACCATTTACCTGCGCGCCCTGAACTCGTTGCTCGCGGAAGGCATTGAGCGGGTATCCTCTGACGAGCTCGCGGAGGCTGCCGGCGTAAATTCGCCGATGTTGCGCAAGGATCTGTCCTATCTCGGTTCGTACGGAACCCGTGGCGTGGGCTATGACGTCCAGTACCTCAATAGCCAGATCTCGACGGCGCTTGGCCTGTCGCAGGATTGGCGCGTTGCGATTGTCGGTGCAGGAAACCTCGGCCGGGCGCTGGCGGGATATTCGGGATTCCAGTCGCGCGGCTTCGAAGTGGTTGCCCTCTTCGATGCCGATCAGCTGATCGTCGGAACGGAAGTCGGATGGCTTCGCGTCAGCCCCGTACAGGACCTTGCAACCGTACTCGGCCGGACCCGAGCCAACATGGCCGTCCTTGCCGTGCCTGCGGGCGTTGCACAATCCCTGTGCGATGAACTGGTGGATGCCGGCATTACGAGCATCCTGAGTTTCGCCCCCGTTGTGCTGCAGATCCCCGACCACGTGCAGCTGCGCAAGGTGGACATGGCCACCGAACTGCAGATTCTGGCTTACCACGCACAGCGGGCGCAGGACCCGGATCTGGAATCCGGCCCCCGCGCCCGCGCGGCTCAATAAGGGTCTAGCGGCAGCTTAGTATTGGGGCGGCACCGGCTTGAAGTAGGGGTTGGACTGCTTGAGATAGCACAGCACGACGCCGACGACGCCGAGCAACGTCACGACGATACCGAGGATCATTTGGAACGCTCCGGGCATCGACTGTCCCTGGGCCGCCTGCTCCAGCAGTTCAGGGTTGCTTTGCAGCGCTGCCAGGCCGATCCAGCCAATAATCATCAAGATAACGGAGATGGCTGCTAGAACCGTGGCGGTAATGCGTGCCCAGTTGTGTCCCTTGCGGATGAAGATGGCGAGTGCAACGTAAATCGCGGTGCCGATGATGGCGAAGGCGATGGTGAAGCCCGCCCCAACCGCTGCGAAGCTTCCGGTCATTCCTGAGGAGCCGGAGGAAATAACAGAGGAGATCAAGCTCAGCACACCGGCCGCGATGATGAGATAGAAAGCCAAGTTCACTTCCTTGGGCATCGGCGGACGCTGCGCCTGGGGCATGCTGGCCGAGCCTGGGTAGGCATAACCCGAGGGCTGGGCTGCCTGGTAGCCGTATGGCGACCCGCTCTGCCGCTGATGATCATCCGCAGCAGGCTTCTGCGGCTCGGGGGAGAGGCCGGCTCCGGCGTTCTGGGTTGGCCCCGGTTCCGCCGGGTTGAGGGGATCAGTGCCGGATAGCTTGTCCGGGTCGCGTTCGGAGGGCTGAGGATCGTGTGATGGCGTGCTCATGCGCCCAGCGTACCGCCGGGAAGCCGCCAGGCGGGGGAAGTTCGGGCGAAACTGCTGACAAACCATTGCGGGGCGCGGCATCCGGAGCGCGCGCCCCACAGAACTGATTCAGCTAGTGCCGAGGGGCCCCGGACGAGCGGAGCGAGGTTGGGGTAGGCACAACGCGCTAGTTGGTCGAAGGGGCAACGAACGCGGCGTCGACGTTAATCGTCACCTTGTCACCCACAAGCACGCCGCCGGCTTCAAGTGCGGCGTTCCAGGTCAGACCGAACTCCTTGCGCGAAATGACGGTCTGGCCGGAGAATCCGGCGCGGGTAGCGCCGAAGGGGTCAATCGCCACACCGTTGAATTCGGTGTCGATGACAACCTCCTTGGTCACGCCCCGGATGGTCAGGTCGCCCACCAGTTGGTAGGTCTCGCCGGCGCCTTCCACACGCTTGGACTCGAAGGTCATTTCCGGGAATTCTTCGACAGCGAAGAAATCGTCACCGCGGACGTGGGCGTCGCGGTTGGCGTCGTTCGAGTTGAAGGAGGCAGTCTTGATGGTCGCGGTGATCTTCGAATCCTGAAGTGAGGAGCCGACCTGCAGGGTGGCGTCGACGGTGTCGAAGTTGCCGCGCACCTTGCTGATGCCTGCGTGACGCACGGTGAAGCCGACCTCGCTGTGCGCGCCGTCGAAGTTCCAGGTGCCCTGGGTGAGTCCGGTGGGGATTGCCATGATTGTTCTCCTGATGTCTGTCGATGTGCTGCCCAGCCGATCGGCGGAACAGCGGGTGTACCTGTAATAAACATGCGTTTGCATCTTTTATTCCAGGAATCACTTCAATCTTCAAATATTTTTGGAGCGGCTCCACGGAAGGGACTCTGCTTCGCGATTTAGCTGCCTGAACCGAGAGGTGCGAAACTTGGGATATGCCTACAGCCACCGTCCATCTTGTGCGCCACGGCGAGGTGCACAATCCAGATGGCATCCTCTACGGCCGGCTGCCCGAGTTCCACCTGTCCGAACTGGGGCAGGAGATGGCAGAACGGGTAGCTGCGCATTTCGCCAAGCGACGGAACGACGGCGCCGAGATAGTCCATCTTGTTGCCTCGCCGTTAACGCGCGCACAGGAAACGGCCGCGCCCACCGCGCGCACACTCGGGCTCACTGTGGTGACTGATGAGCGCATCATCGAAGCCGAGAATCGCTTCGAAGGCATGGCGCAGGTCGCGAGGCAACTGCGGCACCCACGGCACTGGAAGTCCCTGCACAACCCGTTCAAACCTTCTTGGGGCGAGCCATACCAGGCACAGGTGACCCGCGTGATGGAAGCCGTGCACGAGGCACGGCGGAACGCTCTGGACGCCGCGGGCGGCAAAGACGCTGAAGCGATCATGGTCAGCCACCAGTTACCCATCTGGGTTGCGCGGCTGGCTGCGGAGAGGAAGCGGCTCTGGCATGACCCGCGGCAGCGACGGTGCACACTGAGTTCGGTGACCTCGCTCTACTTCGACGACGACGTACTCACCGGCGTCCGGTATGAAGAGCCGTGTGCTGACCTGCTTCCCGGTGCGGCGAACATCCCGGGAGCGTAATAGTATTACTACACGTTGTAGAAGTTGTGGAAGACGTTGTGACTCATTCTGATGCTGCCCCCCGCCGCCGATCCATCGGCAGGCTCGTGCGATTAGCCGCCCCCGTGCTGGCCGCCGTCGTCGTGCTCTCGGGCTGCGCTGCCGAGGATCCGCTGGCACAGCAGGCGGCCGAGGGAAACAACAAGAACTACATCGCCGGAGACGGTTCTGTCACCGAGTACGCGCCCGCTGAACGCGGCGAACCGGTGGACATCGATGGGGACCTGTACAACGGCGAAACAGTGAACTCTGCTGACTGGCAAGGCCAGGTAACCGTCCTGAACTTCTGGTACGCGGCCTGCGCACCGTGCCGGGAAGAAGCACCTGACCTCGTGGCCCTGCACGAAGAATTCGAGCCGCAGGGCGTCCAGTTCTACGGAGTGAATATCCGGGACAGCAAGCAGAACGCCGAGGCGTTCGAGCGCACCTTCGGCATTCCGTACCCCAGCTTCAACGATTCCGACGGCGGCGTCCTCCTCTCGATGACCAGCTACGTTCCGCCGCAGGCCGTGCCGACCACTATCGTGCTCGACCAGCAGGGCCGCGTCGCCGCACGCATTCTCGGGCTGGCAGACAGGGGTACGCTCAGCGCCCTGATTAAAACCGCGCTGGCCGCGTAGTAGCCATGTATCAGCCGTGACTCCTATTCCCCAGCTGAACGCCGTGGTCGCGCTGGCGCCCGCAGGCAACGCCTTCGCGGACGCCGTGCTGAACGGCTCGATGCTGCTGGCGCTGCCGGTGGCGCTGCTCGCAGGACTGGTCTCCTTCGTATCTCCCTGTGTGCTGCCACTGGTGCCCGGGTACCTCGGCTACGTCAGCGGTCTGACGGGTGTGGACCTTGAACAGCAGAAGCGCGGCAGGATGGTCGCTGGAATCGGGCTGTTCGTTGTTGGTTTCTCGGTTGTGTTCATGGCCTA
Source organism: Arthrobacter tecti (assembly GCF_054511355.1). Classification (NCBI taxonomy): domain Bacteria; kingdom Bacillati; phylum Actinomycetota; class Actinomycetes; order Micrococcales; family Micrococcaceae; genus Arthrobacter; species Arthrobacter tecti. The sequence goes on from NZ_JBTNCT010000003.1 coordinate 272,745, forward strand.
CGGTGCACTTTTCGGGCAGTTGGGAGCGTGGCTGGCGGGCTCCCAGGACTGGCTGATCCGTATCTTCGGCCTCGTGGTGATTGTGCTTGGCATCGTGTTCATGGGCGGGTTCTCCTGGTTCCAACAGGAGAAGAAGCTGCACGCGAGGGTGCCGAGCGGGCTGTGGGGGGCACCCCTGCTCGGTCTGACCTTCGGTCTCGGTTGGGCACCCTGTATCGGCCCCACGCTCTCCGCGGTGCAGTTGCTGGCGTTCTCGAACGACGGCGCCAGTGCGGTCAAGGGAGCGCTGCTTACCTTCGTGTACTGCCTCGGCCTCGGACTGCCCTTCCTGCTGATCGCCCTCGGAGTCCGCCGCGGGATGGGCGCCATGAAATTCTTCCGCCGCCACCGGTTGCTGCTCCAGAGGGTCGGTGGTGGGGTGCTCATCCTCGTCGGCGTACTCATGGCCACCGGGATCTGGAACCTGTGGATCAACGAACTTCAGCAATGGATAGGCGGGGTGACCCTTCCCATCTGATGACCAACCCAAAGGAAAGCTCCATGGCAAAGAAGGATCGCGAACAGGATGTCGCGCTCCCGGCCCTCGGGTTCTTCGGAACCCTGCGCTGGGCGTGGACCCAGCTCACGAGCATGCGCACGGCGCTGTTCCTCCTGCTGCTCCTCGCAGTCGCGGCGGTCCCCGGGTCCCTGTTTCCGCAGCGTCCGGCCAACCCCGCAGTTGTCACCCAGTACATCCAGGACAATCCTGAGACGGGGCCGATCCTCGACTGGTTCCAGCTCTTCGACGTCTACTCCTCGATCTGGTTCTCCGCGATCTACCTGCTCCTATTCATCTCGCTGATCGGCTGCGTGATCCCGCGCGCCATCGCGCACGGACGGGCCTGGCGCTCCAAGCCGCCGCGCACTCCGAAACGGCTTTCCCGCCTGCCGGTGTACGGCGCGTTCGCCATTCCAGCCGGGTACGCATCGGAGGCGGCCGCAACCGGAGCCGCCGGTCCTGAAGCCGGAGCCGCCGGGACACCTGCCGGGGCGGGTGGGCAAGCCGGTGCCGGCGGGCAGGCAGGTGAGCGGCCGTCGTCGGCCTGTGCCGCCGTCGTCGACGCCGCCGCTCTGCTTAAGAAGCGCGGCTACCGGGTGGATGTCCGCGATGAGGACGCCTCCAAGCCTTCCGCAGGAGCCGAACGCGGGTTCGCGAAGGAACTCGGGAACCTGGTGTTTCACATTTCCCTGATCGGGGTTCTCATCTCCGTTGCGGTTGGCGGATTGTTCGGTTACCGCGGGCAGAAAATCCTTGTGGAGGGTGAGACGTTCGTCAATACCCTCGTGGGTTATGACTCCTTCACCCCGGGGACCAACTTCTCCGAGGACAATCTCGACCCGTACGCGATCACCCTTGAGGACTTCGAGGTCCAGTTCGACCGTCAGCTCACGCATTACGGACAGCCGATCGACTTCACCGCCACCATGACAACCAAGGCGGGCCCGGATGCCGAACCGCAGGAACAGATCCTGAAGGTCAACGAGCCGCTGACCATCGGCGGCACCAGCGTGTATCTGGTGGGCAACGGATATGCCCCGGTGGTGACCGTGCGCGATGGCGAGGGGAATATAGCGCATCAGGGGCCGGTAGTCTCCATACCGCAGGACGGGCTGTTCACCTCGCTCATGGTGCTGAAGGTGCCGGACGCCCAGCCGGACCAGCTCGGATTTGTAGGCTTCTTCCTGCCCACCGCGGCGGTCGATGAGAACGGGGTCTCCTTCTCCCGGGACCCGGACCCTTTCCTGCCCCAGCTCAACCTGAACTCCTACTACGGGGACCTGGGGCTCGACGACGGCGAACCTCAGAACGTGTACGTGCTCGAGACCGACACCCTCACCGAGCTCAACAGCCGGAACAGCGACGCCGGGGGCCTTGTCCTCGATGCAGGCGAAACCGTGGACTTGCCCGAGGGCAAGGGCTCAATCACCTTCGACGGCCTGCGGCGTTACGTTGCCCTGGACATCACCCACGACCCCGCAGAACTCGGCGCATTGGTGTTCTCCTCCTTGGCGCTCGCCGGGCTCAGTGCGTCCCTCTTCATCGGCAGGCGACGGGTGTGGATCCGCGCCGGGACCCACACCGACGGGCGGGTCATGGTCGAGTACGGCCTCCTGGCACGCGGTGAGGACCACCGGCTTGCCGGCGAGGGAGCCGCAATCGAGAAGCTGCTGCGGGAACGCTGGCTGGCCAATACCAACGACGACGACGAGAATGAAACAGCGCACGTGGGGGCATCGGCGCGGATGAGCGGTAAGGACAACTGATGCAGAACATAAACCAGACCCTGGGGCAGTACAGCGAGCTGTTCATGCTGCTGGCCGCGCTCGCCTATACGGCCGCGTTCCTGGCGTTCACGTGGGACCTCGTGAAGAGCAGCCGCAAGATCCGGGAAATCGAAGCAGGGCTGGCCGGATCCGCTCAATCGGCCGAAGAACGCGAGCTGGTGCTTGCCGGGGCGGTGGCCGGCGGCAAGCGGGGCCGTCCCAACGCTGTTTCCGCCGCCAGTACAGCCGATGACGCAATGAACTACCAGGGTGAGCGGCGCTCCGCGGCGCGCATCGCCGTCGCGCTCACCATCCTCGCTGCAGCAGTCCATACGGTTGCGGTGCTCTCCCGGGGGATCGCCGCTGGCCGCGTTCCCTGGGGCAACATGTACGAATTCTGCACCACCGGCGGCCTGGTGGTAGCACTGGTCTTCCTGGTGGTGCTGACGCGCAAGGACCTCAGGTTCCTCGGAACGTTCGTGATCGGCCTCGTGGTTGTCATGCTCTGCGCGGCGACCATAGGATTCCCGACACCGGTTGCAAACCTGGTGCCCGCGCTGCAGAGCTACTGGCTAATCATCCACGTTTCGGTGGCCGTTACAGCGTCGGCGCTGTTCACCCTCACCTTCGTGATGTCGGTGCTGCAACTGCTCCAGTCCGACCGCGTGGCACGCCTGGCCGCCGGTCGGCAGGACCGTCTGCCGTTCATGCGGCTGGTCCCCTCAGCCACCAGCCTCGAGAATCTCTCCTACCGCATCAACGCCATCGCCTTTGTGCTCTGGACATTCACGGTTATGGCCGGGGCGATCTGGGCCGAAAAGGCGTGGGGCCGCTACTGGGGCTGGGACCCCAAAGAGGTGTGGTCGTTTGTCATCTGGGTGGTTTTCGCCGGCTACCTGCACGCCCGCGCAACCCGCGGCTGGACAGGAACACGCGCTGCCTGGCTGTCGATCGTGGGTTACCTGTGCATCGTATTCAACTTCACGATCGTGAACATCTACTTCGCGGGTCTGCACAGCTACGGCGGCGTAATGCCGTAGCCAGCTCAGGCGGTCTTGCCGTCGGTGGCCGTGCCGTCGTCGTCGTTCTTCTTTTTGTCTTCCTTCGCGCGGAGCTCAGCTTCCCTACGGCGCAACTCAGCCTCCCGTGCTTCCTGGCGGCGCTTCACCTCAAGGTTGCGCAAGAACTGTGGGTCATCGTCCGGGGCTGAAGGGCGACGGGGTGTGTTCGGGCGCTTCACGGACTTCCCGTCCTGACGGGGACGGCCGAACAGGAACCAGAGCCCGGCGCCCAGCAGCGGCACGAGCAGGATGGTCAGGATCCAGGCGGGTTTGGAGATGCTGCGCACTGCGTTCCCCCGGCTCATAATGCAGTCGAACAGCGCGTAAATAATGACGGCGATCCCCAGGATCACGATGAGCAGCAGAAAGCGGGGCATGCATCAATTGTAGGCGCGTAAACTTGGAGCGTGGCCTTCCTCAAATTCACCGCTCTCCGCCTCGGCTTCGTCGCGGTGTTCGCGCTCATCTGCTACTGGTTGGGCCTCGGAGCAATCTTCTCGGTCATAGCCGGCGCCATCATGGCCTGGTGCGTTACCTACCTGTTCTTCCGCGGCCTGCGGAATGAAGCCGCATCCTCACTGCAGCGCCGGTTCCGCGACGGCGCGCCGCCCGTACGCACGGTCCGCGAACTGCGCGATGCCGACGCTGAAGATACCCTTGACCCCAATACGCCGGTCAATGCGGACCGCCGCCAGCCGTAATGCCGGGCCCACGCCCGAACGTTAGGCCAGGACGCCCGAGAGCACCACACCCGCCGCGAACAGCACGCTGAACCCCAGGTTGATGATGCTGGTCTGCTTGAGCACAGGAATGAGGCTGCGGCGCTTCTTCCCGTTCAGCATCAGCCAGCTTGGCATCAGGCACAGCGGGATGAGCAGCAGCACCAGTAGAACCCACGGGTAGTCGTAGACGAGGAACAGCGGCAGCAGCAACGCAACAGTCAGCATCATCACGTAACTGATGCGGGCTGCGGTATCACCCAGGCGCACCGCCAGTGTCAGCTTCCCGGCCTCACGGTCAGTCGGAATGTCCCGCACGTTATTCGCCATCAGCAGTGCCATGGCAATGATTCCAGTGCTGATCGCGCCGACCCACGCAGGCCCGCTCAACTGGTTCGCCTGCGTATACGTGGTCCCGAGCGTGGCCACCAGGCCGAAGAAAACGAACACGAAGACGTCGCCGAGACCCATGTACCCGTAGGGGTTCCGGCCGCCCGTATAACCCCACGCCGCAGCCACGCAGCCTACGCCCACCAGGAGCAGGAACCACGTCTGCGACAGGACGATCAGCGCTATGCCCGCAGCCATCGCAAGGGCGAAGCACCCGAATGCCGCCCACTTGACCTGCCAGGGTCTGGCCGCTCCTGACCCGGTCAGCCTGAGCGGGCCAACGCGGTCGTTGTCGGTGCCGCGGATGCCGTCGGAGTAATCGTTGGCGAAGTTCACGCCGATCTGCAGCAGGATCGCCACAATCGCGGCCAGCATCGCGTTCACCGGCTTGAATGAGTTCAGGTCCCAGGCAGCAGCGCACCCGATGATGACGGGCGCAATCGCCATGGGTAGCGTACGGGGGCGGGCCCCCTCAATCCATTGCGCAGCTGTTGCCACGGTTTTCCTTCCGATCTTGTGCGATTGCCGTCATGTTCTTGACGGGTGCGGCGTTATTGCACCGACTGCTCGAACAGCGCCCGGATCGCGAGCCTGTCCGGTTTCCCGTTGGGCAGCATCGGCAAGGCGTCGAGCGTCAAAACGATCTTCGGGGCCGCGTGCGGGCCGAGTTCCTGCTGGGCATGCCTCCGTACGGCGTCGGGATTGACAGAGCCGACGACGGCGGCAGCCACCTGGGTACCCCACTCCGGGTGGGCGATGCCCAGGACCAGTGCCTCACGGACCTCGTCCATGCCCTCAATGACGCTCGCGACCGCAACAGCGGAGACCTTCAGGCCGCCGGTGATGATGACGTCGTCCACCCGTCCCCGGATGGTCAGGATGCCGTCCTCCATCGTGCCGTCGTCGTCGGTCCTGAACCAGCGCCGGCCGGAGTTGAAGGGGAACTGCTCTTCGGTGAGCCCGGGCTGGCCGAGGTAACCGTCAGCCAGAACGGGGCCGCTGATCCAGAGCCGTCCCTCATCGTTGGTGAGTTCAACACCTTCGAGGGGGACGCCGTCGTACACGCAGCCACCGCACGTCTCGCTCATCCCGTAGGTACGGACAATCTTCAGGCCGTGCTTGCGGGCTTCGTTCCGGAGCGTGTCCGTCACAGCTGCGCCACCGAGAAGGATGGCATTGAACCGCTGGAGTGCCTTGACGGTCCCAGGCGCCGGGTCCTGCAGCAGCCGATGCAGCTGCGTGGGGACCAGCGAGGTGAAGCGGACCTTGTCGGTCAGTTCACCGGCCGCCTCGGTGAAGGTCTCCGGACTGAATTTCTGCGAGAGATCGATGGCCCACGGGCGGGTCCCTGCGTAGAGCGAGCGGACCAGGACCTGGAATCCGGCAACGTAATGGACCGGCAAGGTCAGCAACCACTGGCCCTCGGCCTGAAGCGCGTACGCGGTGCCCATGGCTGAAGCCGCAAGGGCGTCGACACTGAGCATCGTCTGTTTCGGCGTCCCGGTGGAGCCGGAGGTGCTGAGTACCGCGGCAATCTCGTCGTTCGGCAGTTCGCCGTCGAACCTCTGCTGCTCGTCCGAGTGCGGTGCAACGGCGGGACCTTCACCTGCGAGTGCGTCCGCCAGGGGTTTCAGCAGCGCGTGTGGATCGGACCCGGGCGGGGTGTGAAAAGGAAGAAGTTCCATCGGAGCCTAGAAGTAGTAGGGGAAGCTGGACCAGTCGGGGCTGCGTTTTTCGAGGAACGCTTCCTTGCCCTCCACCGCTTCGTCGGTCATGTACGCCATGCGGGTGGCTTCGCCGGCGAAGACCTGCTGCCCGGCCAACCCGTCATCGGCGAGGTTGAAGGCGAACTTGAGCATGCGGATGGCCTGCGGGCTCTGCCGGGCGATATCCGCCGCGTACTCAAGCGCTACCTCCTCAAGCCGCTCATGATCGACGGCTTCATTGACAGCACCCATTGCCACCATCTCATCCGCGGAGTACTCGCGGGCGAGGAAGAAGATTTCGCGCGCCCGCTTCTGCCCGATCTGCCGCGCCAGGAGCGCCGAACCGTATCCGGCGTCGAAACTTCCGACCGTTGCATCCGTCTGCTTGAACATCCCGTGCTGACGCGAGGCGATCGTCAGGTCCGAGACCACGTGCAGGCTGTGCCCGCCACCGGCGGCCCAGCCATTGACGACACTGATGACCACCTTCGGCATGGTCCGCATCAGCCGCTGCACCTCCAGAATGTGGAGGCGGCCTGCACGGGCAGGGTCGATGGTTTCCTTCGTTTCGCCCTCCGCATAGCGGTAGCCGTCCCTGCCCCGGATACGTTGATCGCCGCCGGAGCAGAAGGAGTGTCCACCGTCCTTCGGCGAAGGCCCATTGCCGGTCAGCAGGACAGTTGCAACGTCCGGGCTCATGCGGGCGTGATCCATGGCCCGGTACAGCTCATCAACCGTGCCGGGGCGGAATGCGTTGCGTACTTCAGGCCGGTTGAACGCGATCCGGACCGTCGGCAGGTCCTTCGCGGATTCGCTTTCGGCACGCTCTGCCTGGCTCCATTCCACCTGCCGGTGGTACGTGATGTCCTGAAGGTTCTCGAACCCCTCCACAAGCCGCCAACGGACGGGGTCAAAGATGTCAGATACCTGGGCTGGAAGGTCTGTGGTCACCAATCGAGTCTAGCTTCGCGAATGGGGCAGACATCAAAGCGAACGGTGCGTAGGCTGCAGGAATGCGGATACTGCACCTTGCCTACGCCTCCGACTGGAACTTCGCCGCGCAGGCGGACGAGCCCTACGCCGTTTCCACGAGGGGTGCGACGCTCGACGACGCCGGTTTTATCCACTGCACGGAGCCCGATCAGCTCGCTGCGGTAGCTGAATCCGGCTACCGGGACGAGGCTGATCCCAGTGAGCTGCTGGTTCTGGTGATGGACAGCGAGCAGATCGAATCCGACGGCGTTGACGTCCGTTGGGAAGACGGCGGTGCGGGCATCAGCTATCCCCACGTGTACGGCCCGATCAAGCCCGAGTATGTCCAGGACGTGCTGCACGCCGACTTCGATGAGGACGGGCGCTTCCGCATCCTCGAGCAGTAACGAGGCTTAGCCGATGCAGAACTCGTTCCCCTCCGGGTCCGCCAGGGTGTACCAGAGATGTGGTCCCTGGTTCGCCTGATAGAGGAACCTCGCACCGCGGTTCTCCAGGGTTGACCGGAGCGCGTCCTTGTCATCGCCGTCAAGATTGATGTCGAGGTGGATGCGGTCCTTCACCATCTTCGGCTCCGGCACCGGTTGGAACAGCAGCCGTTGCCGTCCCTTCGCCCCAACCTCATCCGGGCGGCAGATCGCTGTTCCGTCCTTCCATACCCGCATGCCGTTGTGCTCGATCACGTCGCTCTCCTTCGCGAACCCCTTGGCGAGCATTTCGTCGATGAAGTCCTGGTTGGTCGGCTCAACCACCCAACCGAGGGTCTCTGCCCACCAGTCCGCCTGGGCGTGAGCGTTTGTGCAGTCGATCGCAACCTGAATGCTGTATGTCATACCGACGAGCGTAAGAGCGGGTTGCGGCGCCCACCAGCCCATTGAGGACATCCGGTGTCCGGAATAGCAGGTGCGAGCCGCCGTCGTCGTCGTTGGGTGGAAAGGAACTCTAGACCCGGGCGGGGGAGAGGACTAGCGTGGCACCCAACCGCCGCAGCAGCGGACGCACGTCTTCAAGGAGGAAGCATGGCCAACCACACGTACAGCATTTCCGAGGTTGTCGGAACATCGCCTGACGGGGTGGATGCGGCCGTGACCAACGCCGTCACGCAGGCCGCAAAGACGCTCCGGAATCTCGACTGGTTCGAAGTGAAGGAAATCCGCGGGCATCTGGTGGACGGCGCGGTCGCGGACTGGCAGGTGACGGTCAAGCTCGGCTTCCGGCTCGAGGGCTGACATTGGCTCCGAGGCGCATGACCGTTGACGAATCCTGGGTTTAGGGGCAGGCTGTTCCCTATGTGGATGTAACCCGCACTGTGCCGATTCTTCTCGCCGGCGTTGAGCTGTCCCCGATGCGCAAATTCCGGGGCGGCTCCGCCGGCGCCTTTTCGACTTTTGCGAGGTACCCCTTTGGCCGAACACCTTTCCCTGTCCGGCGTTTCCCACGGCTACGGCGACAAGCTTCTGCTGGATAACGTCGACCTCCTCATCTCCTCCGGCGAACGTGTTGCGTTGGTCGGTGAGAACGGCGCCGGCAAATCGACCATCCTGCGCCTGGCATCAGGCCGCGAAAGTCCGGATGCCGGTGTCGTGAAGATCAACGGCAGCGTCGGTTACCTGGCGCAGACACTGGACCACCCGGCGTCGGACACTGTGGGCCACGTGATTGACGCGGCGCTGTCCTTCATTCGCGGAATGGAGGCGGAGCTGCATGCGCTGGAGGCCGGCCTGGATACAGCCGACGACGCCGGCCTCGCCCGGTACGGCGACCTTCAGACGCAGTTCACGCTGCACGGAGGTTACGAAGTGGACGCCCGGGTGGACTCGGCGATGCAGCATCTTGGACTGGGCGGCATGGGGCGGGGGCGTGCGCTTTCCTCGCTCTCCGGCGGTGAACAGGAGCGGCTGGCGCTCGCCTGCCTGCTGGCTGATCCGGCCGCGATCCTCCTGCTTGATGAGCCCACCAACCACCTCGACGACGACGCCGTCAGCTGGCTTGAACGGCAGCTCGCCTCCCACCGGGGTGCTGTCCTTGCCGTGTCCCATGACCGCGCATTCCTACGGACCTTCGCGACGTCCATTGTGGAACTGGATGCCGACAAGTTGGAGCTCCGGCGCTACGGCAACGGCTACGAGGGGTATCTGGCGGCGAAGGAATCCGAGCGGCGCCGGTGGGAACAGGAGTACCAGCAGTGGCTTGACGCCCAAGAGGCCGAGCGGCTCAAAGCGGCAACCGTCGAGCAGCGCATGGGGTACGGCCGAAAGCGCGACGGCGACAAAATGGCCTTCGACTTCAAGCAGGGCACTGTGCAGGAGGCCCTGAGCAGCCAGAAACGCAACGCGCTCGAGCGGTTACGGCGGTTACAGGAGAACCCGGTTGACCGGCCGCCCCAACCGCTGGCACTGTCCGCCCGGTTCGGCGGACGCTCGCTGCACGGGGTCGTCGTCACGGTGTCCGGACTGGTGGTCGTGGACCGGCTGGCGGTGTCCTCACTGCGGGTTGTCGCGGGGGAGAAGCTGCTCGTGACCGGGCCCAACGGCGCCGGCAAGACCACGCTGCTCAATGCCATCGCCGGAACCTCGGATCACGCCGGTACCGCTCGGCACCGGGGGAGGCTTGGCTACCTGCCGCAGGAACTCGCCCCGCCGGCGAAGCCGTCGCAACGGCTCCTGCCGGCATTCGCGGAAGGGCTTCGCGGCGACATCGATGAACACGCGGACCGGCTGCTGAACCTCGGACTGTTCCGGTCGCGGGACTTCACGGTGCCTGTTGGCGGACTTTCCGCCGGCCAGTACCGCCGGCTGGCGCTTGCCCGGTTGCTTGTGGGCTCCTACGACGTGCTGCTGTTCGACGAACCGACCAACCACCTCTCACCCGTGTTGGTCGGGGAACTGGAGGAGGCGCTCGAGCGGTTCACCGGAACACTTCTGGTGGTCAGCCACGACCGGGAACTGCGCCGCTGGTTTGCAGGCCTTGACGGTTCGGAGCTGCGGTTGGACGCGGGCCGGGTGGTGGAGCGGCGGGCGGCGTAAGCGGCGCTCGCCGAACGTTTCCGTGCAGGTCTGGCGGGCGCCGTCGTCGTAATTTCGGTGTTTCGCCGCCCGACACACGCCCGGCCGGCCCGTACCTGCACGGGAATGAAGCGTCCCGGTTGACCCCTCCCGCACCCCGTGCGATTCTTTATAGAACGAACGGTCGGTAATTATGCCGTCCTCGAACACGATCGCTGATGATGACGGAGACTGGCATGGCCGAGGCTTTTCTGGTGGGCGGGGTACGCACCCCGGTGGGACGGTACGGCGGAGTCCTTTCGGCAGTCCGCCCCGATGACCTGGCGGCCCTCACAATCCGCGAGGCAGTCGCACGGACCGGCCTGGACCCCGAGGCGATTGACGAAGTGATCCTCGGAAACGCCAACGGTGCCGGCGAGGAAAACCGCAACGTCGCCCGCATGGCTACCCTCCTTGCCGGTCTGCCGAACACCATTCCCGGCATCACCGTGAACCGGCTCTGCGCCTCGGGACTGTCCGCGATCATCATGGCCTCCCACATGATCAAGGCCGGAGCTGCGGACATCGTTATCGCAGGGGGCGTCGAGTCCATGAGCCGCGCACCCTGGGTGATGGAGAAGCCGACGACGGCGTTCGCCAAGCCGGGTGCCTCCTTCGACACCTCCATCGGTTGGCGGTTCACCAACCCCACCTTCGCGGCGCAGGACAAGACCACGTTCTCGATGCCGGAGACCGCCGAGGAAGTCGCGCGCGTTGACGGGATCAGCCGCGATGACGCCGACGCCTTCGCCCTGCGTTCCCACCAGCGTGCGCTGAAGGCGATCGAGGCCGGGCATTTCAAGGACGAGATTGTCCCGGTGAACACGACGAACCGCAGGAAGAATGTCACGGTGGACACCGACGAAGGTCCACGCGCCGACACCACGCTTGAGGTCCTCGCGGGGCTCAAGCCGGTAGTCGCCAAGGACGGCGTGGTGACCGCCGGAAACTCGAGCTCGCTCAATGACGGTGCGTCCGCCGTCGTCGTCGCCTCTGAAGCCGCGCTCACGAGGCTTGGCCTGACACCGCGTGCACGCATCGTCACCGGCGCCTCAGCGGGAGTGCCGCCGGAAATCATGGGGATCGGACCGGTTCCGGCAACACAGAAGGTCCTGCAACTCTCCGGCCGCAGCATCGGCGACCTCGACGCCGTCGAACTCAATGAAGCCTTCGCCACGCAGTCGCTCGCGTGTATCCGCAGGCTGGGCCTCGATGAGGAAATCGTCAACCGCGACGGCGGAGCGATCGCCCTCGGCCACCCGCTCGGCTCGTCCGGCTCCCGCATCGCCATCACGCTGATGGGCCGGATGGAGCGGGAGAACGGGCGCCTGGGCCTGGCGACCATGTGCGTCGGAGTCGGCCAGGGCACGGCGATGCTGCTGGAGCGTGTGTAGTGGAAACCCTCAAGATCGACGACGACGGTGACCGCCTCAGCGTCCAACTGCACCGTCCCGAGGTGCGCAATGCCATAGACCAGCAGATGGTCGATGAGCTTCACTCGGTGTGCACGGACCTCGAACGGGATCCGCGGATCCTGATCCTCTCCGGAACCGGCGGCGTCTTCGCGTCCGGGGCAGACATCGCCCAGCTGAAGGAACGACGCCGGGATGATGCCCTCGCAGGAATCAACTCCACGCTCTTCTCACGCATCGCTCAGCTCCCGATGCCCGTAATCGCGGCTCTCGATGGCTATGCCCTGGGTGGTGGCGCGGAGCTGGCCTTCGCTGCGGACTTCCGGCTCGGCACACCGGAACTGAAGATCGGCAACCCCGAAACGGGACTCGGCATCCTCCCGGCGGCAGGGGCAACGTGGCGGCTCCGCGAGCTGGTGGGCGAACCGCTGGCCAAGGAGATCCTGCTGGCGGGCCGCGTACTGAACGCTGAGGAAGCACTCGCAGCCCGGCTCATCACCGAGATCCACCCCGCGGACGCGCTCCTGCAAGCGGCGCACAAGCTCGCGGACCGCATCGCCCGGCAGGATCCCCTTGCCACACGGATCACCAAGAGCGTGTTCCATGCACCCCGCGAGGCTCACCCGATGATCGACCAGCTCGCGCAGGGGATCCTGTTCGAGTCCGACGCGAAGTTCGAACGCATGCAGGCTTTCCTGACAAGGAAAGACACAGACCGGAAGAAGAAAAAGTGAACGTACCTGGCATTCCTGGAACCGTCGGAGTTCTCGGCGGCGGACGCATGGGGGCCGGCATCGCGCACGCGTTCTGTGTGGCGGGTGCCGCCGTCGTCGTCGTCGAACGGGACGACGACGCCGCTGAAGCCGCGCGCGGGCGCGTCACCGCCGCGCTGGACAAGAGCGTCGCCAAGGGCACGACGACGGAAAGCCAGGATGCGCTCGCAGGCCGCCTGAGCGTAGCGACGGATTATTCGGCGTTCGCGTCCTGTGCGCTCGTGGTGGAGGCCGTGCCGGAAGACTTCGCGCTGAAGTCGGCCGCGCTCGCGTCGGTGGAGGAACAGCTCGACGACGACGCCTGGCTGGCAACGAACACCTCCTCCCTCTCGGTGAGCGAACTGGCGGGCGTGCTGAAGCGCCCGGAGCGGTTCTGCGGGCTGCACTTCTTCAACCCGGTTCCGGCGTCGACCTTGATCGAGGTGGTGCTGGCGCCGTCGACCTCCGCCGAGCTCGAAGCCCAGGCGCGCGGGTGGACCGAGGCACTCGGCAAAACGCCCGTGGTCGTGAAGGATGCCCCCGGATTCGCCAGTTCACGGCTCGGTGTGGCCATAGCCCTGGAAGCCATGCGGATGGTCGAGGAGGGCGTTGCGTCCCCGGAGGATATCGACACTGCAATGGTGCTGGGCTACAAGCATCCCGTCGGTCCCCTGCGGACCACGGATATTGTGGGCCTGGACGTGCGCCTCGGGATTGCCGAGTATCTGGGGTCCACGCTGGGGGAGCGCTTCGCGCCGCCGCAGATTCTCCGGGACAAGGTTGCCCGCGGCGAACTGGGCCGGAAGTCCGGCCAGGGCTTCTTCACCTGGGACGGGTAGTTAGTTTGCTCCGGGGAACGCAACCTCGAGTCCGTTAGCTGCACAGGCCTCGATCATGCGCTGGTTGTAACTGATAACCAGTGCTGCACGGAGTTCATCCGCTGTAGCGACATGGATCGCGTCGAGTGTTCTCAGGCTGAAGGGCTCAAGCTCCGCTGCCTTCCGGGAAATCTCGAGGGTGAGAGGAGCAATTTCAATGCTGGCCAGAAGCTCCTTACTCCGGCTGGCAGCGGAGCTGTCCCGTCTGCGCGAACTACGCGCCAACTCCACAGCTCCGATCTGCGATGTAGCTAGGCGTTCGTCCCGTGACCCCAGATAAGTGAGTAACTTCGCTGACTCGGCTTCCGTTACGATCATCTTCACGAGGGCGGAGGTGTCCATATAGATCACAGCCGGTCTGCCCGCATTTCCTCAAGAATTTCACTCATTGACGGCGCGTCTTCTGATGCAGGCAAGGGCGGTGGGAGATCCCGCCAGTTAGCAGTGGCCGGAATCAGCCTTCCGTCTGCGATGAGCTGCTCCCGCCAGACGAGATCCGGCGTCATTGGTTGGAGGGTAGCCATTGGCCGGCCGTGGTTGGTGATGAGCACGCTTTCTCCCGTCCGCAGGGCTTCCTCCAAAATGCTCGACGCGTTCTGGCGCAGTTCCCGTACTCCAACGCTCTTTCTACCTGGCTTGGCCATGGAAGTAATGTAGCACATTTTGTGTAACATTGGTTTGATGGCGCGGCACATCCAAACGGTTCAGCCAGCGACCAGATAAGGGCTAGTGTTTTCTCCATGAGCGAGCGGACCCTTGCGGACAAGCCGTTAGTCGGGCCTGTCGAAGCGCCTGAACTGCACATCATGACCTACAACATCCGACGCCGGGTTGCCCACGTGAATCCATGGAGCCACGATCACTGGGGCAGGCGGGAGCCCCTTGTCCGTCGCCTGCTTGCTGCCGAGCAGCCCACCATCCTGGGCGTGCAGGAGGCCCTGCCGGACCAGCTTCCCGCCATTCTTGAAGGCCTGGGGGACAGGTACAGCAGCATCGGCCGCGGGCGCAATGCCGACGGCGGCGGCGAGCAGTGCCCGCTGGTCTATGACTCGGCGCGGCTTGAGTTGTTGGACTGGGACCAGGACGCACTCTCCAACACCCCGGATGAACCCGGGTCCAACGGGTGGGGCAACCTGATCCCCCGCATCATCGTGACCGGGCGGTTCCGGGACCGGGAGACGGGCAAGGAACTTACGATTATCAATACGCATCTGGACCATATGTCCCGAAAGTCCCGTCAGCAGTCCGTGGTGGCAATCCGGTCATTGGTCGCGAGGACCCAGGGCGCCGTCGTCGTGCTCGGCGACTTCAACACGGGCGCCGCGTCGCAGCCGTACGAGGCGCTGACCAGCGATGACGTGCTCACGGACGCGTGGGACGTCGCCGAGGAACGGCTCACCGAGCTCTGGGGCACGTTCCCGCATTACCGCGCGCCGAAGCAGGGGCGGAAACGGATTGACTGGGTGATGGTGAACTCCGGTGTGACGGTGGTGGAGACGGGCATCAACACCACACGCTACGACGGCGCCTGGCCTTCCGACCACACGCCGGTGCAGGCGATCATTACGGTGGACTAGCTAGTCTTTGACCACCTTTTTTACCTCGTGGAGGTAGCCGTTCTTGTAGCCCTTGGCGTTGGGGTGCAGCCCGTCCAGGGCCGTCCCGGCGGTGAACCACGGCTGCGGTGAGCCTAAGCCGTGGCCGGCGAACCGCTTGGTCAGGTCAACGTACTTCACACCTGCGGTTTTTGCCGCCGCGCGGATGACGTCATTGAGTGCGTCCGTGCCGTCGTTGAACAGTTGTTGGTCCTCCGGGGTGAGTACGCCCTGGAACGTCCCGAGTGCCACGGGTACTGCGTTTCCAAATTCCGGCGAGAACAGGTGCGGGTAGCCGGTCACGATCACTTGCGCCTTACCGGTATTCGCCTTGATGCCCGCGTACACGCTCGGGAGGTTCGCAGCAAGGGTCGTCTGCGCGTAGAACGTCGCTGCCGCGACCGCGTTTTCACAATCCGCCGGCACGGGGCTCGTGCAGGCGCCGATGACCGTCAGGAATCGCACGTCGTTGCCCCCGGCGGAGATGGTGACCAAGTCGGTTTTCCTGTTCAGCACACCTGATTGAACTGCTGCGCCTATTTGCAGCGGCACATCGCCCAGCGCGGTGGCTCCGCTGCAGGCCAGGTTGGCATCCAGTTCGATCCGTCTCCGTTCGTCGAGGAGGCCGGGATATCCGAGCGGGGATTGGCCGCAGACGTCGCCCTCAGTGTAGGACCCCGCCCCGAATCCTGCCGCGTAAGAGTCACCGAAGGCGACGTAATCAATGGTGTCCCGCTCGCCCGCTGACGCCGGCGCAACCGCTGATCCAGCAACCAGGCCGGACGCGAGAAGCGCGCCGGCCGCTATCCGAAAGAGTTTCATTGGCTCAAGATACTCCTGATCGGACGCCGCGAACATAGCACTTCGGCGCGTCCTCCGGAGCGGTCGCCGGTAGCCTTGGAAGCATGTCCTTGACTGAGTTGGATGCCCTGCACCGGAGCAGTACCCACCGCACGGTTCGTTGGGAGGGTGCGGTCAATGCGCGCGACCTTGGCGGGGTCAGCCCGGCGGTCAGGCCAGGCCGGCTCTACCGGATGGGCCGTCAGGAGTGGCTGACGGAGGCTGGCTGGCAGCAGGCGTACGACGACGGCGTCCGCACCGTGATCGACCTGCGGAACCCACAGGAGCGGGGACGGCGGGAGACGGACCCCGTACTCAACAGTGCTGTACTGGACCGCTTCCGGGTGGTGAACTGCCCCACCGAAGACCAGTCCGATAAGGAATTCATGGCGCTCGCAGGCCCCTACCTGAACTCACCGGAGTACTACGGCGAGAACCTGCGGCGCTGGCCGCAGAAGATCGCTGCGGTGGTGCGCGCCGTCGCTGGGGCGGAGGGCGCCGTCGTCGTGCACTGTGCTGCAGGACGGGACCGGACGGGCATGGTGACTGCCGTGCTGCTCGCGCTGGCAGGAGTGCCGCACGAGGACATCGCTGATGATTATGCGCTGGCTGTCCACGGAATCAATGAGCACCACCTCGCGCAGGAGAAGCCCAGGGAAACGCCGAAGTCGCCGGAAGAACTTCAGGAGTGGATCAGCCGCACGCGTGAGCATCTCCTGGACCTGTTGAACGGGTTTGACGCCGGGACCTATCTGCTGGACGCAGGCCTTTCCCAGAAGGAAGTTGGCGCCGTGCGGGAAAGGCTGACCGCGTGAGTGCGATAGGGCCGGTGACGCTACGGGGGCAGCTGGTGACGCTGGAACCGTTGTCCATGGAGCACCACGACGGCCTGGTTGACGCGGTGCGTGACGGCGAGCTTTGGAACCTCTGGTACACCCGGATACCCACGCCGAAGGACATGGCCGGGGAGATTGAGGGACGCCTCGCGAAGCAGCGCGAGGGTTCGATGCTGCCGTTTACCGCGCGGCGCTCGGATACCGGTCAAGTCTTGGGGATGACGACGTACTGCAACATCAACGCTGACACGCCGAAGGTTGAGATCGGGTACACCTGGAACCGTCCTTCGACCCAGCGCACCGGCACCAACGCCGAAAGCAAGCTGCTCCTGCTGACGCACGCTTTTGAGACCCTAGGATGCACCGCTGTCGAATTCCGGACGCACTGGATGAACCACCAGTCCCGTGAGGCGATTGCCCGGCTCGGGGCGAAACAGGACGGCGTGCTTCGGGGGGATGTTCGCATGCCGGATGGAACGGTCCGGGACACGGTGGTGTTCTCGGTGATCGCGTCGGAGTGGCCGATGGTCCGCTCGCACCTCGAGTACCGGCTGGCCAAGCGCCGCCCTTAGGGCCTACTTCTTCTTTTTCTCGAGCAGCAGGTTGGTGATGCGCAGCGTGCAGAGGCGCTCGCCGTCGTCGTTGGTTATCAGTACCTCATGCGTGGTGAGGGTGCGGCCCAGGTGAATGGGGGTGGCCGTGATGGTGATGACGCCGTCCCGGGCGGACTTGTGGTGGGTAGCTGAAACGTCCACGCCGACGGCGGTCTTCCCCAGTGTGCTCGCGTGGATGACGGCGGCCCAGGAGCCCACGGCCTCACCGACGGCAAGGGACGCGCCGCCGTGCAGCAGCCCGAACGACTGCCGGTTCCCCTCCACCGGCATCGTGGCCACAACACGCTCCACGGACTGCTCGGTGATTCTCACGCCCATCTTCTCGTCGAGCTCGCCGAGGGTGATCTGCCAGGGTTCGCCGGTCATTGAAGGCTCCTAATGGGTGTGGCGTTTAATGTACTCTGGACATATTACCGAACGTCCGTTCAGTAATTTCCAGCATCCTCATCGAGCCCCGAAAGCGAAAGGTCAACGATGACTTCGACCGCCCTCAGCGTGGACATCGTCCCCAGCTTCATCCGCGACGCCTGGTGGACACCGGACCAGCACACTCTCTCCGAGGAGAACTCGACGGAAGTCCGGGACGCGAGCACCGGCGAACTGCTCGCCCTGGTGAGCACCAACGGGCTCGACGTCGCCGACGCCGTCGAATACGCCCGCACCACCGGCCAGACCGAACTGGGCCAGTTCACCTTCCACCAGCGCGCGCTGAAGCTCAAGGCCCTCGCGCAGTTCCTCAACGGGCAGCGGGACCACCTGTACGAACTTTCCGCCCGCACCGGCGCCACCAAGGTGGACTCGATGGTGGATATCGACGGCGGTATCGGCGTCCTGTTCACCTTCGGTTCGAAGGGGCGGCGTGAGCTGCCGAACTCGCAGGTAGTCATCGACGGGCCAACGGAAGTGCTGTCCAAGGACGGCTCCTTCGTCGGTGAGCACATTTACACGCGCATTCCCGGTGCGGCCGTGCAGATCAACGCATTCAACTTCCCTGTGTGGGGCATGCTGGAGAAGCTCGCGCCGTCTTTCCTTGCAGGTGTGCCGACCATCGTGAAGCCGGCAACGCCGACCGGTTACCTGACCGCCGCCGTGGTGAAGCTGATCATCGAGTCGAACATCCTGCCGGCTGGTTCACTGCAGCTGATTTCCGGGCCGGCCCGCGACCTGCTGGACCACCTGGACTACCGCGACCTGGTGTCCTTTACCGGTTCGGCCTCCACCGCCAACAAGCTGAAGTCCCACGAGAACGTTGCAACCGGCGGTGTCCGGTTCACCTCCGAGACTGACTCCCTGAACGCCGCGATCCTCGGTGAGGATGCAGTGCCGGGCACCCCCGAATTCGATGCCTTCATCAAGTCACTCGTCACCGAGATGACCGTCAAGGCCGGCCAGAAGTGCACGAGCATCCGCCGCACGCTGGTCCCCAAAGCATTGGTCAACGACGTCGTTGCTGCCGCGCGCGACCGCATCGAGCAGCGCGTCACGCTCGGTGACCCACGCGCGGAGGGTGTCACCATGGGTGCGCTCGCATCGCTGGGCCAGCTCCGGGACGTTCGCGCCGCCGTCGAATCCATGATCGCCGCCGGTGGTGAGCTGGCGTACGGAACCCTGGATTCACCGCGGGTTACGCAGGCGGACGGGACGGTGGACGTCGTCGAAGATGGTGCCTTCATGTCGCCGGTCCTCCTCACCTGGGAGAACGCCGACGCCGTCGAGCTTCACACGGTGGAGGCGTTCGGCCCGGTCGCCTCCGTTGTAGGGTACGACGACGTCGCCCACGCCGTGCGCCTGGCCGCCATGGGCGAGGGTTCCCTGGTGGCGACAGTATGCACCAATGATCCGTCTATTGCCCGCGAACTGGTTTTGGGGATCGCTGCCCACCACGGACGTGTGCTCCTGCTGAACCGGGAGGACGCGCGGACTTCAACCGGGCATGGCTCGCCGGTGCCGCACCTCGTGCACGGCGGCCCTGGACGGGCAGGGGGTGGCGAGGAGCTCGGTGGCATCCGTTCGGTGCTGCACCATATGCAGCGCACGGCACTGCAGGGTTCACCGAACATGCTCACCGCCGTCACGGGCGTCTGGCACGCCGGAGCGGACCGCACCTTCGACGAGGAGCACCCGTTCCGGAAGAAGCTGGCAACGCTGCGTATCGGCGATGCCATCCGCTCCGACCTGCGCCAGGTAACGCTCGAGGACATCACGGCTTTCGCGAACACCACGGGGGACAAGTTCTACGCGCACACCAATGAGGAAGCTGCCGCGGCGAACCCGTTCTTCCCGGGCATCGTGGCGCACGGGTACCTGCTGCTCTCCTGGGGCGCGGGGCTGTTCGTTGAGCCTGCGCCGGGGCCGGTCCTGGCTAACTACGGGCTCGAGAACCTGCGGTTCATTACGCCCGTTGCGGCGGGGGACTCCATCCGCGTCACGCTCACGGCAAAGCGGATCACCCCGCGCGAGGATGAGGAGTACGGCGAGGTTTCCTGGGATGCGGTGCTGACCAACCAGGACGACGAGATTGTTGCCACCTATGACGTCCTGACGCTCGTGGAGAAGTAGCCTTTCCGCTTCGGCGTGTGAATCAACCCACCGACTCCGACGTTTCACGGGGTATGTCTAGACATACCCGGTGAAACCTATGATTCGGTGGGGCATAGTGTGCGTCCTACGTGCGGCCCCAAACCGATCTGGGGCGACTTTTCCACATAGGAGTGGGTTCGTCCCCGCGCGTCGGCTGACTCGGCCACCATGGATCCCATGGAGATTGAGAACGTGCTGATCCTGCATGGAGGAGTCTGCCGCAGACGCGACCTGGTTGCTGCCGGAATCAGTGCGAGGAAGCTTCAGCGCGCACTGGAGCAACGTAGGGTAGCCAAGGCAAGACGCGGAATCTACGCGTTGCCGGACGCCGACCGCGGAAGGATTGCAGCTGCGGCGATGGGCGGGGAGCTTGCCTGCATCAGCGCCGCCGAGCGACTCAACCTGTGGGTGCTGCGCAAACCAACGCTCTTGCACGTGTGCTTCGACCAAGCGCGCCAGGTCGGGCCGGACGTCCGGGTGCATAGAGCAGCGCGGCCGGTAACACCTCTGCTCATCTGCCTGCAGGTTATGCGGTGCCTGCCCGAGCTAGATGCGCTCTGTATTGTCGAGTCCGCAGTTGTGAGGCGGCTGGTTTCACTCGAGCAACTCCGAAGCAGTACCGGCGGTAAACGGGATGCGCCACTGCGTCGGATCATAAGCCTCGTAGACCCGCATTCACAGTCCATACTTGAGACCGTCGCGCGATATCCACTCAGAGAAGCCGGGCTCGCCGTTCAGTCCCAGGTCTATGTGAAGGGGGTCGGGCGGCTGGATCTCTTCGTCGACGGGATCCTCGGAATCGAAGCCGATGGAAGGGAATATCACAGCGGGCCGGTGGAGTTCGAAGAGGACCGTCGTCGTTGGAACCTGCTCACAGTGGGTGGTGTCCCGGTCCTGCGTGTGACCCGCGGTCAAGTCGTGGACCGTCCTGAGGCGTATCTCAAAATGGTTCGGCAGACGCTCGCCGCTCACCGCGGCACGCACATCCGCGCAAGTGCTCCCATCGAATCCGGCGGTTCACTGGGCATGTCT
Source organism: Arthrobacter tecti (assembly GCF_054511355.1). Taxonomy (NCBI): domain Bacteria; kingdom Bacillati; phylum Actinomycetota; class Actinomycetes; order Micrococcales; family Micrococcaceae; genus Arthrobacter; species Arthrobacter tecti. The sequence continues at coordinate 293,498 of NZ_JBTNCT010000003.1, forward strand.
AAACATACCCAGTGAACCGGGCGATTGAGTGGGTGCATCGATTGAGACCGGGCGGGAAGGACCGGGCGCGAGCACCGGGCAAAGCGGCGGAGCTAGGCGTGGTGGTGGAGGCCCTCGAAGACCATGGCGATGACGTCGTCGGCAAGTTTCTCGGGCGTCAGGGGGCCGCCCGGCTTGTACCACTCGACCAGGGAGTTGATAGTGCCGAAGAGCAACCGCGTGGTGGTGCGGGGATCAATATCCTTGCGCACCGATCCCTCGGACCGGGCGGCTTCCACCAGTGCTGCCACTTGATGGTCAAACGCACGACGGCGCTCAAGGGCTTCGCGCTCAACCTCCGTGTTGCCGCGCAGCCGCAGGAGCAGCGTCACGAAGGGCAACCGCTCGGTCAGCACGGCGATGGTGCCGCGCAGCACATATTCCAGGCGCTGGTCAGCCTTTCCATCGGTTGCGTCAGCGTGTGTCAGGACGGCCTCGAGCCCACCGAGCGCGTGATCCAGCGCCAGGCGCAGCAGATCGCCCTTCGAAGGTACGTGGTGGTAGATAGCAGACTTGCTGATACCCAGGTTCTCGGCGAGCACGCCCATCGAGGTAGCCTCGTAGCCGTGCCGGTTGAAGACGTCAACGGCGATGTTGAGGACTGTCTGCTGGTCGTATCCGGGACGTCCGCGACGGGTTGCGGCCTGTGAACTGGGCATACGGGCTATTTTCGCATGAACGTTCGGTCAGCAGCGCTTCCAAACGCCGAGCTACGCCTTGGGCCGCAGGTCATAAATTCGCTTCAGCTTCCCGCTGGAGCGCGCCAGGGAACCCGTCTCCACAACCGATACCGCGCAGCTTGATCCGATGTGAATCTTGATCTGCTCGCTCAGCTGGGAAGCGGCAGCCGCGGCGTCGTCGGAACTCACACCCTCGCGAGGCTCAATCCGGATGGTCAACTGATCCATCCGCTGTCCCTCCGGGCGGGTGAGCTCCAGTTGGAAGTGCGGGCTCAGTGCCGGAATCCGCAGCGCAATCTCCTCGATCTGCGTGGGGAAGAGATTCACGCCGCGCAGGATGATCATGTCATCGCTGCGTCCCGTAATCCGGTCCATCCGGCGCATCCCCGGGCGGGCCGTGCCGGGCAGCAAGCGCGTGAGGTCATGCGTTCGGTAGCGGATGATGGGCAGCGCTTCCTTGGTCAGCGAGGTGAAGACCAGTTCCCCGGATGAGCCGTCGTCGAGCACCGCATCGGTGAACGGGTCAATGATTTCCGGGCGGAAGTGGTCCTCCCAGATGTGCGAGCCATCCTTGGTTTCAACGCATTCGCCGGCGACGCCTGGCCCCATCACCTCCGAGAGTCCGTAGATGTCGCACGCGTCGAAACCCATGCGTTCCTCAAGCTCGTGCCGCATCTCGGATGTCCATGGCTCGGCCCCGAGCACGGCGGTCTTCAACGAGGTGCTTCGTGGGTCGATCCCGGCTGCCACCATCGCATCGAGGATGGTGAGCAGATAGGTGGGGGTGCTGAGGATGACGTCGGGCTCGAAGTCGCGAATGAGCTGCACCTGGCGCTCCGTCTGCCCACCGGAGATCGGAATGACCGTGCAACCCAGCTTCTCGGCACCGAAATGCGCGCCCAGGCCGCCTGTGAACAGCCCGTAGCCGTACGCGTTGTGAACCTTGTGCCCCTTCTTGACCCCGCTCGCCCGCAGGGACCGCGCCACAAGCGAGGCCCACCGGTCGAGATCCCCAGTGGTATAGCCGACGACGGTGGGTCGGCCTGTGGTGCCTGAGGACGCGTGGATCCGTGCCACCTGCTCCTGCGGAACCGCAAACATGCCGAACGGGTAGGTCTGCCGAAGGTCTTCCTTGGTTGTGTAGGGGAACTTGGCGAGGTCCGACAGCTCACGCAGGTCGGTGGGATGAACCCCGGCGTCGTCGAACTTGCGGCGGTAGAGGTCCACCCTCTCGTACGCGTACTTGACCGTCCACTGGAGGCGCTCCAGCTGCAGTTCTTCGATGCGTCCGCGGTCGAAGCCCTCTTCGGCATCCCAGGTTGCGGCGTCCGCTGCGGTTGCCTTGATGGCTGTAGTGCTCATGCGTTCCTCTCTTCGGGCTTGTTGGTCGGCGCGTTCACGGACGGCTGAGCGCGGCGGTTGGGGACGGTGCGCGAGCGTCCCCGAAACTCGGCAATGAGGCGCGTGTCGCCGTCGTCGTCCGCAGCTGTGATGGCGATGTCGTAGAGCCCGCTGCGGCCGGCGGACGCCCGCCGTTTGGCAACGGCGGTAAGCAGCTCGCCCGGCAGGGCGGAGGAGAGGAAGTTGATGTCGACGCCGGATGCAACCGTGATGGTGTCCGTCTCGCCAACCGGATTGCAGGCGAGCGCGAACGCCGAATCGGCGAAGGCGAAGACCATGCCGCCGTGTGCAATGCCGAAGCCGTTGAGCATTTCCTCGCGGAGGCGCATGGTGATGGTGGCATGCCCGTCCGCGAGCTGGACCACGTCGATTCCCAGCCAGCGAGAGGCGTGATCCTGTTCGAGGATGGGGTGTGCAGGACGGACGTCAGTGTCCTTCATGAAGGCCTCTCAGAATTATTTACCGAATGTTCATTAGGTAATACCGGGACGGCGCCGACTGTCAAGCAGGTGAAGGCTATGTGGCACACACGGGTCACGCAAAAAGGCCCTGCCGCGGACCCGCCAGCGGTGCTAGTCTGTTCCGCACAGCGGCGCTCCGGAAAGGGGTACGCTTTGCGACAACGGATTTCCCGGCTACTGGCCATCGCAGTGTGCTCGGTGTGGACCATCACGGCCTGCACGATCCCGAATTCACCGGAAACCGCGCCGACTTCGGCAAGCACCGAACAAACAACAGAAGCACCAACAACTCCGGCCCCGACAACAGAAGCGCTAACAACGACGCCGGCCCAGCCGCACGTCCAGGCGGTTGTCTCTTCCAACTCCCTCGCAACCGACGCCGGAGCCGAGATCCTCAACACGGGCGGGTCCGCCGCCGACGCGGCGGTGGCGGTAGCCGCGGTGTTGACCGTCGTCGAGCCGTTTTATTCGAGCGTTCTGGGCGGTGACACCTGGGCTCTCTATTACGACGCCGGCACGCAGGAAGCCACGAGCCTCAACGGTGTGGGTCCCGTGGGCAGCAAGGCGACGCTGGAGGATTACGCCGCCCGCGCAGGTGAGTACGGGATACACCAGGCAATCCTGCCCGCCGCGTGGGACGGCTGGATGCTGTGGCTCCGCGACCACGGGAGACTGGACCTGCGCGAGGTGCTCGCTCCCGCGATCGGGATTGCGCGGGCCGGCTACCCGGTCAGCACCGAGATGACCTTTTGGCTGACCCAGCAGGAAGCCAATATCCGGAACAGTCCCAAGCTGAGCGAGCTGTACCTGCGGAATGGTGCGCTTGTTGCGACCGGCCAGACCGTCACACAGCCCGATCTCGCCGACACGCTCGAGGCGCTCGCAACCGCGTACGACGACGGCGCCGCCTCCTCCGGCGACGAGGCCGCCTCCCACGCGGCCGGCATCCAGGCCGCTCGGGACTACTTCTACCGTGGCCCCTTGGCGGAGGCGATCGTTGCCTATTCCGACGAGTTCGGCGGGTACCTGACACTTGAAGACTTCGCCGGGTACGAGGCGGAGCAGGTGGATCCAATCTCGATCGACTGGGGCCAGGGCCTCACGGTGCTGCAGAATCCGCCGAACAGCCAGGGGATCGCGATGCTCCTTGCCCTGAATATCCTGAAGGCTGAGGATTGGGTCGGGCGGTCGCCGTCGGACCCTGACGTGGTCCACCGACAGGTGGAGGCGGTGAAGCTCGCCTACGCGGACCGTTTCGAGTACATCGGCGATCCGGCCCGCATGGAAGTGCCCGTGGAGGAACTGCTCTCGGACGAGTATGCCGCCGCACAACGCGCCCGGATCGATATGGAACGCGCGGCCGAGTGGCCGATCGAAGCCGGGCTGGACCGGCAGGCGACGGACACCACAACCGTCCACGTGACGGATGCTGAAGGAAACGCCGCAGCGGTCACCACCAGCCTGGGTGGCCAGTTCCTGGTGGTCGGAGATACCGGCATCCACATCAACGAGCGCATGAAGTTCATGTCAACCGATCCGGACAACGTGAACGCCGTGGCCCCGGGCGCTACCGTACGGCACACGTCCAACCCGTACATGGTGCTCCGGGACGGCCGGCCGTACCTGCTCGGCGGGAACACGGGCGTCGATACCCAGCCGCAGGCGCAGCTCCAACAGTTCATGAACGTGGTGGCGTTCGGGTTGGGTCCGCAGGAGGCCGTCGCGCAGCCGCGTTTCGTAAGCACAGCATTCCCGGCGTCGATCTTCCCTTATCCCGCGGACAATATCCTGCACGTTGAGACGAACTACCCGGCTTCGACGGTCGAGGATTTGCGCGCCCGCGGACACAATATCGCGATCGGGATCGGGATCTTCGGAACAGCCAACATGCTCGAGATCAGCGAGGACGGTTCGACGGCCCGCATCGGCGCGGAGCCCCGCAACGACACCGCCAGCGGTGTGGTGCTTCCGCCCTAGCGGTCCGGTAGCTATTCGTGTGTGGGTTCGCCCGTGACGCGGTGGTCTGCGTGGTTCATCCCCTCGCGGACCAGGCGTGCAAGGTGCCCGTCGATGATGCTGTACACAACGTTCCGGCCTTCCCTCTTCGCGCTGACCAGTTGGGTAAAGCGCAGCTTCGCCAGGTGTTGACTGACTGACGTCCGGGTTGCGCCCGTCCGCTCTACGAGGGAGCCCACACCCGCAGGTTGCTCAGCGAGGAGCCAAAGTATGTGTAACCGCGTGGGATCAGCGAGCATCCGGAAGGTCGCTGCGCCCGCTTCCAGGCGCGCGCTATCCGGCGTGATCGGGTGGTGCAGGCTCGGCGCACCGGGTATCGGACTCTCGCTCATGTCTCACCTTCCCGACAACGTGGACATCCCATCGGCCTTCATTGCGGGCTCTGTGGGCCAGAGGCGAAGCGCCGCTACAGTGCCCAGTGTAGCCAGTGCAGCAAGAACGACGGCGGCGCTCACCTGACCGGCGACCGCGCCAACCCAGCCGGCTATCGGGTAGGTGAGGATGAAGCAGGCGTGGGACAGGGAGAACTGTGCGGTGAAGAGGTGCGGCCTCGTTGCATCAGTGGCCGCCCGGCGCAGCAGTCGCGCCGAGGGCGTATTGATCATTGAGGTGCCGGCACCGAGGAACACCCAGACCGCCAGCATCGCAGCCCACGGCGGTTCTGCAAGGACAACCAGGGCTGCAGCAGCCACGCCGGCACTGATGACAGCCGCACCTGCGAGCATGAAGTTGCGGTCAGTTATCCGTTCCAGGAGGCGCGGAGTGATCAGGGCGATCACCATGGAACCCGCACCGAAGCAGGCGAGAGCCGCTGCGACTTCAGCATTGGAGCCAGCGTAGATGTCCCGGACGTAAACCACCGTGTTGACCAGCACCAGGGCCGTTCCGCCGGCGACCACAAGGTTCAGGGCCAACAGGGCGCGCAGGGAAGGATCCCGAAGGAAGATCCGGCTGCCCAGCGTCGTGCGATGCCACACGGAGCCGGTGTTGGCGTGTGCCGGCACGGAGGGCAGGCGGGCGGAAACAACCATCACCGCTGAGAACAGGAAGCCGGCCATCGTCCCCAGGAAGAGGTTCGAGTAGCTCATCAGCGTCAGCAGCGCGGCGGCCAGGACCGGGCTCAGTAGGGCCTCCAGATCGTAGGCAAGGCGTGAGAGTGACAGGGCCCGCGTATAGTCGCGTTCCTTCGGCAGGACAACGGGAATCAGTGACTGGAAAGCCGGCGTGAAGGTCGCGGAGGCCGATTGCAGGATGAACACCAGGATGTAAATCTGCCAGGCCTGGTCGATGAAGGGCAACGTCATCGCGATGCCGGCGCGCACCAGATCCGCGCCCACCAGGACGGCCTTCTTCGGCAGTCTTTCCACCAGGGCCGCCATCACCGGGGCAACGAAGACGTAGGCGAGCATCTTGATGGTTAACGCTGTGCCAAGCACGGCGCCCGCCCGGCCGCCGGCGAGGTCGAAGGCCAGCAGGCCCAGCGCAACCGTCAGCAGGCCAGTTCCCAGCAGCGCGATCACCTGGGCTGCGAAAAGATTCCGGTACGTCGGTACGCGTAGGACGCTGAACATGGACACAAACATATCTTTAAGTGCGCAGTTGTGCACATATGAACCCGTGCGCCATGGATGCGTGCTGTACTCTCAACCAAATCCTGCCGTTCTGCCGGTAGATGATCGGGTTTCAGGGAAACGCGTAAGGAGCAACCAGCATGAACGCAACAACACCCTTCCCGGATGGGTTCCTGTGGGGAGCGGCTACCGCTGCCTACCAGATCGAGGGCGCGGCACACGAGGACGGTCGGCAGGACTCCATCTGGGATGTCTTTGCGCGCGTTCCCGGCGCCGTTGCTGACGCCCATAACGGCGACGTCGCCTGCGATCATTACCACCGGTACGCCGAGGATGTTGCGCTCATGAAGGAACTGGGGCTGGGTGCCTACCGCTTCTCGACATCATGGTCACGGTGCATGCCAGATGGCAGGACCCCTAATCCGGCGGGTATCCGGTTCTACTCGGACCTGGTGGATGAGTTGCTCGCTGCGGGCGTCACGCCGTGGTTGACCCTTTACCACTGGGACTTGCCGCAGGCGCTGGAGGACGACGGCGGGTGGACCAAACGCGAGACGGCGCACCTTTTCGCGGAGTACGCCAGAACCATGCACCAGGCACTCGGCGATCGCGTCCGGATCTGGACCACCCTGAATGAGCCGTGGTGCTCTGCGTTCCTCGGGTACGCCTCGGGTGAGCACGCTCCTGGGAGACAGGAACCCGTTGCGGCCCTGGCCGCCGCTCACCATCTGTTGCTTGCGCACGGACTGGCAACGCGTGAACTGCGGAAGGGCGACCCGGACGCCCAACTGGGACTCACCCTCAACTTCACCATTCCGGACCCGCTCGATCCCGACAGCGAGGCTGACCGCGACGCCGCCCGGCGCATCGACGGACAGTTCAACCGGATCTTCCTGGACCCGGTGGTGAAAGGGCACTACCCGGAGGACGCGCTCGACGACGTACGCCACCTGGGTTTCGAGCGTTTCATCCAGCCCGGTGACCTTGACATAATCGCCACGCCGATCGACCTGCTCGGGGTGAACTATTATCACGGCGAAGCGGTCACCACCACAGCGCAGCCGCCCGTGGATAGGCCCGAATCCGCCCGTCAGCTTTCCTCGCCGTACGTCGCGGCCGACGGCGTATCCTCGGTTCCGCGCGGCCTGCCCGTGACCGCCATGGACTGGGAGGTTCAGCCGGAGGGCCTTCGCCGGCTTCTGAACCGCCTGCACCAGGACTACACCGGTCCCAGGAACATCCCGCTTTACATCACCGAAAACGGTGCTGCATACAACGACCACCCGGACGAATCCGGCTACGTGAATGACCAGGACCGCCTTACCTTCATCGAATCACACCTCCACGCCGTCTCCGACGCCATCGCAGACGGCGCGGACGTCCGCGGCTACCTGGCGTGGTCGCTGCTCGATAACTTCGAGTGGTCCTGGGGCTACCACCAGCGGTTCGGCGTGGTGCGTGTGGACTACGAAACGCAGCGGCGCATCCCGAAGGCAAGCGCGCGCTGGTTCGCCGACGTCATCCGCGCCAACGGACTACCCGCCCGGCCCACCGGCTGACCCTGGTGGTCCGCCCGGCTCACCAGGCCCGCCCGGCTCACCAGGTGCCCCAGGTGCCCCAGGTGCCCCAGGGGGTCCGGGTGGCTCGGAACCTGGTGGCGGTTCCGTGGCTGGTGGCGGTTCAGGCGGCCCGACGCCGGGGCCGGACGGCTCCGTAGGTGCAGGTGTTGGGGAACCCGACGGCTCAGGTGCGGGAGTGGGGCTTGGCGTGGGGGCCGGTTCCGTCGGCGCAGGATCGGGTTCCGGTTCAGGAGGTGGGGGCTGGCTTGGCTCAGGTTCCGGCTCCGGTGCGGGCTCGGGATCAGGCGCCGGATCCGGTGCGGGGGTAGTAGCGGGAGGGGGCTCCGGTGCGGGAGCAGGCTCGGGGGCAGGGGCGGGCGGTGGCGCCGGAGCGGGCACTTGAATGGGCGCGGGTGGGAATGTCAGGCCGGGGGTGCCCGATGGCTCTGGACTGGTTTGCTCCGGTGCCGGCGTAGCTGACTCAGACGGCGTGCCGCCGCCCAGGCTCCGATCGAGAAACGCCCGAAGGTTGGCTATCGCTTCTTCTATCTCCCGCTGTTGTGCGGAATCGACCGCACCGATGAGGGCGAGCGCACCCAACCGTGTACTCAGGCTGTCCAGCGCGTCCAGAGCCTCAGCAAAGTCGCCGCCCACGGAAAGTTGGCTGACTTCCAGAACATCAGCCTGGAGCTGCTGCATCGCGGCCGCATCACCGTCCGGGGCAGGACTACAGCCGCTGAGCAGTGCAAGGCTCAACGCTGCTCCTGCGGCGTAAAGACGGGACGGTTTCTTCATCATGGCGTCACGCTCTCCTGCAGATCGTCCAAAAGTTCGCCGAGCTCTCCGGTCGCGGGAGGATAGTCAATGGGTTGGGAGTCCGTTCCCGGCAGAAGAGCCGGAACAAGGAAAGCCGCCGCAGTCAGGAGGGTCAGTACCGCCAGAAGCACAATCAGCGCCCACTGCAGCACTCCCGGCCTGCGCCTGCGCGAAGATATCACCGAGCCTGAAGCCCCGTCTCGACGGTCCCCTTCGTCTTCTTCATCTGGAGTGTGCAGTGGAGTCCCGCGCCGGTTCTGCTGCGGTTGCTGTGCCGTTATGGGAAACGCCTCGTGTGATGCGGCAGGCATCGAAGCTGCTGTCGCATCAGCGGCCGTCAGGGCCGCAGTCGTCTCGCCGTCTTCGCCGGGCCCAACCACACCTACTGCTGCCGTCGGTAAGCCGGTCCGGGTATCGCCGTCGACATTCCTCGCTGGGACAACCGACTGGCGGGCTTCACTGAACTCTGAATCGAGGACTGTCGAAACCTCCTTCGCGGAAGGGCGGGCAGCCGGATCACGCTGCGTCATGTCGCGGAGCAGCCGGCCCCAATCGCTGTCCGGCCAAGGAATCGCCGGGTCATGGTGGAGGCGGGCGGCGGCCGAGGCCGCAGCGGGACCGGGAAAGGCGGTCTCCCCGGTGAGGCATTCAAGCAGGACCAGACCGAGGGAATAGACGTCGCTGGCAGCGGTCGCACCAAGGCCTTCCGCCTGCTCGGGACTGAAGTAGGCAGCGGTGCCGACGGATTGGCCCGTGGCAGTCAGATGCGCATCTTCTACGAGGCGGGCGATACCGAAATCCGTGAGTTTGGGCTTCTCGGCCCGGCGGGGGTTGCTGCTGGCACCAATGAGGATGTTGCCCGGTTTCACGTCGCGATGGACTACACCCTGGTCATGGATATATGCCAGAGCCTGGGCCACTCCGCGGCCCAGCGCCTTCGTTTCACTTTCAGTGAGTGGCGCATGGGAATTGGTGCGGCGGAGGTCCTCGCCGGTGATCAGTTCCATCACGAGGTACGCCCGGTGATGGATGTCTTCCTTATCAACGCCGACGTCGAATACAGTCACCAGATTGGGGTGGTTCAGGCTGGCCAGTATTCTCGCTTCGGCCTGCTGCCGGGCCTCGTCATCCGATCCGATCGGCCCGGTGTGGAAAACCTTGACTGCTACGTTCCGGCCCAGTACTTCGTCCCGTCCCTGATGGACTGACGCCATACCACCCTGGCCGATTAGGCTGACAAGCCGGTAACGGCCACCGAGGATTTGGTGTTGGACAGGCTCGTCCTGGGGGCCATCGGCCCCCACAGTTGTCGCAGCATGTGCCGAACCGGCACGCTTGCTGTCCATCTGTTAACTATACCGACGCGGGCTGTCAGTGGTGGGCTGCAGGACGCCCGGCAGGGCTCCGAACACTTCTGCACTTTCCATACCGTGTATTCGGAGCCCAAGCCCGGAAAGATCTTGAGGTAATGGGAATTTCGGGCCTACCCCACGATGCCGGCAGTCCGCGTAAGCGGCGCAGTTGCACCGAGCGCGTCCGCAGCAAACGCGTAGTCCCAGGCGACGTCCTTCCACTGCTCGTAGCGACCGCTCGCTCCGCCATGCCCGCCGTCCATCTCCGTTTTGAGTACGATCGGCTCGCTGCCCGTTGTCACTTCCCGCAGCTTCGCAACCCACTTCGCGGGCTCCACGTAGAGCACGCGTGTGTCGTTGAAGCTGGTGACGGCGGCGATGCGCGGGTACGTGGTTGCCTGCACGTTCTCGTACGGTGTGTACTCCTTCATGTACTGATAGACCTCGGGATCGGTGATCGGATTGCCCCACTCTTCCCACTCCAGGGCTGACAGCGGCAGTTCGGGATCGAGGATGGTGCTCAGCGCGTCCACGAATGGGACCTGCGCGATCACGGCCCGGTACTTCTCCGGGGCGAGATTGACGACGGCGCCCATCAGCAGGCCGCCGGCCGATCCTCCGATGGCGGCGATCCGGTTGGGGTCCGCCCAGCCGGACTCGGCCATGTGCGTAGTCGCATCGACGAAGTCGGTGAAGGTGTTCTTCTTTGCCAGCTTCTTACCGTCCTCGTACCAGGTTCTGCCCATTTCGCCGCCGCCACGGATGTGCGCCACAACGAAGATCACCCCACGGTCCAGCAGCGACAGCCGTGAGATCGAGAAGCCCGGGTCCATGCTGATCTCATAGCTGCCATAGGCATAGATGACGGCAGGATTGGTGCCGTCCTGGGTGAGATCGCGGCGACGCAGCACCGACAGGGGAATCTGCGTACCGTCGGTGCCGGTTGCCCACTGGCGTTCGGCAACGTACTCCTCCGAGCGGTAACCGCCGCGCACCGGGGTTTCCTTGCGCAGGGTCAGCTCACCGCCGTCGAGCAGGTAATCGTAGACGCGGGGCGGTGTGAAGTAGGAAGTGTAGGAAAGCCGGATCACCGGGGCTTCGAACTCGGCACCGGCGAGGGTGCAGGTGTAGAGAGCCTCGTCGAATGAAGGCTCAATCGGCGCGTGCTGGGACGCAGTGCCCAAGCCTTCCCTAGGCAGGATCTGCACCCGCATGGTGGTGTCCTTGCGCACTGAAACCAGGACGTGCGTGGCGGTGACCGTCGCGCCATGGACGCGGACGGCGTCGTCGTGCTCTATGACCGTCAACCACTCCTGATCGGCGAGCGGACGCTCGAACTGCTCCGCACCCACCAGGCTCACCATTGAGTTCTTCGCACCGCGGTCATGGGTCAGGAGGTAGTGGAGGCGGCTGTCGATCGTGAGCGGTTCCGCTTCATAGAGCACACGCTCGGAACGGGGAATGAGGGTGGTGAGCCCGGCGTCCTGGTTGCGGAGGTCCAGCACCCGGTATTCGCTGTACTCGGAGCAGCCGATGCCGATGAGCAGCTGCGTGCGGTCGGCGGAGAGGTCGAAACCGGTCCACATGGCGACGTCGTCCTCCTGGTAGACCAGCGCGTCGTCGTCGACGGCGGCCCCGAGACGGTGGGATTTCACCTGGTAGGGACGCCAGCTGTCGTCGACGACGGTGTAGAACACCTGCCGTCCGTCCGGGGAAAACGCGACCCCGTAGAAAACGTTCGGGATCTCGTCCGGCAGCAGCTCACCGGATCGCAGGTCCTTGATCCGGAGGGTGAAGCGCTCATCGCCGGCGTTGTCCACACTGAAGGCAAGCAGGTTGCCGTCCTCGCTGACCGCGAGCCCGCCGACGGAGAAGAACGGCTTGCCCTCGGCCTCGGCATTGCCGTCCAGCAGTATCTGCTCGCCGGGCACCGGCTGGCCCGGAACCACCTCCGGGGGAGTCCAGTCCTTGGCGACGTCCCCGGTATCCGTTGCACGGACGCGGCAGTGGATGCTGTACTGCTTCCCTTCCTCCGTGCGGGAGTAGTACCACCAGCCCTGCTTGCGGGCCGGCACCGAGAGATCCGTTTCCTGGGTGCGGTTCTTGATCTCGTTGAAGATGTCCTGACGGAGCTGTTCCTGACCGGCAGTAACGGCGTCGGTATAGGCGTTTTCCGTCTTGAGGTGCTCCACGACCTCCGGATTGTCCTTGGCGCGCAGCCACTCGTAGTCGTCGACGAACGTATCGCCGTGGTGGGTGCGTTCGGTGGGAATCTTCTTGGCGACGGGAGGGGTGACAGTCATGGCACCATCCTGCCAGAGGGCGTACGCGTTCTTGACTGTGCATCTTCCCGCCCGATATCCTGAACGAACGGTCGGTAATTATTTCGGTCTGGCATCGGGCCAGTCCGCCCACAGTGAGGTGACCATCATGACAACCGCTACGGAAGCGCCGCAGGATCTGACCGCGGAGCAGGAGCAGTTCGACAGGCTGATTGCCGACGACTCCCGGATTGAACCCCGCGACTGGATGCCCGAGGCATACCGAAAGACCCTCGCCCGGCAGATCTCCCAGCACGCGCACTCCGAGATCATCGGCATGCAGCCTGAAGCCAACTGGATTACGCGCGCGCCGAGCCTGAAGCGCAAGGCCATCCTCATGGCGAAGGTGCAGGATGAAGCGGGTCACGGGCTCTACCTCTACTCGGCAGCTGAGACCCTCGGCACCACCCGCGACCAGATGATGGCGGACCTCATCGCGGGCAAGGCGCGCTATTCGAGCATCTTCAACTACCCCGCGCGCACCTGGGCCGATATGGGTGCCATTGGCTGGCTGGTCGACGGCGCCGCGATCGCCAACCAGGTGCCGCTGTGCCGCGCCTCGTACGGACCGTACGGCCGCGCGATGGTGCGCATCTGCAAGGAAGAGTCCTTCCACCAGCGCCAGGGCTTCGAAATCCTTCTTGAGCTCGCAAACGGCACGGAAGCGCAGAAGCAGATGGCCCAGGACGCCGTGAACCGCTGGTACGCGCCGAGCCTCATGATGTTCGGCCCGCCGGACGATGATTCGCCGAACTCCAAGCAGTCCATGGCCTGGAACATCAAGCGCTTCTCCAACGATGAGCTGCGGTCCCGCTTTGTCGGCATGATCGTGGAGCAGGTCAAGACGCTCGGTCTGACCCTGCCGGATGATGAGATCCGGTACAACGAGGAATCGGGCAAGTGGGAGCACGGCGCGCTCGACTGGGACGAGTTCAAGGAAGTCCTCGCCGGCCGTGGCCCCTGCAACGCCCAGCGCCTCGAGCGCCGCAGGGAAGCGCACGACGACGGCGCCTGGGTCCGTGAGGCCGCTGCGGCTTATGCCGTGAAGCAGGCCGAAAAGCGAACGATGGAAGAGGCGGCCTAGATGACCGGCGGATCAACAACCGGCGACGACGGCGCCAAGGCCCCCAGCGCGGAGCAGCCGAAACACCCGAAGGCTGAGCCGTGGCCGCTGTGGGAAGTGTTCGTTCGTTCATCGCGCGGACTCAGCCACGTCCACGCCGGATCGCTGCACGCTCCGGATGCCGAGATGGCTGTCCGCAACGCCCGTGATCTGTACACCCGCCGCAACGAAGGCGTGAGCCTGTGGGTGGTGCCGGCGTCGTCGATCATTTCCAGCGACCCGGACGCCAAGGGCCAGTTCTTCGAGTCCCCGCAGGGCAAGGACTACCGCCATGCCACGTACTACACCAAGAGCGAGGGAGTGAAGCACCTGTGAGCGAGTCGAACGCGAGCGCCACCCGCATTACGCCCGGTAATGCCCTGCGACCGGAAGACATCGCCGCCGCTGACCTCTTGCCGAGTGACGCAGTAGGGGAGTACGCGCTTCGCCTGGGCGATGACGCGCTCATCCTGGCGCAGCGACTGGGATGGTGGATTTCCCGTGCGCCCGAACTCGAGGAAGACGTGGCGCTGGGCAATATCGCACTGGATCAGATGGGCCATGCACGGTCCTTCCTCACCTACGCCGGGCGGGCCTGGGACAAGACGGAGGACGATCTCGCTTACTTCCGCGGGGAGGACGAGTTCCGCTCCTGCCATTTGGTGGAGCAGCCGGACGGCGACTTCGCGCGGACTATCGCACGCCAGCTGGTGATTTCCCATTACCAGTTCGAGCTGTACTCGAGGTTGATGGATTCTGCTGATCCCACGCTGGCCGCCATCGCTGCCAAGGCCGTGAAGGAAGTCGATTACCACCGCGACCACGCCGGCCAGTGGGTGTTGCGGCTCGCCCTCGGAACAGACGAGTCCCGCCGTCGCATGATCGCAGGCTTGACGCTGACCTGGCCTTATGTCGGCGAGCTGTTCGAGGACGACGCCCTTGTAGCCAATCTCGACGGCGTTGCAGTGCGGCCCTCGGCGCTTCGTGCTTCCTTTGATGCGCAGGTCGAGGCGATTTTCGCCGAAGCCGAGCTCGAGGCACCTGAGGTTCCTGCCGCCGTCGGCGGTGGCCGTTTTGGACGCCACAGCGAGCACCTTGGCTATCTGCTCGCTGAGATGCAGGTGTTGGCGCGCGAACATCCGGGGGCAACATGGTGACCGCGACGCGCGTGAAAGACAAAACCCGCGAAGAGACACTCTGGGACATCGCCGCCACGGTGGCGGACCCCGAGATTCCGGTCCTCACCATTGAGGACCTGGGCGTCCTGCGCTCGGTGAGGACCGACGACGACGGTGGCAACGGTGACGTTGTCGTAGTCACGATCACCCCCACCTACTCCGGGTGCCCGGCCATGGATGCGATCCGCGATGACATCATCACGGCGCTCGCAGATCACGGGTACACCGACGTGCGGGTTGACCTCGTGCTCTCACCGGCCTGGACCACGGACTGGATGAGCGCGGCCGGGAAAGCCAAGCTCGAGGAGTACGGGATCGCGCCGCCCACCGGAAAGGCTGCCGCCGGAAAGGTGAGCGTGGGCCTGAGCGTTAAGTGCCCGCAGTGCTCGTCCCTCAACACGCGTGAACTGACCCGCTTCGGGTCCACATCCTGCAAGGCGCTGTACGTCTGCCAGGATTGCCGCGAACCCTTCGACTACTTCAAGGTCCACTAATGGCAGTCAAACTAGCGCCGTCGAACAAGCGGCGCACAGCCTTCCATGAGCTGACGGTCGCTCAGGTGCGCCGTCTCACCGAGGACGCCATCGAAGTGACGTTCGCCGTCCCCGAGGAGCTGTCCGGGCGTTTCGATTACGTGCCGGGGCAGTATGTTGCGCTGCGCACCATGCTGGACGTCGACGGTGAGCCGAAGGAGGTCCGGCGCAGCTACTCGATCTGCGCGGAGCCGCAGCCGGGCGAGGTTCGTGTTGCCATCAAGAAGGATCTCGGAGGCACTTTCTCCACCTGGGCCAATGAACACCTGAAGGCCGGCGACTCACTCGACGTCATGAGCCCCATGGGACAGTTCATTTCGAAGCACCCCATGAATGAGCTGAACAGCCCTGACAACATCGACACCGACACGGAACACTCTTTTGTCGCAGTGGCGGCGGGTTCCGGAATCACGCCTGTCATCGCGATCGCACGTTCCGTTCTCGCGGCAAATCCGGCGGTGCGCTTTGACCTTATCTATGCGAACAAGGCCGCAATGGACGTCATGTTCCTCGAAGAGCTCGCTGACCTGAAGGACCGCTACCCGGCACGCTTCGCGCTTCACCACGTGCTTTCCCGCGAGCAGCGCATTTCGCCGCTGCTCAGCGGGCGTATCGATGCCGAGAAGCTGCAGTCGTTGCTGGCCAACGTCATCCGGACTGACGACGTCGACGAGTGGTTCCTGTGCGGACCGTTTGAACTCGTGCAGCTGTGCCGGGACACGCTTGCCGAGCGCGGTGTGCCTGCGGAGAAGGTGCGGTTCGAACTGTTCACCACGGGCGAGCCGACCAAGCCCGAGGGGCAGATCGGGAGGCCGGTCCGGGAGGACCAGACTGATGACAGCTATGCCATCACCTTCAACCTGGACGGACTCCAGGGCAAGGTCTCGAGCCCCACGCACGCGCGCGAGTCCATTCTCAATGCGGCGCTACGGGTCCGCCCGGACGTCCCCTTCGCCTGCGCCGGCGGTGTCTGCGGGACCTGTCGCGCCAAACTGGTGAGCGGAACAGTGGATATGGAAGAGAACTACGCCCTGGAACCCGACGAAATAGCGGGCGGGTATGTGCTCACCTGCCAGTCCCGGCCCACCAGCCCCGAAGTCAGCGTGGACTACGACGCCTAAACCACCATCGAGCGGCCACTTATGACGGTATCTCGGGCGGAAAAGTCGTCATAAGTGGCCGCTCGACGAGAATGAAACTACCCAAGGAGCATTCATGATCGACCTGACCATCGAGAACAACGTCGCGGAGATCGTCCTGAACGCTCCGGAGAAACTCAACGCCCTCAACGAGGATGCGGTCACTGAGCTCTCGAAAGCGTACGACGACGCCGCCTCCGCCGCCGCGGAAGGCCACGTCCGCGCATTGCTCCTGCGCGGCGAGGGCCGTGCCTTCTGTGCGGGACGGGACATTGCCGGCGTCGAACCGGAAACGGACGACGCCGTGGCCTACCTCGACGGGCTCGTCACCCCGCTGCTGAAGAAGATGGCCGACTTCCCCGCACCGACCTTCGCCGCCGCACACGGTGCCTGCCTCGGCGTGGGACTGGGGCTGCTCATCGCTACCGACGTGGTCTACGTTGCCGACTCCGCGAAGATCGGATCGCCATTCGCCAAGTTGGGAGCCACACTGGACTCCGGGGGCCACTGGCTGTTCACCGAGCGGCTGGGAGCCCACCGCACGCTTGACCTTATCTACACAGCGGACCTGATGTCCGGCGCTGACGCCGTGGCGGGCGGTCTTTTCAGCCGCGTCATCCCTGCCGACGAACTGCTCGACTCAACGCGGTCAACGGTGGGACGAGTTGCAAGCGGCGCTACCGGCGCTTTCACGGCATCCAAGGGTTTGGTCGCCTCCATTCGGGATCGCAGGCTCGGACTTTGGGACGCAGTTTCAGAGGAAAATACCGCGCAGGGAGAGCTTTGCGGCAGCGAAGACTACGCCGAGGGTTTCCGGGCCTTCCAGGAGAAGCGAACCCCGGTCTTCAAAGGCTGAGGAAACCGGTTTACGGCCGCTGACTGATACACAAAAGCAACTAGCATTGCAACATTTTGAACTCGATTTACGTCGAATTCGCTGCAACAGGGACATATTTGTCACTTTGTAGCATTTACTGGGACATGTGGTCGGGGCCGGTTCGTCGAGGGGCCTGATGGGGGATGGTGACATTTAGAACGGGATGTCACCTCCAGACGATGAACGCCCCGGCCACGCCTCTTCACGAATTCCGGACACTCAAGTCCCGGTCAGCGAGTGTCCATGTCCTCGAAGACCAGGAATGTCTGCGTATCCAGTACCCCAGGCATGGACTGCAACTGGTCGAAAATAACCCGTCGGAGATCGACGTTGTCCTCCGCGCGAACCAGCAGGATCACGTCGAAGTCTCCGCCAACCAGGGCAATGTGGTGAATCTCGGGGATTGCACGGAGCTGTTCCCTCAATTCCCGCCAGGAATGCTGCCGGACCTTGAGCGTGACATAGGCGGAGGACCTCAGGCCGGCCTTGATCGGGTCAATGAGTGCCGTGAACTTGGTGAGTACTCCGCTGTCCGTGAGCCGGGCAATGCGGGAATATGCATGGGCGCGTGAGATGTGCACGTTCTCCGCAACCGCCGTGACCGACAGCCGGCCATCCCTGGTTAGCTCTGTAAGGATTTTCCGGTCCACTTCATCGAGCGGTTGCTCTACCATATGTCTACACCCTCGCCCGTAATCCAGATCACAATAGCGTTTCGTCTACAAGAATAGCTGATCTGTATCCAACTATCCATGATTTTAGGGAAAACTGGATACGAAACCGTTCTGAGAAGGATAATCGAGGGACAGACCAGCGTCATCCGGCAGTGCCGGGTGCGTCCAGGCAGAGGAGCCGCCCAGGTGCCACGGCGGCGATGGAGGTAGCTATGACCATTCATTCGGAAAGCTCCACGGGCAATTCGGCGGACAACAACTACAGCGCGTCGATGAAGGACAGCGGTCAGCGCCGCAGCGGCCAGGACAGCGGACCGTCGGCTGAGGAGTACATGCTCCCATCAGATGAGCCTGTTCAACTGGTTGATCCCCGGGGTGAGCACGTCCACAACGACCGCTACCCACTGCCCGACGGCGAAGCCCTCCTTGCCGCCTATGAGAAATTGGTCATCGGACGCCGTATCAACGACCAGGCCAATGCCCTCGTCCGGCAGGGCCGGATGGCCGTCTACCCGTCATCCCACGGCCAGGAGGCATGCCAGGTGGCTGCCGCCGTCGTGCTCGAAAGGGATGACTGGCTCTTTCCGACCTACCGGGACACGGTATCGGTCATCACGCGCGGGGTTGACCCGCTGGAAGTCCTGACCCTGCTGCGCGGTGATTGGCACGCCGGCTACAACCCGCAGGAGCACAAGACCGCCACCCAAGCCACGCCCCTGGCAACCCAGCTGCTGCACGCCGTCGGCGTGGCCCATGCCGCGAAACTCCGCGGCGAGAACACAGTGGTGCTCGCAATGTGCGGCGACGGCGCCACCAGCGAGGGCGACTTCCACGAGGCGCTGAACTTCGCGGCCGTCTTCCACGTGCCGGTAGTGTTCCTCATCCAGAACAATGAGTACGCCATTTCGGTGCCGTTGAAGAACCAGACCGTGGCGCCGTCGTTGGCCCACAAGGCGATCGGCTACGGAATGCCTGGCGAACGGGTGGACGGGAATGACCTCGCAGCCATGCTCTCCGTTCTCGGCAAGGCCGCTGACCGGGCGCGCGACGGCGGCGGGCCGGCCCTCGTGGAAGCCCACACCTACCGGATGCAGGCCCACACCAACGCGGATGATCCGTCCCGCTACCGCCAGCAGTCCGATGTCGAACAGTGGGTGCCGAAGGACCCGATCAGCCGGATGCGGACCTACCTGACCAAGCTCAACCTGCTCACGGACGAGGTGGAGCGCGGCATTACGCAGGCCGCCGAAGACATGGCTGCGACACTGCGCAACGGCCTGAACGAAGACCCCGAGGTTGATCCGATGGATCTCTTCGAGTTCGTCTACTCCGAGAAGACCAGCCAGTTGCGTGAGCAGGCCGCCCTGCTGAAGGAAGAACTCACCCGCGAAGGGGTCCAGCGATGACCGACACCGCCGTACGAACTGAAGCACCCGCAAAAACGGGCCCGCAGCCAGTGACGTTCGCCAAGGCACTCAACGCAGCGCTCGCCGATGCGATGGAAGCGGATTCATCTGTAGTGATGTTCGGTGAGGACGTTGGGCCGCTCGGCGGCGTCTTCCGCATCACCGACGGCCTCACGGCGCGCTTCGGGGAGGAACGCTGCTTCGACACGCCGCTGGCCGAGGCCGGAATCATGGGCATGGCGGTCGGCATGGCGATGAATGGGATGCGTCCCGTCGTCGAAATGCAGTTCGACGCCTTCGCCTACCCCGCCTTCGAACAGGTGGTCAGCCACGTTGCAAAGATGCCCAACCGGACCAAGGGCCGCGTCACGCTGCCGCTGGTCATCCGCATCCCGTACGCCGGCGGGATTGGCGGCGTGGAGCACCACTGCGACTCCTCCGAGTCCTACTACGCCCACACACCCGGTCTCACCGTGCTGGCGCCCGCCACAGTCCGCGACGCCTACCTCATGCTGCGCGAAGCCATCCGCTTCCCCGACCCCGTGGTGTTCCTGGAACCGAAGAAGCTCTACTGGTCCAAGGAGACCCTTGATCTCGAGGAACTTCGGAAGACAGCCGACGACGACGCCCCCCCGGGTGTTGGCCGCGCGGTGGTCGCCCGCACGGGTACTGATGCAACGTTGGTTGCGTACGGTCCCTCCGTTCCAACAGCGCTTGCTGCCGCAGCTGCAGCGGCCGAGGAGGGCCGCAGCCTCGAAGTGATCGACGTCCGCTCGATCGTTCCCTTCGACGACGAAACGGTGAGCGCCAGCGTACGGAAGACTGGACGCGCCGTCGTAATTGCCGAAGCGCCGGGTTTCGCGTCCGTGGCGTCGGAGATTGTTGCCAGGATTCAGGAGCGCTGCTTCCACTCGCTCGCCGCACCGGTGCGCCGGGTGACGGGCTTCGACATCCCCTATCCCGCGCCGAAGCTCGAGCAATACTTCCTGCCCAGCGTGGACCGCATCCTGGACACGGTGGACGAACTGCAGTGGGAGGACGAGGCATGAGCGCCGAAACTCTTTCCCCTTCAGCGAAGGTCTTCCTGCTTCCCGACCTCGGGGAAGGGCTCACCGAAGCCGAACTGGTCAACTGGTTGGTCGCAGAGGGCGACACGGTGGTCGTTGACCAGCCGGTGGCCGAAGTGGAGACGGCCAAGTCGACCGTGGAGGTGCCCTCGCCGTTCGCGGGCGTCGTCACGCAGCTGCATGGCGAAGCGGGAACCACCATCAATGTAGGCGCCCCGCTGATTTCGGTGCGTCCGGATGGTGCACCCGGTGCTCCCGCGGGAAACGCAGACGCCGAGGCCTACCGTGAGGAGGAGCGCGCCGGCGTCGATGTGCCTTCGGAGGAGGAAGTCGAGTCCGCTCCAGACGTCTCGGAAACTGAAGCGGGAGGGTCAGGCAACGTCCTGATCGGTTACGGCACGCCCGGTACTGGGACTGGGGGACGGACCCGTCGGCGTAAGGGTGGAGTCCCTGCCGCGCCAACTCCTGCAGCTCCCGCCGTGTCTGTTGAAGAACCGGCAACGGACGCGCAAGCCGTTCTCTGCATCTCACCTCTGGTCCGAAAGCTGGCCCGCGACGCGGGTATCGACCTGCGTTCCATTTCCGGTAGCGGCGCCAACGGGATGATCCTGCGCCGCGATGTCGAACAGGCCTTGGGTTCTTCGAAGGCTCCCGAATCTGATTCCGCAGCTGCCACGATGCAAGCCGCCTCTACACCGAGCGGAACCGGTGACGAGGACCGCCGTACCGGCTTGGGTATTTCCGAACGCATTCCGGTCAAGGGCGTCCGCAAGACAGTGGCGGAAGCGATGTCGCGCAGCCGGCGTGAAATACCAGAAGCGACCGTGTGGGTGGACGTGGACGCCACCGCACTGGTGAACCTCCGCGCCGAGCTGAAGCGCCGTCAGCCCGATTCGACGCCGGGCATCCTGGCGTTCGTAGCGAGGTTTGCGCTCGCCGGACTCGCGAAGTATCCGGAGCTGAGCACCCGCATCGTTGAACGTGAGGACGGCAGCAGCGAGATCCTGCGGTTCGACGGCGTGAACCTCGGGATCGCTGCGCAGACGGACCGCGGACTCATGGTTCCGAGCGTGCATCGCGCTGACCGGCTCAGCGCGCGCGAACTGGACGCGGAGATCCGCCGGCTCGCCGCCGTCGCACGCGATGGAAAAGCGACGCCGGCCGAGCTCACCTCCGGCACGTTCACCCTCAACAACTACGGGGTGTTCGGCGTTGACGGCAGCGCCGCGATCATCAACTACCCGGAGGCTGCGATTCTAGGACTCGGCCGGATCATCGACAGGCCGTGGGTAGTCGGCGGCGAACTAGCTGTTCGGAAGGTGACCGAATTGACCCTCGCATTTGACCATCGCGTGTGCGACGGCGGTGTAGCGGGCGGGTTCCTCCGGTACGTAGCGGACGCCATCGAGAACCCGGGCGGCGTGCTGGCAGACCTGTGACGGTTGTCGGACCGGAGGTTCGCTTCGCTCGGGCCAGTCGCTCGCCCGATACGCTTAGCAACACTGCCGTTTAAGTGGAAGGAACCATGACCGAGCTGAGTACCGACCAGTCCCATCCCTGGCAGCAACTCGCCGAACACGTCTGGACGCTGCAGACGGATGGACTCCGGATGAACGTGGGCCTCGTGGTCGGCACTGAGCGTGCGCTGGTCATCGACACGGGAACCGGCCCACGGCAGGCTGCGTGGATTCTAGACGCGGTCCGCCAGATGACCGACCGGCCAATCACCGCCGTGAACACGCATGCCCACTACGACCACGTCTTCGGAAACGCATACTTAGCCGCCCAAGGAGTCGAGGACTTCTGGGCGGCCGAGCGCTGCGCCGTCGTCGTCGTCGAACAGGGTGACAAGTGGCGGGCCGCTGTCGCCGGGCTGGAGCCGGCCATGGCATCGAACGACGGCGACCACACGAACCTCCATCCGGCGAACCAGCTGGTCACCGATGCGCCGGTGGACCTGGATCTTGGGGGAGTATCGGTAACGCTTTTCCACCTTGGACGTGGACACACTGACCACGATCTCCTGGTGGGTGCCGGGAACGTGCTCTTCACCGGAGACCTGGTCGAGGAAGGCGCGGATCCCGCGTTCGATGATTCATTCCCCAGCGACTGGATTCGCACCCTCGGCAAGGTCACCGCGCTCGATGACCTGTACGACGTGTTCGTGCCCGGTCACGGCGCGCCCGTCGGCGTCGATTTCGTGACGACGCAAATGAACAAGATGCGCAGCGCTGTCCGTGTCACGAAAATCGCGATGGACGAAGCCTCGGTGGACATGACCAAGGCCATCCCGATCCTGCCCTACGGTCCCGAACAGTCGCGGGCACTGCTTACCCGGCTTCGGACGCTCGCGCACTGGAAATGGCTGGAACGACAGCGCTGAGGACCTGCGTGACCACCTTCTTGGAAGTGTCTTCGAGGGAGCCGTTGCCGTCGAGAACCACGAATGTCCCGAAGTCCGGGAGCGAGCGGTAGGCGGCGTCCAGCGACGCTAGGAACTCCAGCGTCTCCTCATCCGTTGCACGCGAGGCGATGCGGGCGTACGCCGCGTGCGGTTCCACACTGAGGTAGATCACCAGGTCCGGCTGCGGAAGCAGCTTCATTAGCCACCGGAGCAGGCGGCCGGCACTCAACCCCCGCACCTTCCGCAGCGCCAGCTGGCAGTGGAGGTGACGGTCGAAGACGACGACGCCGCGCCGTCGTCGTGCCCGGAACGTGGAGCGAAGGACAGCGAGTATTCGAAGCATTGTCTCAAGCGCATCGAGTACCCGTACTCCGAGGAGGGATTCCGCGGTGGCGGAGTAGCGTGAGGCCCACCGGTTCAGCGTGCGGCGGCCGCCCGGATTGCGGTACAGCTCCGCCTCGACGCCCCGTGTGGCCAGCTCGCGCATCAGGGTCCGTGCCACAGTAGTTTTCCCTGCGCCGTCAATCCCAAGCAGGACCACGCGGAGAACCTGTGGATTTCCTGGAATGCCGGTCATTTTCGCCTCTCGCGGGTGTACGCTCTGGGAACCATTGTCGCAAGGGCTACTGGACATCGACTGACAGCGCCATTACTGCTCCACCATTGCAGTCCGTTCGGCTCCCCGCAGCGAACACCATATGAGCTGGGTTACACGTTCCCGGAGCTACCGGGCGGAGGTCCCCGCCGGAATGGAGAACCATGAACATCACGCGTAGTGCCCTTGGTTTAGTTCTCGCTGCAGCGCTCGTCGGAGTGGCGGGCTGCGGGTCCGGCGACGATCAGGCCGGTGAAGCACCGCCCGCAGAGACAACCAGCGCGGCCGAGCCGACCACCGATGAAGCCACCTCTGAGGACGCCTCCGAGGAACCGTCGGAAGAGCCCTCTGAGACTGCTTCGGCAGAACCGACCGAGGATGCGCCGGCCGAGGAAATTGTCATCACCATCCGAAACTTCGAGTACGAGATGCCGGAATCCGTCCCCGCCGGCGCTGAAATTACTGTCATCAACGAGGACACGGCCCCGCACACCGTGACAACTTCGGAGACCGAAGACTTCGACGCCGTCGCCGCAGGTGGAGAGACCGTCACGTTCACCGCTCCGTCCGAGCCGGGGGAATACCCGTTCATCTGCACTTACCACCCGAACATGACGGGCACACTGGTGGTGACAAGCGATGGCTAGTCAGGCGGCCCGGCGGCCGGTGGCGCATGGGCGCTCCACCGCGATGCTGATGGTCCTTCGCGTGATCATTGCGCTGGGTCTGGCCGTTGACGCCTACGTGCACTTCGTCCTCGCGCCGCAGTACCAGGGCGCGTATCCGGGCGGCATCGGCGGAGGGAACCTGTTCCGCATCCAGGCCGTGGTTGCGATTCTCGCGGCAATTTACGTGCTCGTCCGGGGTAGCAGGCTGTCCTACGCCATAGCCGCGGTCGTCGCGCTTTCGGCGTTCGCCGCCGTCGTGCTGTCGGTGTACGTGCAGTTGCCCCAGATCGGGCCGATTCCGGCGATGTACGAGCCGCTCTGGTTCTTCGAGAAGACCGTGAGCGCCGTGGCGGAGGGGATTGCGGGGGTTCTCGCCGTTGTCGGATTCTTCCTGGTGCCACGAAAGGACGCCGCCCTGCGCTAGCGTTGGACGGTGCACCAGGAACCGTTCAGCCTCCGCAAGATAGCGATCGGAGCGTACGGTCCCTCGTTGCTGTACGGCGTGTCGATGGGCTCGATCACGCCCGTGATTGCGCTGTCCGCGCGGGATCTGGGTGCGGACATTCCGACGGCGGCGCTCATCATCACGCTGACCGGCATCGGTTCGCTCTTGACCAATGTTCCGGCGACGCTGGTCACCACGAGGTTCGGCGAGCGGTGGGCGCTCGTGGCAGCGTCGCTGTGGTGTTCGGCGGCGATGATCCTGGCCCTTCTTGCGCCGAACCTGGCGGTTTTCGGTGCGGCGATCTTCATGGTGGGAATGGCCGGAGCGGTGTTTGGGCTGGCGCGACAGAGCTATCTCACGGAGGCCGTACCGATCGACTTCCGCGCCCGCGCCCTGTCAACGTTGGGCGGGGTTACCCGGATCGGCGTGTTTGTCGGTCCATTTGCCGGTGCGCTCGCGATGAGCGGTCTGGGGCTCGACGGCGCGTACTGGGTGGGCGCGGTAGCCACCCTTGCGGCTGCTGTGCTGAGTTATCGGGTGCCGGAGCTTCAAGCGCCGCAGCACGCCGTCCGCCGGCGGGGTTCGCCGTCGGACGGCGTGGTTCCTCCGGCGACGGTTCGAGCGATCCTGCGGAGCCACGCGCGGATCTTTGCCACCGTTGGGGTCGGCGTTCTGCTGATCGCCGCCGTCCGGGCTACGCGGCAGGCAGTACTGCCGCTCTGGGCGCAGGAGATAGGGCTGGATCCGACCACGACGTCGATCATCTACGGTCTCTCCGGCGCTATCGACATGCTGATCTTCTACCCGGCTGGAAAGGTCATGGACCTCTACGGCCGGCGCTGGGTTGCGGTTCCGTGCATGCTGATCATGGGTACCGCGCTGCTGCTGCTTCCGCTCACCCGGGATGCGTTCAGCCTGTTGCTGGTTGCACTGCTGATCGGGTTTGGAAACGGCATAGGGTCCGGGATTGTGATGACGCTTGGAGCCGATTTCTCCCCGTCGCCGGGCAGGCCGCAATTCCTTGGCATCTGGCGGGTGCTGACTGACATCGGAACCATGGCGGGTCCGGGGACCGTTTCCGCCGTGACAGCGGCCGTCACCCTGGCCGGCGGTATCTGGACTACGGGGGTGCTTGGTCTGATCGGGGCAGCGGCGCTCTGGCTATGGGTGCCGCCGCGGAAAAAGCATCTCTCTGGACATTAGTCGCGGCGCAGGCGCGCCTGGGACGCGAAGAGCCAGCAGGCCGTCGCACTGAGCGTGAATCCAACACCGACGATGAGCGCCAGGCCGGACCAGAAGAAGAGCGGCACGTTGGCGGTTCCGGGAACCGGTGCCGGGCCGATCAGTTGGACAAAGAAGTACAGACCCAAGGATCCGAGCAGACCCAACAAACCAGGAATCCAACAGAACACCAGCCAAAGGCGGGATGCCGCCCAGTGCTCCCCGAATCCAGACCACACATTCCACGGATTTCCAGTCCGCATTATCAGCAGGCCGCCAAGCAGCGTCCACGCACCGACGACGAGGAACGCCGCCACTACATCTGCCGGCCGGTGCCAAAGATTGATGAAGGTAGCCGCACCGGCCAGCACGGAGTACGCGCCTCCCGCGGCAGCCGCGAGGGGCCGCCACCGAGGGGAAACCACCAGGAAGATTGCCGCCGCGGCAGAAGCCGCCAGGGTGGTGTGACCCGAGGGCAGTGAATTGAAGTCGAGCGTGGGAACGCCGCGATCCGGACGATCCAGCAGGAGGTTCTTCAGGACCTGGGTTGTCAGGTTGGCGCCCAGAATTGTTCCGAGCGCGATCCCGGCGGCAACCCATCGTCGTCGTCCCAGCGTCACGAACAGGATGACCGCGGCCGCAATGAACACCGAGATGACCGGGAGGCTGTCGAGGAACTGAAGGAACGGCAACTGGCTGTCAGGGGCGGCAATGCCGGCCTCACGCCACGCGGATTCGTCCGCGAACTGGCCGGTGGTGGTGCGCACGAACGCCCAATAGGTCCAGCCCAGTGCAGCGAAGCAGAACACAGAGCCGAGCACGAACAGCGCAGGCCGCCTTGCGGCGGTCCGGTAGCGGCGTTCGCTGGTCGACTGCGTGGAGCTCACCTGCTTAACACTGACACAACGAGGATAAGGTTCCTCAATTCAGATCCAGCCTTGCTGCCACGCTTTCTCCGCGGCGTCGTGCCGCGAAACTGCATTCAGCTTGGCCATCGCGGAGGAGAGGTAGTTGCGCACCGTGCCGGAAGCCAGATGTAGGTCCCTGGCGATCTGCTGGACTGAGGCTGTGGAGCGGCTCAGGCGAAGTGCATCAAGCTCGCGGTCGGTCAGCGGACACCGTTCGGCGGAGAGTGCCGCCGCAGCGATTTCAGCGTCGATGTAGCGCTTGCCGGCCCTGACGTCACGGATCACATCCGCGAGGTCCTCAGCGGGCGTGGACTTCGGGACAAAGCCTGACACCCGTGTTGCGAGGGCCCGACGCAGGACGCCCGGCCTGGCATGCCGGGTCACGATGATCACACGGGTGGCAACTTTGGACAGTATGAGCGCTGCAGCCTCCAAGCCATCGGCTCCGGGCATCTCAAGGTCAAGGAGGCACACATCCGGCCGCTCGCTGATTGCGAGTTCAGCCGCGGTGAGGCCGTTGTCGGCGCTTGCAACCACTTCGATATCCGGTTCGAGGGCGAGCAACGCAACGAGTGCGCCCCTGATCAGGTGCTCATCATCAGCGATCAGTAATCGTATGGTGCCCGGCGGCGCTGCTTCGTTCATGCGGGGCCACCTCGCGGCGAAGGGATGGTCATCCGAAGCTCGAAGCGGTCATTCCCGGCGTCTTCGTTGACCTCCAGTTGTCCAGCGAGTGGTGCAACGCGAGCGCGCAGACCGGCGATTCCTGTCCCGGGCGTCCGGGCTGTCCTGTCACCAATCAGGCCGCTGTTGACGATCTCAAGTACGTACTGCTGGTCCGCGGACCAGCTGAACCGCAGTGATACCCAAGTGGCGTCACTATGGCGCAGGATATTCGTTGTCGCCTCGCGTACGCCCATGGCGAATGCATGGCGCAAGCTGGGATCAGGAGGCAGGGGTCCGACGTCGAGCTCACAGTGAGCGCCAGCGGCAGTGAGCACTGAGCGGGCGTTCTCGAGTTCGTTGTCGAGGGCGTCCTCACGGTACCCGGCAACCAGTGCACGGGTCTCCTCGAGCGCCTGACGCGCAATGACCCGGGTCTCGTGCAGATGCTCCCGCGACGCATCCGGATCAATGGCGAGCATACGTTCGGCCAGCTCGGCCTTGAGTGCGATCACCTGCAAATGATGCCCCTGAATGTCGTGAAGGTCGGCCGCGAAGCGTAGTCGTTCCCGGGCGACGGCGAGCTCGGCCGCCGTGCGGCGGTGCTCGTCGAGTTTCACTACGATCTCCCACCACCACAAGCTGCTCAACACCATCAAGGGGAAGGCAGCGGAGTAGATGAGAATTGGTCCAAGGCTGGAGTCCGGGCCGAAGCCCAGCGCGTAATCAGGAGGGTGGGTGGCCAGGAGCAGCTGAAGGATAACCAGTGCGATTCCGGCTGCCAGTACCATCCGCCGCCGCGACTTTTCGAGCAGGGCGGCCCAGAGGCAGAGGGCGATCCACAGCGGAAGCGCCGCTGGAAACTCGCCGACCGGCCGGAAGAACCCCAGGAACCAGATCGTTGCAGCCGGGGCGAGGAGGGCCGCCGTCCAAGCAAGCCGTGGCTGACCGCCGCCGCGGCCCACCCGCAAGAACCAGCAGTAGCGGACCTGCATGGCACTGGCCGTGAGCGTAAGCCCAACCAGCACGTTTGCCGTGGATGTGACGGGCGCCGAGAACGCCATCATAAGGAGCAGCGAGTCGAGGACAACACAGAAGAAGACGATCGAGCCAAGAGTGTAGAGCCAGGTGGACTGGACACTGCGTCCGTGCGCGGAGCCGCCGTCGTCGTGCTGGTCAGCCACAGTTTCCTCGTGCTTCTCCGCCGTGCCCGAACGGAGCGATGACTGGACCATGACTCCAGCGTAGAGCAATGACATTTGTCACCGGACGGGCATGCAATTCGGTCTGTAATCCTGTGACGGCGCAGCACTATAGAGGACCATATCGAAGCAGGAGGATTGAATTATGGCCGATCCGCACTTGTGAACGGCGCTGCACGAACCCCGATGAAAGGCATTCTAAGTGATTGAGCAACTGCAAGACTTCACTTCTTCGCTCCCTGACCTGTTGCAGTGGGTGGGGGTGATGCTGGCCGCTGCGATTCCGTTTGTCGAGTCATACTTCGGTTCGATCATCGGTGTCCTTGCCGGTATCAACCCGGTGATCGCGATTGCTGCCGCGATCGTGGGTAACGTCGTCTCGATGCTGATCTTCGTGCTGAGCGCTCACGGAGTCCGGGCGAAAGCCCTGCAGGGCAAGGCACCGAAGCCGCTGTCTCCGCGCAAGGAGAAGCTGCGCCGGCGGTTCGACAAGTACGGCGTTGCAGGCGTCAGCCTCCTCGGACAAACCGTCCTTCCCAGCCAGATCACGTCTGCAGCGATGGTTTCCTTCGGCGCGCCGAAGAACGTGGTGATCCTCTGGCAGGTTATTTCCATCATCATCTGGGGCGTCGTGTTCGGTGTGCTGGCCAGCCTGGGTGTTTCGGGTCTGTCCTGATCTTCAGCGCAGACTGTTCGGCATACGCTGGACTGATGCCGGCCCCCACTCTCGAGGAACTGCGTTCCACCGCTCGTGTTGTCTCGATTCCGATGCGCGTCCGTTTCCGCGGTGTGACTCACCGCGAGGCGCTCCTGCTGCAAGGGCCCGCCGGCTGGGGCGAGTTCGCACCCTTCCCCGAGTACGACGACGACGAATCCGCCGCCTGGCTGCGCGCCGCCATCGAAGCGGCCTGGCCCGGGTTCCCGGAGCCGGTGCGCAGCCGAGTGCCGGTGAACGCGACGGTGCCAGCGGTGGCGCCGTCCGACGTCGAACCCTTACTTGCGCGCTTCGGGGCGGCGCCCGCGGTCAAGATTAAGGTGGCAGAGCGAGGTCAGACCCTCGACGACGACGTCGCCCGCGTCGCCGAGGTGCGGCGCCTCCTGCCCGTTGCCCGGCTGCGGGTCGATGCGAACGGCGGGTGGGATGTGCCCGCTGCGCTGGAGGCTTTAGAGGCGCTGGCACCGTACGAACTGGAGTATGCCGAGCAGCCGGTGATGAGTATCGAGGACCTGCGGACTCTCCGGTTGGAATTGCGGCGTCGCGGGATTCCGACCCTCATTGCGGCGGATGAAAGCGTGCGTAAAGCTGAGGACCCGCTGCGGGTGGCGCGCGAGGACGCAGCGGACTTGATCGTTGTTAAGGTTGCACCGCTTGGAGGTGTGCGGCGTGCGCTGGACATAGTCGCCCAGGCCGGGCTACCCGCCGTCGTAAGCTCTGCCCTGGACACGTCTGTGGGGATCAGCGCCGGTGTTGCGCTCGCCGCGTCCCTTCCGGAGCTGCCTTATGCGTGCGGGTTGGGGACACTGTCCCTGATGGAGGGGGATGTTTCGGCTACCCCACTAATCCCCGACGGCGGGTGGTTGCCCGTGCGGGCGCCGGAAGTGAGTGAGGAGCTGATCGCGCGCTACGCTGCTCCGGCCGGGCGGCGCGCGTGGTGGCTCGAGCGGCTGGAGAGGGTTGCGGGGCGGCTCTGACGAGTTGGCTGCAGCGCGTTATGCAGGATGCGTCCGTTGCTCAAAGATCGAGCACGAACCCCAGGGCCTGGTTGATGGCACTCAAGTCATCCGGAGCAACTCTCCCGCGGCGGTTCAGCAGGCGATCGATCGAAACAACACGCACCTGATCGCAACGAGCGTAGGAGGTATGGTTCAGACCGGTGCGACCGGGCTCCACCTCTACGTGGCTGCGCAAGCCATAAGCTCGAGACGTAACCGGAACCACCACAAGCAGTTTGCCGGGACCGTTATTCAGGATGTCGACGGACACGACGACGGCAGGTCGGTGAAATGCCGGTTCATGCCCTATGGGCTGGCCGAGGTCGATGTCATAGAGATCGCCCCGCCAAATCAT
The DNA here is from genome assembly GCF_054511355.1 of Arthrobacter tecti. NCBI lineage: Bacteria > Bacillati > Actinomycetota > Actinomycetes > Micrococcales > Micrococcaceae > Arthrobacter > Arthrobacter tecti. Next base: position 323,864 of record NZ_JBTNCT010000003.1, read on the forward strand.
GCGAGAGTGTCCCACTCCTTGCTCTCAGAGACGTACTGCTCCCAAAGCTCAGGATCATCCCGTAACCGCTGATAGTCCTCGTTCAAACCGCGCAGAAACTCCTGGCGTTCCAGAGCGTCAATCGCAGCATGAAGTACGTCGATGACGGCGGTTTGGCGAGATTTTGCAAGGGAATGGAGCCGCTCCGAATCAGGCCGACGTACCCGGACGGTAGTGGTATCTGTGGTGGCCATCTACTAATTGTAGACGAATTGTAGACGCTTGACGAGGTGTAAGTTCGCTCAAGTGGAGTGTTCCGAACGGTTCTGAAGTTCGTGTTGAAATTTGCGGTTAGGCTCGCGTTATGCCGCTCATGGATAGCTCACTTCATACTGTGGACGGTCAGGTGACCCATACCTGGTCAATGACAGTGTCTCCCGATCGCGTGTGGTGGGGGCTCACCGACGCCGAGGCATTGCCATGTTGGCTCGGAAAACTGACTTCCGGAGCGTTTGGCGTTGGGAACGTGGTGACGATCGAGCATGCCGAGGACTACTCCTGCGCCAGCCGTATTCAGGTCTATGAACCGGGCCAGCTACTGAGCATGACATGGGAGTTCCCGGACGAACCAACGTCGGAGGTACGGATTTCGCTCACGCAGGATGGTGCGTCAACGCGCCTGACGTTGCAGCACCTTGGCCTTGGGAGCGAGGCCGCCAATTACCTGACCGGTTGGCACACGCATCTTTTTTACCTCGAGGCGCTGCTGCTGGACGAGCCCCGTCCCATGGGCGACTTCTGGTCCACTTACGATGCGCTCAGGCGGGCCTGAGAACGAGGTCTGCCTGGACTACCTTGTCTCAGTGAGGGAAGCGATGGCGTGTTCTCGCTGCTGCCGGAGTACGTGCAGCTGGGGGAGGGGGCGCTGCGGTTTGTTCAAAGCTGCCCACCGAATGCGGGCGTTCACTGGGCATATCTAGACATGCCCAGTGAACGTGCCGATTCAGTGGGGTGCTTGGATCAATTGCCGGCTCTGCGTTCCCGCCGGTAGTGCCGTCGGATCGAGTGGCTCATCTCAGCTGTCTGTCCTCTGGCTGTCGGATGCTTCCACGAAGCGGTCTGTACGGGCTGCGACGTCGTCGAACTTTTTCTTGATCTCCGGCAAGGTGGCCGTGCCGTCGCGATACGACTCCTTGGACATGTCGACCTCATCGAAGCGCAACCGGCCGGAGTCGCTGTCGATGACGTCTGCCACCAATAGGTCGCCGGTTTCGCGGTCGAAGCCGCATTCGATTTTGAAGTCGATGTAAGTGCCGCCCTGCTTTCTCCAGGCATCTTCGATGACCTCAAAGGCCGAGGTGGTGCGGCTGCGAAGGCTAGCGATCAGTTCCGGTGAGACATCGGCGAAGCGGCTCTCACTCAGCGGCTCTTCACTGATGAGGTCGCCTGCCTTGAAGTCTGGGCCGATCGCTTCGGCCGCCTTGGTGTTAGGCACGTACCGCCGGATAACGCCAGCTTCGAAGTCGAACTCCAGGAGCGGGTCGTGGTTCGCATCGTCTTTCTCGAAGATTTCGAAGACAAGCTCGTCGAGTAGTACGCCATCGGCGACTTCAGGGAAGCGGTCTCTGAAGCCGCCGGAGGCGTATCGGCGCGCCACCAATTCCAAGGGGATCATTTCTACGTCGCGTGCCCGGAAGGTGACGTCATCAACTCCATCCACGAAGTGGGTGGGGATGCCGTTGCGTTCAAGGAGTTGGAATACGTTGACGGTTGTTCGCGTGGCGGCGGCCCCCTTTCCACGGAGCACATCGCGCCTGCCTCCATCGCTGGCGGTGATGTTGTCCTTACTGCGGACGAACACTTCACCGTTTCCCGCATCTTCGACGACCTTGGTTTTGCCTTCTGCTACAACTCGCGACAGACGTGCCCAAGCGGTCTGTTTGGTAACCCCAAGGGCCCTGCCGATCTCCGCCCAAGAGCGCCCTTGCTCGCGGGCCATTGCAACAAGGGAATCCATCTTCAACTCGATGTCGCGAACATAGCTTGATCCCGCATAGATGAACAGCAGCGGGTCGGCCACATCCTCGAGCTCGGATAAGTCCGAGGGTAGCGAGAAGTGGACCGTCCAGGGTGAGCTCTTGAACTGGGGGAGCACTGCATCCCCAGTCAGAATGCCCGCGCCTTCCAAGGCCAGAACCCAATCCGGGTGGACGGATTTCATCTCAGCGGATGTTCGATCTTTCGCCAATTCAAGCTCCCAAACTCTTTATCGTCAGCTAATCCTGACGTCAGTAATGTATGACGTCAGTTTCGCCTGACGGTGGTGCGAAGTCAAGCGACCTGAGCAAATCGACATCAATGAGTGGTGGCGTATGGTCACTGTGGAAAGTTTTGAAGTTACCGTCACCCCCTCCGGCAAGCCGTCGATGACGAACCATAGGCAGCGGGATCAACCTGCTGCAAATATGCGGATGGTTGCAGCTACCTCGGGACGCTCCGCCGTTACGCCGCGAGAGCGCTGACAAGTGAGAGTCCGCGTGGGCCGAATGATCTCAGTGGTGGAAGTAAAAGCGTTGTGATGCCGAGTTCGTTCGCCGCGCCGTCGTGGGTTGAACGATCTCCCACCATCAGTGTCCTCTTCCTGTCGCTGCCGGCCTTTTCCAGAGCCAGCTCAAAAATCTGCGCATCGGGTTTCTGTACTCTGTGTTCATACGAAAGCACGTAGTCGTCGATGTACTGGCCTGCTCCCTGCGCGGTGAGGAGCGGGCGAATGTCGAAATGGATATCGCTAAGGACGACGATCCGACAGCCGTAGAATTTCAACTGCTCGAGCGTTGGAACGACGTCGGGATATAGGGGCCGCGATTCGATGTTCTCGTCGAAGCGAAGCAAACACGTGGCTAATTCCCCGTCCAGACCAGCCCGCTCAAAACGCAGTGACTCCGCTGCATTGTACGACGCGCGGCTTGTGTCAGCGCTGGCCTGAGCAGCGACGATATCAGGGTCAGACTCACAGCGCAGGAGGGCTGCGCACACCTCATCAACTTCACCGATGTCCGGACGCCCGAGTGTCGCGAAAGTGCTGGCCACCCGATCGCGAAGAGGCGGATCGTGGACGAGCGTCCCACTCCAGTCGAAAATTACTGCTTCAACTTTGTCCATGATGAAAAGCTACAGCGCGGGCGTGAGCAGCCGAGCACGCAACCGACTCATGCGGGCGCCATCCAGACCGATTGTGCAAAAGTACGGTCCAACGCCCCCGTAATAGTTATCGATGTGCTCGAAAAGCGTGATCGCCGCGATCATCGCCCCGTTCCGTCTCAGGCTCCCTCGATAGATGGCGCCGAGAGTGGATTCGGATGCGGGATCTCGTTGAGCTTCCGCGTCGGGGTCTATCAGAGGCCTCAACCTATAGGCTGCGTCATCGGCAAATGGGTGGGCTAATGCACCGGCTTCCTCGATCGGACGGAGATCGAGCACGCGACTGAATTTCGGCATGGAGCCCACATATATCTGCAGACGATAATCGGTGGGCGTCTCGGACCGTACGACCGCCCCGTGGACGGTCGTCCCGCCAGCGTGAAGCGGCAGGCCTCCGATGTCACGAGCATTGTTGAATCCAGCCATGAAATGATCCACAGCCCAAGTATGTCCCGCTGCGGACATTGTCCGCTTATATCGTGAAGTCCTCCCACACAAAGGTTGTTGTCTGTCCTGTTTCCCAATCACGTCGAAGAATTCCGTAGGCAACCGAAGCGACCATTACACCGCCGTCGGCAGGCCAGGATTCACGGTAATGAGCCTCCTTGACCCAGCCACAACGGAGAAAGGTCTTACGCATCGCGACGTTGTCCTCGCGGGTCTGCCCCTCGAATCGGTGGACTTTCGGCATAGTCGTGAACACATGATCGGTTGCCGCACGTAAGATTTTTGCTCCCAGACCACGGTTACGGAACGGTCCGTCAAGGCGGAGGTCGAACAGTGGGGTGTCGTCACTGAGATCCTCTAACCGAAAGAAGCCAATGCGTCCGTGTTCGGTGTGATCGATCCAGAAGGAGTCGTTGTCCTCATCCCTGTACGCGCCCTCACTAATGGATGTTTCGACGAACTCCTGCGTTGGATGCGCGTTGACATGAAACATGAACTCATTACGTGTCATGAAATCGATTAGCGCGTTGTGATCGTGCCCAACGGGATCAATGCGCGTGAAGGTTGTAGGCATAATGCTTCACACTACTGCGCTTCAGTGTGCACCAAGGCAGGTGGGCTGAAAACGGTTCATAAGGCGAGCAGATGGTTGATGATCGGTTCTAGCGCTGCGCAGAGTTCGTCTGCCCGATCCGGGTCGTACAGGAGCCTGGTCGCGAATCCATCGGAGACGGCGATGATTCCTGCCGCGGCCATTTCGGGGTGTGAGGCACCGGAAGCGCCCAATGCTTCAATGAGTTGCCCGGTGATGCGCTGATCCTGGGCTACTAGCATTTCGGCGAGCCACGGAGTGTGGGTAGCTTCGGTCGTGAACGCATTCCACGCGAGAGCTTCTTCCCTGCGTAGCCGGTTTACGGGAAGGGTTTCCTGGACGAGGCGTACGAGGTAATCTACGGCTTCTCCAGTAAACGCTATGGCGTCCATTCGCGTCTCAACTTTGGAAACCAGAAGTTTCACTGCGGCGCGCAAGAGAGCTTCCTTGTTCGGAAACGTCTTCTGCAGTGCGCCAACTGACCAACCGGCATCCGCGGCGACTGTACGGACGCTGACGGCTTGGATGCCACCACGCACAATCAGGTCAAGTGCCGATGCAGCAAAGACTTCCTGCTTGTCTTGAATCTGCCTCATAGCTCCAGAATACGTGTGTATTCTGGAGCTATGAAATCGGCGCTTGGTACCGAACCCCACAAGGCGCGCCCCTCCTCGGCGAGGTGGTCTGCCGCGCTGGTAGGTGGTCCTGTTGACCTTCTGGATTTTCTTATTCCTTTGTGGGCGGGCGCTGCGCTCAGCCTGGACTCAGCGATGATCGGACTGCTGATCGCCACCGAACTGCTGATGTCCTTCGCTGCACGGTTTCCCGCAGGATTGCTGGCGGATGTGCGTGAGCGTCGGAGCATCGCGGCAGCTGGCGCAGCGCTGTTTGGCATATCCTGTGCCGGGTACGCTTTCGCGACTGGCCCTTACATGGCCTTTGGCTCTGCTGTTATTGGCGGTCTCGGAGGGGCACTTTTCTGGGTGTCTTTGCGAGCCATAGTCAGTGAAACGGTCGCCTCGGATTCCGCCTCTTTTTCACGACTGATGGCATGGCAGGAAACTGGCTCCTGGGTGGCCTTCGTCGCCGGCCTGACGTTAATTGGTTCGCTCGATTTCCGCGGTGTGTTCCTGGCAGCTTCCATCGCCTGCCTGATCGCTGCACTAACGCTGATCTTCGCCCCCCGGCGTCACACTCCGCCGGACAGGACGGCACAGGCGTTATCCACGAGACGGGTGGGGCCGATGCTGATAGCGACGGCAGTGACCTCGCTGGCTGAAGCCGCCATCGGGCTGCTGTTGTTGCTTCACCTCCAAAGCGCCTTCAACCTGAATGTTGTCTCCATTGCTCTGGTGTTCCTGCCCGGCGCGATCGTGATGAGTCTGATGCCCGGGCCAGCACACCGGCTTACCTTCCGTATCGGAAGGCGCAGAGTTGCTTCGATTGCCGCAGTTTCCAGTGCTGCGTTCGCCGTCTCCCTTGGTTTCGTTCCCTCACCTGCTCTCATTGCTGCGTTGTGGATTCTCAGTGCTGGCGCGTGGGCCGCAATTATTCCTATCGAACAATCGGTTATAGCCGAGGTATCAGGGGAGCGCGCTGGCAAGGGATTTGGGCTCTATGAATCTGCCAGGTTAGCCGGTGCCGGTGCCGGAGCCGTATTGGCCGGCGTCAGCTACGAGACAACCAACTGGCAGGTCGCATGCTTTCTCTTCGGATTTGCCATTGCCACCGGTGCAATCATCACCCCGTGGGCAATTCAGCGTTCTGGCGCCGAAAACTTCCCTCGCAACGGCGAGTCGATGCAGACATCGGATCCGGACCCTACCGAGCGCGGAAACTTCCGCACATCAGACCGAGTCCCCGGTAAGGAGAACGTGGAGGCCAGAACCGTGACAACAGTTAGGATGAACCGCTCCAAACTCACAGGCCTCGTCTGGCACCTGATCATCTTTGCTGGCGCCCAGGTTGTGCTTGCTCTCACCGGATGGTCCTGGATTATTGACTCGTTCAGCACCAGGGACTTCAGTGAGCACGTTGTCTCCGGAGGTCGCCCCGACCTTGAAGGTGTTCCGAGCTTGATCTACAGCGCAGGAAAAATCTGGGTCATCATCTTCATCATTGATGTCACATGGACGCTCGCCGCAGCAGGAAAAAAGAAACAAGTACCTGAGGAGACATAGCAGTCTGTTTCAGGCACCGAGCCCACTGGAGCGGGCAGCACCCGACGATGCCGTCCTGAGCATGGCACCGAAAGCGACGAGCACGGCTCCCACCACCCAGAGTCCAGTGTCATCCATTGCGGCGGCCGTGCTGATCCACGCGAAGGTGAAGAAAGCCGGAAGTACCAGCAGAGCGACGACGAAGTGCAGGAGGCGGTGAGCGAGCCCGACCACTACGATGCTGCAGAAGAAAGCTCCGATGCCCTGCCATAGCTCGTATGGACCCGTCATCCTGCCAGTAGCGGCGTCGTATTGATACTCGGTGTCCCAGGCGAACCAGCCGAACCAGAGTCCTGCGGACAGGAGTGCGATCAGGGCGACTAGTGCCCATTGCTGTGCGGGCGGTTGGTGGCGGTGTCGGGTCAGGCGCATACCTCACACTAAGCCTAGGGAATCTTCCCTCGACGCAGAACTTTGTCATCCTGACTACACGGAGCGGCTGCCGCTCAGCACCCGGGCCATAGGGTGGCACTATGACTGATCGAAACGAAATAGGGTGGAGCACGATCGGGCGGACCGTCACTCACAGAAGCCGCGTGACATTGGTCGACCACGAGGTGCTGCTCCCGGATGGTTCCCGTTCACACTTCGAAGTAGACGAGAGCATCCCCTTCTCGGTTGGAACGCTGGTGGTTGACGGCGAGGACTTGCTCTTGGCGCGTCAGTATCGGTACCCGCTGAACCGTTGGATCTACGATCTGCCGGGCGGCGGCGGGCATGTCGGCGAACTGCCCATCGACGCCGCACGGCGCGAGCTCGAGGAAGAGCTCGGCGTGGTCTCCGACGATCTCCGCCATCTACATACATTTTTTATGAACCCTGGCCGAGCGTCCTGGCCGACCCACTTGTTCATTTCCACTCACGCTCTGCAACCCGGACGCAGGGATACGTCTGATCCCACAGAACAGGTAAGGCTGGCCAGGCTACCGCTTGCGAAGCTCGCGAGCTGATAGGGCAGGGGGTGATTGTGGACCCTCCGCTGATCGTCGCACGAGCCGCAGCGGCCGCAAGGGGAGAGTTGCCGGTACTTGGTGCGGTAACGGCCTCTGAAGGACTTACTGCAGGAAAGCCCTCAGGGTGCTAATCCACTCGGCAGGCGCGTCGAGGTGGGCGTCGTGGCCTGCACGGGGGATGTCGGCTCTCTGAGCGTGCTGACCGCGAGCCACGAAGCTGCGCTTGCTGTCCTCGTCGAACATGCCGCTCTCTGCGAACGCGACCAGTGTGGGAGCCTTGACGCTCTCCCACTCATCCCACCGAGCTTCCTCGTCGACCGCTTCCATCGTCAACGGGTGCTGTCGCCATGCGCGCGGAGATCCACCAGGATCACTCGATACTCCGGAAGCGCTTTCGCGGTCGTGATGAATTCCCGGCCGCTGCCGGCCAGCCCGTGCAGGATCACGACCGGTGGTCGGTTTCCGCCGGTGTCCCGACAACTGATCGTCACGTCGCCGAAAGTCAACCTGCGCAGGGGGATAGTCATGAAGACATTGTCGCGCAATCGATCGGGTGACATCTCACAAGACCGAACGCCTTCGGTGCAGGGATCGGCTTCGGCCAATGTGTTGTACTGGACGTCGTGATCCGCGTAGCTCGTCCCGACGACCTTGCCCACCTGTTCGAGATCGAACGCACGGCGGGTGCCGCGTTCCGTGACCTGGACATGGCATCGGTAGCCGATGACGAACCACCGTCTGTGAATGTTCTGCGCGCCTACCAGAGCGCCGGACGGGCGTGGGTGGCAACCAATGACGTCGACGAGCCCATCGCTTACCTGGTTGTGGATGTCGTCGACGAGGCAGCACACATTGAGCAAGTGTCAGTGCACCCAAACTATGCCCGCCAAGGACTCGGGCGCCAGTTGTTGAACGCCGCAGAAGCGTGGGCTCGACAGCAAGGTCTGACGGCGATGACGCTAACTACCTTCATCGACGTGCCGTGGAACGGGCCGTACTACGCCCGGCTCGGTTTCCAGGTGGTTGCGGAGAACGAGTGGGCACCCGGCCAGCGACGCATCTGGGAACATGAAGCCGCCGTCGGCCTCGATGCGTGGCCGCGAGCCGTGATGCGGCGCATCCTGCCAAACGATGAGTCGACCCGGTAGCCGATCCCTCAACGGGCACCATCTATGAAGGCCTGGGTGGGCTAGCGTCCTGTACTCCGACTTCGGTCTGGGGACGATGGATGGAAGGGCCGGACGCGTTCGTGATCCAGCAGCCGTAGCGTGCGGCGCAGCGTCTCCGAGGTGCTCTCGCCGGGCTGCCCGGTCTCGCGCAGGATGCGCTCGTCGTCCGGCGTCGAACGGAAATCGATCCACCAAGCTGACGGCGTGCGAGCGGAGCAAGACCGCCGAGGTTGACGACGGCACCACCGTATTGGACACCACTACTCGGATGTGTCGATGATCGCCCCGTTGCGCGGGAGTGCGCCTCTAAACGTTAACCGCACGGCATTGGCGCGCTCGACGTGACGGTTGTCGATAGCTTGGACGTGGACATGCGGTTCGGTGCTGTTCCCGGAGTTTCCACAGCGTCCGAGCACATCTCCGACGCGTACGCGCTGGCCTGCCCGAACTTCGATGCTGCCTTGTTGTAGATGGCAAATGGCAACCACCCCGTCACTGCCCTCGATCAGCACATGGTTTCCGGAAAGCGCGACCCAGCCTGCTTTGGCTCGACGTTGCTGGGTCAGCGCGTAACTGATCGAGGGCAGGCCCCGAAAGGCCGCATGATCGGACTCGGCGTCGTGTGCGGCTACGACGATCCCTGCAATTGGTGCCAGCAGCGTGCGCCCGAAGCCCGGAAACTTGTCGGGTGGCTCTGGGCGTATGAGGGTCCCAAGCGTGATCGGCGCTGTGTGTCCGGCATCGTCGACTGGCACGAAGTCGATTGCGTGCGACGTGGCGAACAAAGTCGTGCCGTGGCTGGGCACGCGATTGGCGGGACTGTTCTGAGTAAGCCAGCGGCCAACGAAGGGGTATTCCAAGTCTATAGAAGTTGACACGCTATTCCTTTCTGCGGCCCGATGCCCAGCCCGTAAGCGGGGCGGGATTGCTACTTACGACTGCGGATCTCATAGCCATGCGTGGCCGATCATCGCGTTCTGATCGTAGCCCTCGCTGGGCAAATGATCCCTGTCACCACGACACCGCTAACTATCGTTCAATCCGCCGTAGAGGCGCTCCTCGGCTGGCGACCGGGCACTCCCACTCACTGCGTGATAGCCTGCCCGGTCGGAGGTAGACCTTATGGATGAAATGGCGATTGCGGCGTTGGTTAGGGATGGGAGCTTGCTATTGGCTTACCGACACCCGGCACGGCGCTGGTACCCGGACTGCTGGGACCTGGTTGGTGGGCACTTGGAGCGCGGCGAAAGTCCTCAAGACACTGTTCTCCGAGAGTGCCGTGAGGAGGTTGCCGTCGATGTATCGGAGCTGCGGCCCATCGAGATTAGAATCGACGATCCGAACCTCCTCGCTCACGCGTTCCTCGTGACTCGGTGGACCGGGGAGCCTACGAACGCAGCGCCAGATGAACATGATGCGCTGAGTTGGTTCAGTCCCGACCAGATTGCCGGCCTCCGGCTCGCCCATCCGAGCTACGCAAGCTGGCTTCCGCAATTGATTGCAGACTCTTCAGCCAAGGCGTGATTGCACTATCTGCCACAGGATGGTTTTGCGGGCCGACACTTACGTTGTCGGTTCCTCGCCGGTGCTTCCGTCGGCTTGCTCGCGCAGCACGTCGATATGCCCGAGGTGTCGTGCGGTTTCCTCGATCAGGTGGAGCAGGATCCAGCGCAGCGACATGTCGCGCTTGGCGGATGTGGCGTCGAGCGAGGGGGTAGCGGTGACAACGGCGTCGCAGCAGCGGGATTCCTCTGCGTATTCCGCGAGCAGGTCCGTCATCGTTGTGCCTGTCGGCACCCGCCATTCGGCTTCCGGATCGTCCTCGGTCCAGTTGTAACGTAAATGGCGCTGACCGGCGAAAACGTCCCGCAGCCACGACCGCTCCACGTTGGTGAGATGGCGCACCAGCCCGTGCAGGCTCATCCCGCTCGGCGTTGCGACGGAGTCCAGAATCTGGTCCGAGGCGTCCTTGACCTTCCACGCGACAAGGTCCCGTTGACGCTGCAGCACGCTCAGCAGCGTCGCGCGTTCGTCTCCGTGGTGTGCCGCTTCAGCGACTCCGAACCGCATGCCGTTCACATGATACTTACCGTCGTTCATAGACCGAGCCTTTCGCAGGTTAGGGATCGAACGCAACCCACGGGGGAAGGCAAAGAGCGGCGCCTTCGTCTCACAAACCGGCACTGTGCCTTTGCTGGTCCTCGAATCAGAGGCGTCACAATCGTCCATCAGATCAAAGGATTAGATCGAGGTACCTCCGGCGTGCTTTCATCGCGTGAATTGCTTCTTCGGCACCGTCGTCGTGGATGAGGACGACGAGCTCGAGGACGCGCCCGTGAGTGTCGAATCCAAGGATCAAAACGCGGGAGGGGTTCTCGTCGTCGAGCGAGCCAGAAAGGATTGGTGACCCGGCTGCGGCCACAATGTCTTCATCAGAAATGCTATGTTTGCGTGCAGAATGACGGATGATCACGCGGCGGACCACTCGGCCAGTGCGCGGCGTATAGCCTCGGACCGACTAAGGTGTTCGCGTTCGGCGCGTGCCATGACGGCGTCAAGTTCTGCTTCGGTCAGACGGACTGGCACGACATTGGCTGGTGTGTCGGCACGAGTAGGCCGCCCCAGCCGAGCGTGCAGCAATTTGGAGTCGTAACCACGTTCGGCTTCTGCCACCCAAGCATCGACCTGATCCTCAGAAACATCTTTACCGTCTACTTTCCGTTCCACAATCACTATCGTAATACGAAAGCTAAAGGAGTATAGGGAAAGTATTCCCGTACGAGTGCGGCAGTAGGTGTTGCAGTTGGGGATGGCGAGCTCAATCGGGACGGTCAGCTCAGCTTTGGTGTCGGGGAATGGGCAGGTCGAATCGACGACAGAGCGCCGAGGTGTCCTGCGCCAGATGCGGCGTGATGGTTTCCGACGCGCATAGCTCCTTATGTGCCCGTTAAACTTCCAGCGTCGGGCTCGCCCCAGGGGCAAGGTCAACCTCCCGCCATTATCCCGCGGAGGCCTGACGTCGTCGGTCTGTAACGCCGGGTGTTCGCCTCCAGTTGATCACCCGTTCACCCAAGGACCCCGGATCGGTTCATTTCGCTTGCCAAGGTGAGACCGGCCCCACACCGAACAAATCCGGAAGGTTCTCTCAAAATGAGCGACACCAAACGCCGTCTCCTGCCCATGCTCGGCCATACCAACGGAAAGCGCAGCGCCGTCACCTGCGCGCTCAAGTGCGACAACGCGTGCGCTGCCGCCGTGTGCAACACGAGCAGCAACAACTACTTCCGGGACATTGTCTCGAACGAACTGTCCCGCCGTAGTGTCATGGGTGCAGGGGCGGTTGGCGCCCTGACCATGCTCGTCGGTGCGAACTCTGCCGCTGCGGTGCCCGGGGGAGCGCGGATCGCGCCGGCTGTCTCTGCGAAGCGCGGTGGCGGTAAGAGCAAGCTCGCCTTTACGCCAATTGACCCCGTTGACGCCCTTGTTGACGACTTCACGGTTCCTGACGGGTACTCCTGGCGCCCGGTGATCCGCTGGGGTGACCCGCTCTTCCGCAATTCGCCCGCCTTCGACGCCAACAACCAGACCGCGGACGCCCAGGAGCTGCAGTTCGGCTACAACTGCGACTACACGGACATCATCGAAATCCCCGGAAGCAAAGGCCGCCGGGCGGTCCTGTTCGCCAACCACGAGTACACCAACGAGAACATCATGTTCCCGCCGGATATGCCGGCGGTGGAGGTCCGGGCAACAGCGCGGGCTGCACACGGACTGTCAGTGGTGGAGCTTGAGCGCAAGAACAAGAACGCGCCGTGGAAGTACATCGTCGGAGGCCGCCTGAACCGCCGCTTCCTCATGGAAACACCGTATGAACTGACCGGACCCGCAGCAGGCTCGGAGTTCGTGAAGACCATCGACGACCCGTCGGGCCGCTCCATCCTCGGCACCCTCGGAAACTGCGCCGGCGGAACCACGCCGTGGGGCACCATCCTCTCCGGCGAGGAAAACTTCAACGGCTACTTCGTCACCCCCGGCACCTCTGACGCCGACCGCCGGTACGGCCTGACCTCCAGCCCCACCGGGCGCCGCTGGGAGATCGACGATCCCCGCTTCGACACCCGGAACGCAGGCTACGCGAACGAGGCCAACCGCTTCGGCTACATCGTGGAGGTTGACCCGTTTGACCCCACCTCCACCCCGAAAAAGCACTCCATGCTGGGCCGCTTCAAGCATGAGGGCGCCAACGTGATAGTCGCCGACGACGGCAGGGTGGTCGCGTACTCGGGCGATGACGAGCGCTTCGATTACCTGTACAAATTCGTCTCGAGGAACAAGGTCCGGAAGGGGAACACTCCCGCTGACCGCCGGGCGAACATGAACCTTCTCTCCGAGGGCTCTCTTTACGTGGCGCGCTTCCAGGGCAACTCGGTTCCGGAGATCGACGGCACCGGGAACCTTCCAACTGACGGAGCGTTCGACGGCGTCGGCGAGTGGCTGCCGCTCATCATCAACAACCGATCCGCCGTCCCGGGCATGACGACGGCGGAGGTCGCGGTCTTCACCCGCCTCGCCGCTGACAAGGTCGGCCCCACCAAGATGGACCGCGCAGAGGACGTCGAACCGAACCTGCACACCGGCAGGGTCTACGTTGCCTGCACCAACAACACCAACCGCGGTGTCGGTTCGAACGCTCCTGTGGACGAGGCCAACCCGCGTACCCGCAACCGCGACGGCCACGTCGTCGAAATCACGGAGAACGGCGGGGACCAGACCTCCACGAGGTTCACGTGGAACCTGTTGCTCGTCTGCGGTGACCCGTCCACTAATGCGAGCACTTACTTCGGTGGGTACCCCGCGGACGAGGTTTCACCCATCTCCTGCCCCGATAACCTCGCGTTCGACAGCGCAGGCAACCTGTGGATTTCCACCGATGGGCAGCCCGGCACCATCGGCTACTGCGACGGGCTGTTCCGTGTAACGCTGGAAGGCCGGGAGCGCGGTCGGGTGGACCAGTTCCTCGCTGTGCCGCGCGACGGCGAGACCTGCGGCCCCATCATCCACGACGACGAACAGAACGTCTTCGTCGCCGTCCAGCATCCGGGCGAAGAGGGGTCCTGGGGAGCGCACACCTCCCTCTTTCCGGACTACGTGCCGGAGTGGAGCGCACCCAAGCGCGGCGAGGGCGCGCTGCCCCGCCCCTCCGTCATTCAGGTCTTCCCCGACGAGCGGAAGCAGCAGGGCGACGACAAGCCCGGGCGCGGCCGTGGCAAGGGTAAGCCGCGCAACGATGAGAACCGCGGCGGCCGGAACAACAAGTAACTAACGTGCGGATCCGGTGGGTTCGGCGGACGCGGACCCACCGGATCCACACGAATGTTCCATGACCCCTTGCGGGCAGTGTGAGGATGGGGGAGTGGACTCCATCGATTCAGCCCGCCGCGTTACTGCCGCCCTTGCCGCCAACGGCATCACCGATGTCGTGGTTGCACCCGGTTCCCGCAGCGCCCCGCTGGCTTACGCGCTTGCGGAGGCTGAGGCGGCGGGCATGCTGAAACTGCACGTCCGGATCGACGAGCGCGTCGCCGGGTTCACCGCGCTGGGCCTCGCCTCGGGATCCGGCTGCCCGGCCGCGGTGCTGACCACCTCCGGAACCGCCGTGGGCGAACTGATGCCCGCCGTGATGGAGGCCAACCATGCCGGGATACCGCTGGTGGTGCTTTCGGCGGACCGCCCCGACGAGCTTCGCGGCACCGGCGCCAACCAGACCACCCGCCAGGCGGGACTGTTCGGCGTCCACGTACGCGCCGCCGTCGACGTCCCCGCCGGCGCCGACCCCGCACCCCACCTCGCCCGTGCGCTCGCCGAAGCCCGGGGCGTCACGCAGCCGCCCGGACCCGTCCAGGTGAACCTCGCCTTCCGGGACCCCCTCGTGCCGGGCGATCGCGCCCAGTTGGAGCCATCCGGGCCGCCCCCCGTGGAACGCATCGAACGCGATGAACCAACGACGACGGCGTCACCTGCCTCCCTGCCGGACGGCGCCCGAACAGTGGTGCTGGCCGGGCATGGCGCGGGTGAAATAGCGGCCGTTTTCGCGCAGCACCTTAGCCTGCCGTTGCTCGCAGAGCCCTCCTCCAACGCCCGTTTCGGATCCTCGGCTGTCGCACCGTACCGGTTGTTGCTCGAAGAATTCGGTCCCCGGATAGGGAAGGTAGTGGTTTTCGGCCGGCCCACGCTGTCCCGGCCCGTTGCTGCCCTGTTGGCCCGCACCGACGTCGAACGCGCGCTCTATGTCCCTGAACCGCCGTCGTGGTTCGAAACGGGACGGCGACCGGAGCGCATCATCCCCGCGCTCGATGAGTTGCTCACGTTCGCTGGCCGCGGCGCGGATGGCTGGCTTAAGGAATGGCAGGTGGCAGGCGCCCGCGCGGAAGCCGCCATCCGGCTGCTGCTCGCAGCGGAACCGGCACTGAACGGACTGCACGTTGCGGACGTGGTCTGGGAGGGCACCAGCGGCAACCTGGTGCTCGGGTCCTCCAACCCGATCCGCGACGTCGACCTGGTGGCTTCCGCCGGCTGGCACCCCCTCGAGGTGTACGCCAACCGCGGGCTTGCGGGAATTGACGGGACAATTTCCACGGCAAGCGGGATTGCCCTGGCGGCGGGCATTCCAACCCGCCTGCTGGTTGGGGACCTGACTTTCCTGCACGACGCCGGCGGCCTCCTGCTCGGAACCGGCGAGGAGGAGCCGGACCTGCAGGTTGTGGTCCTCAACGATGCGGGCGGTGGCATTTTCGGGCTGCTCGAACACGGTGATCCGGCGACGATCGAGCGCTACGGCTCAGCTGTGGAACGGCTCTTCGGCACGCCCCATGCGGCGGATATCGCCGGTATCGCGGGCGGCTATGGAGTTCCGCACCGGTTGGTTTCCACAGCAGAGGACCTTGACGACGCCCTGGCAGAGCCGATCGTGGGCCGGTCCATCATCGAGGTCCACTCGAACCGCGCGGGTCTTCGTGATCTTCACGCCCGGGTGAAGGACGCGGTGCGCGAGGCAACGCGGACGGCCCGCTGAGTGCGCACATAATTCCCCCTCAGGGGCACCATGTGCGCACCCACTGGTCAGAGCACCTTCGAGAGGAACTCCTGGGTTCGCGGGTGCTGGGGGTTGCCGAGGACGTCCTCGGGCTTGCCCTGCTCCACAACCACGCCGCCGTCCATGAAGACAACGCGGTCGCCTACCTCGCGTGCGAAACCCATCTCGTGGGTTACAACCATCATGGTCATTCCGTCACGTGCGAGCTGCTTCATGACGTCCAGGACATCACCGACCAGTTCGGGGTCGAGCGCGCTGGTGGGCTCGTCGAAGAGCATCATGTCCGGGTCCATCGAGAGCGCACGCGCAATGGCGACGCGCTGCTGCTGGCCGCCGGAAAGCTGGGGAGGGAAGGCTTCCGCCTTCTCTGAAAGCCCCACTTTCGCTAGATTGCGCTTTGCAACCTCGATGGCCTCCACTTTCTTGCGCTTCTTGGCCCGCATCTGCGCGAGCGTCAGGTTGCGGGTGACATTCAGGTGCGGAAAAAGGTTGAACTGCTGGAACACCATGCCGATGCGGGTGCGGACCTGGTCCAGGTCCGTTTCCTTGTCGGTGATGTCCACCCCTTCCACCACAATGGTTCCCGAGGTGGGTTCCTCCAGTCGGTTGACGCAGCGCAGGAGGGTGGACTTGCCGGATCCGGACGGCCCGATAACGCAGACCACCTCGCCTTCGTCCACGTGAAAGTCGATTCCCTTGAGGACTTCGTTGTCGCCGAAGCTCTTGTGCAGGTTGCGCACCTCGATAGCGGGGACGCCGGTTTTTTTCGTTTCGGCCATGATCTATCGGCCTCTCTTGTTGTGGCGTTCCAGTTTGGCGACCAGCTGGGTGAGCGGCAGCGTGATGACAAGGTACAGCAGCGCGGCCAGGACCAGTGGGGTGGAGTTGGCCTGGGTGGTCAGGGCGTCGCGGGCAAAGGTGGTGAGCTCGCGTTCGCCCAGCGCCATGCCGACGATGAACAGCAGTGACGTGTCCTTGATCAGGATGACGAGCTCATTGGTCAGCGGGGGAGTGACAATGCGGAAGGCCTGCGGCAGCACTACTGAAACCATGGTCCAGGAGGGACGCATTCCCAGGGACCGGGCGGCTTCGACCTGACCCTTGGGTACGGCTTCGATGCCGGCCCGGAGGGTCTCGGCGATGTATGCGGAGGACACGATCATCAGGGCGATCAAACCGGCACCGGTGCTGCCTCCGGGGGGCTGCCACCCGGTTGCGATCGGCAGTCCGTAAGCGAATCCGAAGATCACCAGCAGGGCAGGCAGCCCGCGGAACAGTTCGATGTACGCCGTCGCGAACCAGCGGTACGGCAGCACCGGCGAGAGCTTCATCAAGGCGAAGATGAGGCCGAGGATCATCCCGCCGACGAATGCGATCGCCGTATACAGCACGGTGTTCTTCGCTGCAATGGTAACGATCTCCGGGAACGTCTCTGCAGCAACCTCGAGGTTGAAGAAGTTGTTCTGGATCAGCGCCCAGTCGGTGGTAAGGACCACGACGGCGACAACGATGATGAAGACCGCATACAGAACGCCCTGAAAGAGCCGTTTACGGGTTGAGGGTTTCACGTGTTTCTACCTAACTTTCAGGAGGTGGACACGACAGCGGCAGTTCCGCAATGGGAACTGCCGCTTTGCGTGTGAGGCTTACTGCTCCTCGAAGTAGGTGTTGTAGATTTCGTCGTAGGTGCCGTCTTCACGAAGCGCGGTGAGCTGCTCGTTGATGGCGGAAACCAGTTCCTCTGAGCCCTCAAGGGACATCGCGAACCCATACTGCTCTTCGGTGGGGTATTCCTCGGCGATGGTGAAGGCGCCGTCTTCGGTGTGCCCGATGTTCACGGGGAGATCCTGCAGGATGGCGTCGATGCTGCCTGCCTGGATCGCGGCATACATTTCCGCGTCTCCGGGGAACTGCACAATCTCGGTGCCTTCCGGCGCGTTCTCTTCGGTGTAGGTGTAGCCGGTGGTTCCCTGCTGGGTGCCCACGGACTTGCCGGCGAGGTCTTCGATGCTCGCGATGTCCGAATCGGCAGGAACCAGGAGCGACTGCAATGACTCGTAGTAGGGCTCCGAGAACGTGAGGTTCTCTTCCCGCTCCTCATTGATGGTGATCGCGCTTGCGCCGATGTCGCACTGGTTGGCGGCGAATGAAGCCCCGCTCTGCAGAGGTTCGAACGCGACATCCTCGATTGCGAGTTCCAGCTCCATGCCTTCGGCGATTGCCCGCACCAGATCGATGTCGAAGCCGGTGTACTCGCCGTTCTCCTCGAATTCGAAGGGAGGGTAGGGGATATCGGAGCAGACCGTGAGGCTTCCGGGAGTGACCAGGCCGAGCGGGTTTTCCGCTCCGCCTTCAGATTCGTTTCCGCCGCCGCACGCGGTCAGAGCCAGCGCGCCGGCTGCCACAACGGCAAGCGACTTGGAGATCTTGGAGAACATGCAAATACCTCAGCTTTGAACGGGATGTAAAGAAACGTCATGGACGATTCTAGCTGTATGGAGATGTGCATCACAGGCTACAGGTATTGCCTATTGGTAACCAAGCGGTCCTTGCAAAAGATTCAATACCGTAATGGGAGGGGAAGGCCCAGCGCCTCGATCATCGGCCGGAACTTACTCCAGGTCTCGGCCAGTTCGGCAGTCGGCTGGGAAGCTTCGACGATCCCGCAGCCCGCATACATCCTTACCCGGGTCGGTGTTTCGACGACCGCCCCGCGCAACGCAATCCCCCACTCGCCGTTCCCTACGGCGTCCATCCAGCCCACCGGCCCCGCATATGGTCCGCGCTCCAGGTGCTCGAGTTCCCGGATCAGCTCGCCGGCCACCGTGGTTGGCGTGCCGCACACGGCCGCAGTCGGGTGCAGCGCCTCGACCAGAGCCAACGACGACGGCACCCGGCCCTCGCCGTCGGGCGCCAATTCGGCGGTGACGTCAGAGGCGAGGTGCCACACGTTCGGCAGTTCCAGCACGAAAGGTTCGCTGTGTGAGGTCATGGTGCGGGTGAAGGGCTCAAGCTGGCGGGTGAGGGAATCGATCGCGATTTCATGCTCGTGCTGCTGCTTCTCGGACCCGGCGAGCACCCGGTCGGCGTACCCGGCTTCACCCGCCGGGGCCGAGGAACGGTCCAGGGTTCCGGCGAGGACGCGTGCGCGCGCCGTCTGATCCTCCACCTTGATGAGCATCTCCGGTGTTGAACCGATCAGGCCGTCCACCGAGTAGGTCCAGCAGTCCGAATACCGCACGGCGAGTTCGCGGAGTACCTGGGCCGTTGAGATGGGCGATCCCAGTTCAGCCACTACATCACGGGCGAGCACCAGTTTGCTCAGCTCCCCGTCACGGATGTGGGCAACACCGCGGCTTACCGCCGTCATCCACTGTTCCTCAGTGAGGATGCCTGGTGCCAGCCGGTCTTCCGGAGAGGGCTTCCGCTCGGGTTCGACGTCGTCCAGGAAGGAGGCCAGAGCCGTCTCCGCTGCAGCGGGACTCAACTCCGCGCCGTCGTCGTCGGTGATGTAGGTCAGCCAGCTTTTGCCATCCCGGCTGCCCACGATGATCTGCGGCACGATCAGGCGCGAGGGGTGGCGTGAGGTTTTGGAGAAGGCGAACGAACCGAAAGCCAATAGTCCGCTACCGGGCCGGTCAAGCGGATCGACGACGTCGGCGGCAGCGATCACCTCGCGCCACCATTGCTGCCCTTCGGCGAACCGGCCGGGCCCGGAGGTGGTGAACCGGGCAACCTCACCGAAGCCAACCAGGCCACCCCCACGACGGATCCAGGTGTGCACGTCATTGCGGATCACGTAGTCCAGCAGGCCGGTGCTGAGCTCGAGATCGCCCCGCTCAAAGGTGATGCTGCGGAGCGCCGGCGCCTTGGGCAGCGGCGTCGCCACTGCGGCAGGGGACGGATTGCTCATGATGCATTAGCGTACTCCCGTCCGAGCTCAGGTCCGGATCGGGCCCGCTTCTGCCGTGATTGGGGGTGCAGTGCAATGTTTGAGACACTAACTAAGTGAATCGAGCATCGCTGGATAAGCGTCCCGACGAAGTTGCGGCCATGTTTGACGACGTGGCGCCCAAGTACGACGTCGTGAATGACGTGCTCTCGCTAGGGCAAACGCACCGTTGGCGGCGCATCGTGGTCGAGGCCGTCGATGCCAAGCCCGGTGACCGGGTGCTGGACCTCGCGGCCGGAACGGGAACCTCCAGCGAGCCGTTCGCAGACGCCGGAGTGAACGTCGTAGCGTGTGATTTCTCACTCGGAATGCTGCGCGTAGGCAAGCGCCGCCGTCCGGATATCGATTTCATCGCGGGCGACGCCACCAACCTCCCTTTCGCAGACAATTCCTTCGACGTATGCACCATCTCCTTCGGCCTGCGCAACGTGGATAAGCCCACCAGGGCCCTCGAGGAGATGCTGCGCGTGACCAAGCCGGGGGGAAGGCTGGTCATCGCCGAGTTCTCGCAGCCCACCGTTGCACTCTGGCGCACTATGTATACCGAGTACCTCATGCGTGCGCTCCCCGCCATCGCCACGAAGGTGAGTTCCAACCCGGACGCTTACGTCTACCTCGCTGAATCCATCCGCGCCTGGCCCAACCAGGACCAACTCGCTGCCTGGATCAGCGGGAGCGGCTGGGATTCGGTTGCGTACCGCAACCTCAACGGCGGCATCGTCGCCGTACACCGTGCCACCAAGCCTGAGGGCACCATTACGACGACGGCGGCCGCCTCCCAGACGCGCGGACGGCGGCGCAGCAGTAGGGCTGCCAACTAAGTGTCAGTCCTCATCATTGGCGCAGGACCCGCTGGATCCACCGCTGCGTACTACCTGGCTGCGGCCGGTATCGAAACCACTGTTGTCGAGAAGACTTTCTTCCCGCGTGAGAAGGTGTGCGGCGATGGCTTCACGCCACGGGCGGTGCGGGAGATCCAACTGCTCGGCCTGCCCCACGGCGAGGAACTGGGGTGGCGGCGCAATAAAGGGCTGCGACTCCTTGCTGGCGGACGCACTGTCGAGCTGCCGTGGCCCGCGCTTTCCGACTTCCCCTCTTATGGACTGGTCCGAACCCGGCTTGGCTTCGATGAGCAGCTGGCCGCGCACGCGCGCTCGGCCGGCGCACAGATTCTCGAGGGGCATTCCGTCACCGAAGCGGTGCGGGACAAGTCCGGGCGGGTGACCGGCGCCGTCGTCAATGTGCTTGGTGCTGACGGGCGGCGTACCGGCGAGAAGAAGGCCTTCACGGCCGACGTCGTCCTGGCGGCGGACGGCAACTCCACGCGGACGGCCGTGAGCCTCGGCATGGCCAAGCGTGATGATCGGCCGCTGGGTGTGGCCGTGCGGACGTACTTCAACAGCCCGCGTCACGAGGATCCGTGGATGGAAGGCTGGCTTGAGCTGCCGGATGCCACCGGGAAGCCGCTCCCCGGGTACGGCTGGGTGTTCGGCGTGGGAGATGGCACATCGAACGTGGGGCTGGGGATCCTGAATTCCTCTGCATCGTTCGGCAAGCTCGATTACAAGCAGGTGCTGCGGGACTGGACCGCCGGGATGCCGGCCGAATGGGGGTTTTCCGAGGACAACCAGGTGGGCGAGATCCGCGGCGCTGCGCTGCCCATGGGGTTCAACCGGACGCCGCACTATCAGCCCGGATTGCTGCTGCTGGGGGATGCCGGCGGGATGGTGTCGCCGTTCAACGGTGAGGGCATTTCCTACGCGATGGAATCGGCCAGGTACGCCGCCGAGTTCATCGAACGCGCAATGGGCGTTGCGCCCGGCCTCGCCCGGGACAACGTGCTTTCCGGTTACGCGGGTTTCATCCGGGATTCCTGGGGAAGTCACTTCACGCTCGGCCGCGTCTTCGCTGCCCTGATCGGCAAGCCGGCAATTCTGCGGCTGGCCTTGCGGACCGGTATGCCTATTCCCGTCCTGATGCGGTTCGTTGTGCGGATGCTCGCCAACCTCACGGATACGCAGGGGAAGGGCTTCGAGGACCGGGTCATCCGGGTCCTAGAGGGCCTCGTGCCGGCGACCGGCAACCAGTAGGGCTAGATTCGTGCAGCTACGGTGGCTTCCGGCGCCATCGGCTCGCCTGAGCTGCACAAAAGTTCCCACGTTCCTCCACCGATAGCGCCTACCGGCCCCCCAACTTTCGCTGGCGCTCAAGTAGGGGCCCTGCCGATAGCGCCTACCGGCCCCCCAACTTTCGCTGGCGCTCAAGTAGGGGCCCTGCCGATAGCGCCTACCGGCCCCCCAACTTTCGCTGGCGCTCAAGTAGGGGCCCTGCCG